>NZ_JBBIAB010000001.1:0-313329 GCF_039634785.1 Tistrella mobilis | reverse complement strand
GACCGAAGCCACCCTCGAAGTAGACATAGTGCTCGTCGACCTGATCCGAGGTGGTGTAGGCCTCGAGCTGGACGTTGACACCAACCTTGATGCCGTTGTCGAGCGTGGTCTCACCCAGGAAGTGGATCTCGCCTTCCTGCTTCATGTTGTCGGTGCGGGTGTTCGCCACGTCCTCGTCGATCAGGACGAAGGCGCTCTGGTAGTAGCCACCCAGGCCCAGCTTGATCTTCTCAGCGGCCGACGCCGGCGCGGCGAGCAGGCCGGCGGCGACGATGGCCGACGTGCCAAGCAGAATCTTCTTCATCGGTCAGTTCCCCTAGAACCGGTGGAGCCAGGCTTGAGGCCGACCCTCTGGCGAACTGCCATCAGACCAACACAAAAAGCCCGGCGCGGCATCGAGCGCCAGGTGATACGACCCGTAAATAGGGTGCCGTCGAAGCCGTATCCGAAGCGCTGTGCGTCGCCATGTTCCATCCCGCGCATGCGGTGGTCAAGCGAGGTGCACCCCTGCCGTCGCGCTTCCCGCCACACTGTGGCTGTGAAGCAACAACTCCGGGCAGGGCCGGATCGGCCGTCAGACGGTTATGTGAGGCGGTGGACGCCGCGGAAACCGCGGCGTCCACGACTGCCCGATCAGAACTCGAGCGAGGTACCGACCATGAAGGCGTCCGAGGTGTTCCGGTTCGCCGGCAGGTCCGAATCGAAGTCGTAGTGGAAGTAGCCGGCCATCAGGCTGACGCCCGGGCCCATCTCGTAGGTGCCGCCGATCTCGAAGGTCGACAGCTCGTCCTCGATACCGGCCGCGCTGGTCTGGCTGCCATAGCCATAGCCGGTGCCGACGGTGTAGGGGCCGAAGCCGTAGGTCAGGCCCACATTCCACTGCTCCATGTCGTCTTCGAGCTGCAGGCCCATATTGTTCTTCTGGTAGCCACCGCCGAAGGTGAAGCCGGCATAGCCCAGCTGCGCACCCACGGTGAAGGCTTCCTGATCGTCAAAGCCAACCGCATCGACTTCCTGCTGACCGGTCAGGTAGCCCACCGCGAAGGCGACGTCGATACCGCCGAAGCTGTTCACGTAGTTGGCGCCGATCTCGACGATCTTCTCCTGCTGGCCCGGGGTGTTGTCCGGCAGGTTGCCATAGGAGTTCGACGAGCCGCCCGTCCCGGCCGCGAGGCTCGGCGTGTACGACAGGCCCAGCTGGAAGCCCGAGAAGCGCGGGGTGAAGTAGGTCAGCTTGTTGGCGTCGCCGGTGGTGTTCAGGAAGGTGTAGTTCGACGCCAGCACATTGGTGCCGGGCTGCGAGGCATGGAAGAAGTTCGGGCTGTCGACGCCATGGCCGGCAATGGCGGTCGGGGCCGAATAGTGCATCAGATAGGCGGCCGAGTCGGCGGCACCCAGCTGCACGCGACCGAAGCCGCCCTCGAAATAGACGAAGTGCTCGTCGATCTGGTCGCCGGTGGTGTAGCCCTCGAGCTGCACGTTCACGCCGACGGTCACGCCGTTGTCGAGCGTGGTCTCACCCAGGAAGTGGATCTCGCCTTCCTGCTTCATGCTGTCGGTGCGGGTGTTCGCCACATCCTCGTCGATCAGCACGAAGACGCTCTGATAATAGCCGCCGAGGCCGAGCTTGATCTTCTCGGCCGCCGAAGCGGGAGCGGCGAAAGCGGCGGCAGCGGCGACGATGGCGGTGCTGCCGAGCAGGATCTTCTTCATCGGGTCGGGTCCCCTGGTGAGAACGTTCAGAAATTTTCGGTCCGGCCGGGTGCCGGGACGTCCGGGATACAAGTCTGGTCGGCCGGCCCGCTTCGGGTTCCGGCCTGGTCGTGATTGGCCTGATGCTGGCCGGAAGCTCTTCGCGGTCGGCGGTCTTGGCCGCCATCCGGACGCCGGGCGTGCGGGGAATTCGCCCATGCGGCAAGTTCATGTTCTTCCGCAGCGCACGCGCCGTCAACGCAGCGCAACAGGGCCGGTCAGTGATTTCCGTCACAATGTAGCAGGATTGCAACAGGGATGACACAGGGGGGTCATGTGCCCCCTCCCCCGTCCGCGGGGGCCCCGGGGGCCCGCGGACGACCTGCTATCGGCTTCGGTTGAGGCAGGAAGCGGCTTGCCATATAGTTCAGCCGACCGAAGCATCCGACGGAGTGCAAATGCCTCTCTCGGACAGATTTCGGCGACGCCCTGTCGGGACCAGAGACAACGCCGGCGGGACCACGTCGGACACTAGCCAGAGAGGTTTGGAACGGCCATGGCAGTCACGGGCAAGGATCTGTTGCGGTACGCGACGCTCGCAGGCGCGCTCGCGCTGCTCGCGGGCTGCAGCGGCGTGGAGACCGAAGCCAGCTATCCGCGCTCGATCCCCGGCGGAACCGGCGGCACCTACGAGACCCAGCGCCAGACCATCTTCGGCGACGGCGGTCTCAACATCTTCGACAATGACAAGAGCCGCGACGGCACCGGCGGCGCCTCGCCGATCGGCGTGAACAGCTTCCTGTGGCGGGCCTCGCTCGACACCATCAGCTTCATGCCGCTGGCCTCCGCCGACCCCTTCGGCGGCGTGCTGATCACCGACTGGTACAGCGCCCCCGAGACGCCGGGTGAGCGGATGAAGCTCACCGTCTATATCCTCGACCGCCAGCTCCGTGCCGACGGCATCCGCGTGGCCGCCTTCAAGCAGCGCCGCGACGAGACCGGCACCTGGGTCGACCAGCCCGTCGAGCCCGCGGTCGCAACGCGCATCGAGGACGCCATCCTCACCCGCGCCCGCCAGCTGCGCGTTTCAAGCTCGGCGAGCTGACGGCGCCTCCCAAGCCTGGCGGCAGGGAGGCCCCCGCCGCCATCCTCTCCAACCGGGTGACCGGCAGCGGCATGCCCCTTTCGACAAGGGGGCGGTGCCGGTTGCGGTCACCCGCACTTCGTACCGGAAAAATGGCCCGCTACAACCCCAAGGCGATCGAGCCCAAGTGGCAGCAGGTGTGGGACGAGAACGGCACCTTCACGACCGATGAAGCGTCGTCGAAGCCGAAATACTATGTGCTCGAGATGTTCCCCTACCCCTCCGGCCGCATCCATATCGGCCATGTCCGCGTCTATACGCTGGGGGACGTGACGGCACGCTACCGCCGCGCCAAGGGGTATAACGTGCTGCATCCGATGGGCTGGGACGCCTTCGGCATGCCGGCCGAGAATGCGGCCATCGAGCGCGGCATCCATCCGGGCAAATGGACCTACGACAACATCGCGGCCATGCGTGGCCAGCTGAAGTCGATGGGCCTGTCCTATGACTGGAACCGGGAGATCTTCACCTGCGCGCCGGATTATTACGTCCACGAGCAGCGCATGTTCCTGAAGTTCCTGGAAGCCGGCCTCGCCTATCGCAAGGAAAGCTGGGTCAACTGGGACCCCGTCGACCAGACGGTGCTGGCCAATGAACAGGTGATCGAGGGCCGCGGCTGGCGCTCGGGCGCCCTGGTGGAACGGCGCAAGCTGTCGCAGTGGTTCCTGAAGATCACCGCCTTCGGCGACGATCTGCTGGACAGCCTGTCGACGCTGGACCGCTGGCCCGACCGGGTGAAGACCATGCAGGAGCGCTGGATCGGCCGTTCCGAAGGTGCCCGGCTGAGCTTCCGCCTTGAGGGCGCGCCCGAGGGGCTGGACGGGCTGGAGGTCTTCACCACCCGCCCCGATACGCTGTTCGGCGCCGCCTTCTGCGGCATCGCCCCCAACCACCCGCTGGCCGAAGCGCTGGCGGCATCCGACCCCGAGCTTGCCGCCTTCATCGAAGAGTGCAACCGCACCGGCACCAGCGAAGAGGTGCTGGAGAAGGCCGAGAAGAAGGGCTACCGGCTGCCGGTCGATGCCGAACATCCCTTCGTGCCGGGGCTGAAGCTGCCGGTCTATGTGGCGAATTTCGTGCTGATGGAATACGGCTCGGGCGCGATCTTCGGCTGCCCGGCCCACGACCAGCGCGACCTGGATTTCGCCCGCAAATACGACCTGCCGGTGAAGCCGGTGGTCCGGCCCGCGGGCCTGGACGACGCGTCCCCGCTGGAGATCGGCAGCGAAGCGCTGACCGGCGACGGCGTGATCGTCAATTCGGGGTTCCTGGACGGGCTGTCGGTCGCGGATGCCAAGCGCCGCGCGATCGAAGAGCTTGAGAAGATCGGCATCGGCAAGGGTGAAACCACCTTCCGCCTGCGCGACTGGGGCGTGTCGCGCCAGCGCTATTGGGGCTGCCCGATCCCGGTGATCCACTGCCCGGACTGCGGCGTGGTGCCGGTGCCGGAAGACCAGCTGCCGGTCACCCTGCCCGAGGATGTGGTGTTCGACGGCCAGGGCAACCCGCTGGACCGCCACCCCAGCTGGGCGCATGTCGATTGCCCGAGCTGCGGCAAGCCCGCCCGGCGCGAGACCGACACCTTCGATACCTTCTTCGAAAGCAGCTGGTATTTCGCCCGCTATACCGGCCTGACCACCGACCGCCCCTTCCCGCGCGAAGCGGCCGACAAGTGGATGCCGGTGGACCAGTATATCGGCGGCATCGAACATGCCGTGCTGCACCTGCTCTATTCCCGCTTCTTCACCCGCGCGATGCGCGAGGTGGGGCTGCTGGACGTGAAGGAGCCCTTCGCCGGGCTGCTGACCCAGGGCATGGTGGTGCACGAGACCTACAAGGACGATCAGGGCCGCTGGGTCTTCCCCGAAGAGGTGACCAAAGACGCCGACGGCCAGCTGGTCCATGTGGAAACCGGCCGACCGGTTACCCGCGGCCGCATCGAGAAGATGAGCAAGTCCAAGCGCAACGTCGTGGACCCGATGGCGATCATCGAGGCCTATGGCGCCGATACCGCGCGGCTGTTCATGCTGTCCGACAGCCCGCCGGAACGCGACCTGGAATGGACCGATGCGGGCGCCGAAGGCGCGCACCGCTATCTGGCCCGGCTGTACCGGCTGGTGGATGAATGGACCGCCGCCCTGCCCGCCCCCGGCACCGATATCGGCGCCGACCTGGCGGCGGCCGAGGGCGCGGCGCTGGAGATCCGCCGCAAGCTGCACCGGACGATCCGCGACCTGTCGGAGGATCTGGAGCGCTTCCACTTCAACAAGGGTGTGGCGCGGCTGCGCGAGCTTTCGAACGCGCTGTTCGACTTCACCCCGGCCTCGCCCGCCGATGCCGCCGTCGCCCGCGAGGCGGTGGATGCCGTCATCCGGCTGATCGGGCCGATGACCCCGCATCTGGGCGAAGAGCTGTGGCGGATGGCCGGCCATGACGGCCTGCTGGCCGAACAGCCCTGGCCCGATTTCGACCCGACGCTGGTGACGGTGGACACCATCACCCTGCCGGTGCAGGTCAACGGCAAGGTGCGCAGCAAGCTGGATGTCGCGCCGGATCTGGATCAGGATGCGGCTGTGGAACGTGCCCTCGCCGACCACAAGGTCAAGACCGCTCTCGACGGCCGCACCCCGCGGAAGGTGATCTATGTCCCGAACCGCATTCTCAACCTCATCGGCTGATCGCATCAGCCCGACCGGGCCCGCCAGCCGCCGCAGCCGGCGGCTGGTGCTGGCGGCGGCCATGGCCGCGGCGGCGCTGACGCTGTCGGCCTGCGGCTTCCGGCCGCTCTATGGCGACACCGCCGCCAACCGCCCCGCGGTCACCGAACAGCTGGCCGCGGTGGCGGTCGGACCGGTGCCCGACCGGGCTGGCCAGATCTACCGGAACAGCCTGGAACGCCTGCTTGCCGGGGAGGGCCGCGGTCATCCCGGGCGCTACCGGCTGGACAGTTCGATCAGGATCACCGAGACCGGGCTTGCCATCAACGAAGACGCCACCGCCAGCCGCTATAATGTGCGGATCGTGGTGAGCTATCGCCTGATGGCGCCCCATGCGGGCGAGAACAACGCCGACAGGCTGCTGGCCGACGGCACGGTCACCCAGATCAACGGCTATGACCAGATCTCTGCTCCCTATGCGACGCTGGTCTCGCGGCAGGATGCGATCGAACGTGCGCTGAAGGAAGCCGCGCGCGAGGTCCACACCCGGCTGTCGATCTATTTCGACCAGCATGGCGAGGTTTAGGGCGGCGGCGAGCGGATGGTGAAGGTCGCCCCCCGTGATGCGGAAACCAAAAGCGGCCGGCCCGATGCCGCCTGGCGGGCGGTTCTGGTCTATGGTCCCGATCGCGGGCTGGTGAAGGAACGGGCCGACCGGCTGGTGCGTGCGGTCGTGCCGGACCCCACCGATCCGTTCCGGATCGCCACCCTCGACGGCAAGACCCTGTCGGACGATCCGGCCCGGCTGGCGGACGAAGCGGCCGCCATCGCCTTCGGCGGCGGCCGGCGGGTGGTCCGCCTCAGGGATATCGGCGATGCCCAGGCGCCGGCGCTGGCCGGTTTTCTTGGCGATCCGGCCGGCGATGCGCTGATCGTGGTCGATGGCGGCGAGCTGGGGCCGGGATCGAAGCTTCGCAAACTGTTCGAAACCGCCGCCAATGCGGCCGCCATCGCCTGCTATGCCGATGAAGGCCGTGATCTGGCCGAGGTGATCCGCAACCACCTGTCGGAAGCAGGGCTTCAGGCCGATGCCGATGCGCTGATGGCGCTGGCCGGCTCTCTGGGCGCGGACCGGGCGATGACCCGGATGGAGCTGGACAAGCTGGCCCTCTACGCCCATGGCTGCGGCCGGGTCACGCTTGAAGATGTCGAAGCGGTGATCGGCGATGCCCGGACCGTGGCGCTGGACGATGTGGCGCTGGCGGCGGCCGGCGGCGATGCTGCGGCGCTGGACCAGGCGCTCGACCGCGCCTTTGCCGAAGGCACCTCCGCCATTGCCCTGCTGCGCGCCGTTTCCCGCCATTTCGGCCGGCTGCTTCAGGCCCGCGCCGACATCGATGCCGGTGCGGATCCGGAGATGGCGATGAAATCGCTGAAGCCCCCGGTATTCTTCAAGCAGACCGGCAGTTTCAGGGCCGCCCTGGCGGTGTGGCCCACCGCAGCGCTTGCCCGGGCCCTGGGCCGACTGGCCGATGCCGAGGCACGGGCCAAGCAGGGACTGCCCCAGGAGACCCTGGTCGGCCAGGCATTGCTGGGTATTGCCGCCGAAGCGGGGCAGCGCAAACGCCGCCGCTGAGGCCTGAAAACCCGCCTCCACAATCGATAATTTTTGACCGGAAATCCGCCCGCGATCGGGGCGTCAGCCGCGCCCGCCCAACCGGGCCAGCAGGTCGTCGAGGTCTTCGAGCGAGCCATAGGCAATGGTCATCGACCCCGCCGTCGGTGAGACGGGGTTGATCGAAACCTTCAGGCCCAGGCTCTCGCTCAGATCCTCTTCCAGGCGCAGCGTGTCGCTGTCTTTGGTCGAGCTGCCGGCGGCATCGGCACGGCGCGGCCGGCCGCCCACGGGCTTGCGCTGCGCGCCCTCCCGAGTTGCCCGCTTCTCGGCCTCGCCCCGGGCCAGGGTCTCGGCCTCACGCACCGTCAACCCGCGATCGACGATCCGCTTCGCCAGGGCCGAGGGGTCGTCGGCGGTCGCGATCGCCCGGGCATGCCCCATGGACAGCCGGCCGTCGTCGAGCATCTCCTTGACAGCATCGGGCAGGTTCAGCAGGCGGAGCATGTTGGCGACATGGGCGCGGCTCTTGCCGATCACCCGGCCGAGTTCCTCCTGGGTGTAGGAGAACTCGCCCATCAGCCGGCGATAGCCGTCGGCCTCTTCCAGCGGCGTCAGATCCTGGCGCTGGATGTTCTCGACCAGGGCGATTTCCAGCGCGTCATGATCCGCCATATGGCGAACGATGACCGGAACCTCGTGCAGCCGGGCAAGCTGCGCCGCCCGCCAGCGCCGCTCGCCGGCGACGATCTCGAAACCGCCGTCATCGAGCGGCCGGACCAGGATCGGCTGGACCACGCCACGTTCGCGCAGGCTGGCGGCCAGCTGCGACAGGGCCTCTTCGTCGAAATGCCGGCGGGGCTGATAGCGGCCGGGGCGCAGCCGCTCGACCGGCATCATCCGGACATCGGCCGTTGCGGTCGCAGGGGCCGCATCCTCGATCGCCGTATCCCCGAGCAGCGCAGACAGGCCACGCGCCAGGCCGCGCTTGCGGCCGCCGGTCTCTTCCGCACTCACGCGGCCACCCCCCGTTCGCGCTTCAGCACTTCACCTGCCAGATGGATATAGGCCTTGGCCCCGGCGCAGCGGTGATCATAGAGCAGCACCGGCTTGCCATGGCTGGGCGCTTCCGACACGCGGACATTGCGCGGGATCACGGTCTTGTAGACCTTGTCGCCGAAGAAGTTGCGCACATCCGCCGCAACCTGGTTGGACAGGTTGTTGCGGTTGTCGAACATGGTCAGCACCACGCCCTGAATGTCGAGCCGCGGGTTGAGCGAGCGGCGCACCCGGTCGACCGTCCGCACCAGCTGGCTGACACCTTCCAGGGCGAAGAACTCACACTGCAGCGGCACCAGCACCGCATCGGCGGCGACCAGGGAATTCAGGGTCAGAATGCCGAGCGAGGGCGGGCAGTCGATGAAGATGTAGTCGTACGGCGGTAGTCCCTCGGCACCCAGCGCCATGCGCAGCCGGCGCTCGCGGGCCGGGCGCTCGATCAGCTCGATTTCGGCGCCGGTCAGATCGACCACCGCCGGCACCACCGCCAGCCCGGGCACATCGGTTTCGACGATCGCCTCGGCAAGGCTCGCCTCGCCCATCAGCACATCATAGCTCGACGGATCCCGCTGGCCGGCATCGATGCCCAGCCCGGTCGATGCATTGCCCTGCGGATCGAGATCGATCACCAGAACCCGCTTGCGCGCCGCAGCCAGTGCGGTCGCCAGGTTGATCGCGGTCGTGGTCTTACCGACGCCGCCCTTCTGGTTTGCGATGGCCAGCACGCGACCGGTGCCCTGAGGCGCCGCATCAGCGGGATTGGTCACGGTCTTGGACACGAGACAGCCCCTTCGCTTCAAGGATGACGCCACCCTCGTCGGTCATACTTCTATGGCATACCACCTGCATTGTCCAGCGGGTGCGGGCGGCTGCAATCTCGGCCTCGGCCTGGGCGCCTTTCAGGAACCAGAATACGGCATCCGGGCGGGCAAGCGGAATGGCCATCTCAAGAAGCTTGTCCAATGGGGCGAGCGCGCGGGCGGAGACCAGGTCGGCGCCCAGGGCTTGCAGGCGTTCGATGCGTTCGGCATGGACGGTGACGGTGATGCCCATCGCCCGGGCCGTCTCCCGCAGGAAGATCGCCTTGCGGGTGTCGCTTTCGACCAGATGAACATCCAGATCGGTCAGCGCCGCCAGCACCAGCCCGGGAAAGCCGGCGCCGGAGCCCAGATCGACCAGACGCCGGCCGGCAGCCGGGCCGATCAGCGGCAGAAGCTGGGCCGAATCGAGCATGTGCCGGCGCCAGAGTTCGGGCAGGGTCGCCGGGCCGACCAGATTGATCGCCCCCTGCCAGCGGATGAGCCTTTCGGCGTAAATCTCCAGCCGGTCGAGGGTTTCACGTGGAACCCCGGCGAGCAGCGCATCGATCCGCGGCCGGATGATGTCGTGGTCGGCGCCGGCGGGACCGGCCGGCTCGGCCGTGCGCGGTTGAGCCGCCGGCCTGGGGCTGAAGCGGCGGGGATCGGGCTTGCGTGCCATCTGCCCTACTCCGCCGCCAGTGCCGTGCCGCGCCGGATGGCGCCGATCACCAGGCTGAGCGCCGCCGGGGTGACCCCGGGGATCGCCTGGGCGGCGGCGATGGTCGCCGGCCGGCTGCGATTCAGCTTTTCCTGCATCTCGGCCGACAGGCCGCCGACCCGGCCATAATCGAACCCGTCGGGAATGGCGAGCCCGCCTTCCCGGCGCCAGGCCGAGACATCCGCCTCCTGCCGGCCGAGATAACCGTCATAGCGGGCTTCGATCTCGATCTGCTCGTAGACGTCGGCGCGGATCCGGGCCAGCTCTGGCCAGATCGCGGTCAGCACGGCACGGGTCGCCTCGGCATGCACCAGCAGCTGGTGCAGCGTGCGCGGCCGGCCGTCGCGGTTGGCGGGGATGCCGTGACCGCGGGCCTGTTCGGGGGTGAGGGTCAGGCTGCGGGCCAGCCCGCGGGCCTCGTCGAGGGCGGCCAGCTTCGCCTCGTGGGCGGCACGGCGTTCGGCCCCCACCAGCCCCAGGGCCATCGCTTCGGCGGTCAGCCGCAGATCGGCATTGTCTGCCCTGAGCAGCAGCCGGTATTCGGCGCGCGAGGTGAACATGCGATAGGGCTCGTCGGCGCCACGGGTGGTGAGGTCGTCGATCATCACACCGGTGAGCGAGCGGCCGCGATCGGGCAGCAGCCGGGCGCCCTGGCGACGATCGCCCCCCGCCTCGCCCGCCGCCAGCGCGGCATTGGCGCCGGCCAGCACCCCCTGCGCCGCCGCCTCTTCATAGCCGGTGGTGCCGTTGATCTGGCCGGCCATGTAAAGCCCGGGCATCACCCGGCTCTCCAGCGTCGGCAGCAGCGACCGCGGGTCGACGAAATCATATTCGATGGCATAGCCGGGGCGGATGATCGACACCCGCTCCAGCCCCGGGATATGGCGGAGCATCCGGGCCTGGGCCTCGGCCGACAGGCTGGTGGAGATGCCGTTGGGATAGACCGTGTGATCGTCCAGCCCCTCGGGCTCCAGGAAGATCTGATGGCTGTCGCGGTCGGCGAAGCGCACGACCTTGTCTTCGATCGACGGGCAGTAGCGGGGGCCGCGGCCGGCAATGCGGCCGGAATAGACCGCGCTCTCGTGCAGATGATCGCGGATCACCTGATGGGCCGCCGGCGTGGTCGCGGTGATATGGCAGGCGATCTGCGGCACGGTGATCCGGTCGGTCAGCACCGAGAACGGCTTGGGCGGCGTGTCGCCATGCTGCTCGGCCAGCGCAGCCCAATCGATGGTCCGGCCGTCGAGCCGGGGCGGCGTACCGGTCTTCAGCCGGCCCATCGGCAGGCCCAGGGCTTCGAGACGCGCGCCCAGCGCCGCGGCCGGCGCCTCCCCCACCCGGCCGGCGGGGATGCGCTGATCGCCGATATGGATCATGCCGCGCAGGAAGGTGCCGGTGGTCAGCACCACCGCAGCCGCCCGGATCCGGCGGCCATCGGCCAGCACCACCCCGGCGACCCGCGGGCCCGTGCCCTCCTCCGCCACGATCAGATCATCGACGGCGCCTTCGACGACGCGAAGCCCGGCGGTGCCGGCGACGAGGTCCTGCATCGCCGCGGCATAGAGCCGGCGGTCGGCCTGGGCGCGCGGCCCGTGGACCGCTGGGCCACGGCTGGCATTCAGCACCCGGAACTGGATGCCCGACCGATCGATCGCCCGGGCCATCAGCCCGTCGAGGGCATCGACCTCTCGCACCAGCGTGCCCTTGCCGATGCCGCCGATCGCCGGATTGCACGACATGGCGCCGATGGTCGCAAAGGCATGGGTGACGAGGACGGTCCGCGCCCCCACCCGCGCCGCGGCGGCGGCCGCCTCCACACCGGCATGGCCGCCGCCGATGACGATGACGTCGACCGCCGACGGATCGACGACGGCCTCTGGCGTGGCCGGGATGGAACGGGGCAGATCGCTGGGCATCGTGGTCTCGTCTGGTCGTCGGGTGAGGTGGTCGGATGATGGCGGGCGGGCGGATAATGGCGGGCGGGCCGGTGATGGCGGGCGGGCTGGTGATGGTGGGCGGGCCTGGGACCCTCCGGCGGAGCCGCGCGTTTCACGTGGAACATCCGCCGCCAACCCCCTGTGTCACACACGAAAAGCCGGGGCAGCTCAGACATGGTCTGAAGGGGCGGATACCGCGCGGGCTCGCCCCTCAGATATCATTTCCCGATACAGAACTCACGGAAGATCGCATCCAGAAGGTGTTCGACATCGATCCGGCCGGTGATCCGGCCCAGCGCATCGCAGGCCCGGCGGAGGTCTTCGGCCACCAGCTCCAGCATCGGCAGCGGATGGGTGAGTCCGGCCGCGGCGGCATCGAGCGCCGCCGCCGCCTGATCGAGCGCCGCCCGGTGGCGGGCCCGGGTGATCATCGCCCCCTCCCCGCCGCCGGTGAGCCCGGCGGCAAGCCCGGCCAGAGCGGCGGCCAGATCGCCCATGCCGGCGCCGGTGACGCAGGAGACCAGCACCATCGGATGGTCCCCGGCCACCACCGTCCGAAGCCGGTCGGCGGCATCACCCGCCAGGCGGTCCCGGCGGGTGAAGACGATCGGATCGCCCGGCAGCACCCCTGCTTCGGCCATCGCCTGGGCCGGGTCGGTGGTCTCGGGATCGATCACCACCAGACGCAGATCCGCCTCGGCCGCCCGGGCCCGGGCGCGACGCACACCCTCCTGCTCGATCGGGTCGTCGGTGTCGCGCAGCCCGGCGGTATCGATCAGGGTCAGCGCCACCCCGTCGAGGTCGAGCGCCACCTCGATCGCATCGCGGGTGGTGCCGGGGCGATCGGTCACGATCGCGATCTCGCGGCCGGCCAGCGCATTCACCAGGCTCGACTTGCCGGCATTGGGGCGGCCGACCACGGCCACGACCACGCCTTCGCGCAGCCGCTCCCCCGACCGGCCATCGGCCAGACAGGCGCGAAACTCGGTCGCGATCGCCTCAATCTCGGGTGCCACCGTCAGGGCGATGCCGTCGGGCACCTCTTCGTCGGGGAAGTCGATCTCGGCCTCGATCATGGCGGCGGCGCGGATCAGACGCGCGCGCCACCCCTCCACCTGCCGCCCCAGCCGCCCGCCCAGCTGGGCCAGGGCCTGCGCCGCCTGGCCGGCGGTATCGGCGGCGATCAGATCGGCGACGGCTTCCGCCGCGGTCAGATCCATCCGGCCGGACAGCACCGCCCGGCGGGTGAACTCCCCCGCCTCGGCCGGCCGGAGCCCGGGCAGACGGCCCAGCACCTCGATCACCGCCGCCACCACCGCCGGGCCGCCATGCAGCTGCAGCTCGGCCGCGTCCTCGCCGGTGTAGCTGGCCGGGGCGGTGAAGCGCAGCACCAGCGCTTCGTCGATCACCCGGCCCGAGACCGGATCGGCGATCCGGCGGAGGCTGGCCAGGCGGGGTTCGGGCAGCGCGCGCCCGGGCGTCAATGCCCCGAGGGCAGCATCGGTGTCGGGGCCGGACAGGCGGATGATCGCCACGGCACCACGGCCCGGCGGGGTCGCCCGGGCGAAGATGGTCCGGGGGCGCGAGGTCGCCGATGTCGTCATGGGAATTCAGGGTCCGATCAGGCAGGCGCAGGACAAGAAAGGCCGGCATCCCGTCCCTCGGGATGCCGGCCCATCATAGCCCGATGGCCCTGCATGAACAGCGGCCCGAACAGTCGGAGCGGGCCGTATGGTCAGCAGGCCGAGCGGCCGGAACCGTCAGCCGCCGCTCGCCGCCGCGCGGGCGGCCTTTTCGGCGGCGCGCCGCTCGGCGATGTCGGCCTTGGCGATCTCGTCATCGCCCGGCTTCAGCATCAGCCGATCGACCCGGCCGCCTTCGGCGACATGGGTGGTCAGGATCTCGTCGATATCGTCGGTGCTGCGATAGCCGTACCAGACGCCTTCGGGATAGATCACCAGCGTCGGGCCCAGTTCGCAGCGGTCCAGGCAGCCGGAATTGTTCACCCGCACGCCCTTGAGCCCCATCTCCTTGGCGCGGGCCTTCATGTAGTTGCGCAGCTTCGTTGCCCCGCCGGCCTCGCAGCAGCCGCGGGGATGGCCCTCGGGCCGCTCGTTGGTGCACACGAAGATGTGCCGCTCGTAATAGAGCGGCGGGTCGTTGCGGACCACACTCACCTCAGCCGTCCTTCTTCACGCCCCCGGTGGTGCCGGCGGTGGCGAGCCCCGACCAGAATTTCTGCATCTGGTCCCAGCCCTGCCCGCCCGGCATCCAGCTCCGGATGATGTTGTCGCCATCCATGGTCTTCATGGCCTGAGCCATCTGCTTCTGCATCTCGGTCAGGAACATGTTGTGCAGCGGCGTCAGATCCGGAAGGCCAACGGCGCGGCGGGCCTCTTCGGGGGTGCAATCGAGGTCGATGGAGATCTTCATCGGGCAGATTCCCTGATCTTTGCTTTGGCTCGTCTGCGCTTGCCGATGGTCGCCACTGACGCCACGTACCCTGGACAGTCCGCGATCCCCGCACCGATTGCAAGCGCCAACACACTCTCGGGTTTAAAAGATGTCCGGAAACTCACTCCACAGGGAAGTCAGCCCGTACCTCCTT
Organism: Tistrella mobilis; assembly: GCF_039634785.1. NCBI lineage: Bacteria > Pseudomonadati > Pseudomonadota > Alphaproteobacteria > Geminicoccales > Geminicoccaceae > Tistrella > Tistrella mobilis. The sequence goes on along the minus strand of NZ_JBBIAB010000001.1, from coordinate 299,099 downwards.
CAGCATAAGGACAATCCGGTGGACTGGCTGCCCTGGGGCCCGGAGGCCTTCGCGCGCGCCAGGGCGGAGAACCGGCCGATCCTGCTGTCGATCGGCTACGCCGCCTGCCATTGGTGCCATGTGATGGCCCATGAGAGCTTCGAGAACCCCGAGACCGCCGCCGTCATGAACCGGCTGTTCGTCAACGTGAAGGTCGATCGCGAAGAACGACCCGATGTCGACGACGTATACATGGCCGCTCTTCAGGCTCTCGGCCAGCCGGGGGGCTGGCCACTCACCATGTTCCTCACGCCCGATGGTGCGCCCTTCTGGGGCGGCACCTATTTCCCGCCCGAACCTCGCCACGGACTTCCCGCCTTCCGCGACATGCTCGAGCAGATCGCGACAATATATCACGATCAGGCGGAAGACGTCCGCCACAACGCATCGGCGATCGGTGCCCGTCTGGGCCGGCTGGCGGCCCGCCGTCCGGGGCCCGTGCCATCGGCCGATACCGTGGCCGGCGCGGCCGCCCGGATCGCCGGGGTGTTCGACATGGAGCGCGGCGGCGTGCGCGGCGCGCCCAAATTCCCCAACGCGCCGCTGCTGGCCCTGTTCGACGCGCTGGCGAGCCCGGGCGGCCCGGCTATCGGGCGAGAGACTGGGACGGAGGCCGCCCATGCGGCCCTGGACCGGACGCTGCGCCGCATGGCCGCGGGCGGCATTCACGACCATCTGGGCGGCGGCTTCGCCCGCTATTCGGTCGATGCCGACTGGCTGGTCCCCCATTTCGAGAAGATGCTGATCGACAACGCCCAGCTGCTGCCGCTTTACGCCCGCGCCTGGGCCCGGGCCGGCAGCGCACCCCATGCCGCGGTCTTCGCAGAGGCCGCCCAGGGGATCATGACCTGGCTGGCGCGCGAGATGGAGACAGGTGGCGGCGCCTTCGCCAGCAGCCTGGATGCCGACAGCGAGGGTGAAGAAGGCCTCTATTACCTCTGGACGGCCGAAGAGATCGCGGCGGTTCTGGGCGCGGACGATGCCGCCCTCTTCGGCCGGGTCTACGACATCCGGCCGGGCGGGAATTTCGAGGGCCGCGCCATCCCCAACCGGCTGGCCCATCCCGACCCGCTGAGCGGAGAGGACGAGGCGCGGCTTGAGGCGATGGCGGCACGGCTGCACGAGCGGCGCCGGTCGCGCAGCCATCCGGGCCGCGACGACAAGGTGCTGGCCGACTGGAACGGGCTGATGATCGCGGGCCTCGCCGAAGCCGGCATGATCTTCGACCGGCCGGACCAGGTGGCCCGTGCCGCCCGGGCCTTCGACGCGGTGCTGGCGAGCCATGACCGCAACGGCCGTCTGGGCCATGCGGCGCGGGACGGCCGGCTGGTCTGGCCGGGGCTGCTGGACGATCACGCCGCCATGATCCTGGCGGCACTGGCGCTGGACCAGGCCGAGGGCGGCACGGCACGCCTGGCCCGGGCGGAAGGCTGGGCGGAGGTGGTGATGCGGCATCACATGGCCGAGGGCGGCGGCTGGCACATGACGGCAGACGATGCCGAGGTGCTGCCGGTGCGCAGCCGCCCCGGCACCGATGCCGCCCAGCCCTCGGGCAACGGGCTGATGGCGCAGGCCCTGGCGCGGCTGATGCTGGCGACCGGCAACCCCGCCTATGCCGAGGCGGCCCGCGCGACCATCGCGGCCTTCGGCGCCGAGGTCGACGGCAACCCCTTCGGGGTGGCATCGCTGATGGTCGCGGCCCTGCTGCTCGAGACCGCGGACCAGGTGGTGGTGGTGGGCCCCGCCGGCGACGAGGCGACCCGCGCGCTGCTCAGGGCGGCGGCGGCCAGCGGCAGGCCCCTGCTCGATCTGCGCCGGATCGAGCCCGGCACCCCCCTGCCCGCCGGCCATCCCGCCCATGGCAAGGGCATGGCAGACGGCCGGCCCACGGCCTATCATTGCCGGGGCCCGCGCTGCGGGCTGCCGCTGCACGACCCCGCGGCACTGGCCGCCGCCCTTGCTCCGGAGCCTGTCCGATCATGACATCCACGCAGCCGGGTGCCCGCATCCGCGACGCCATCCTGCGCACGACCGGCCCCCGTGCCGCCGCAACGCGGCTGATGGCCGACACCCCGCTGGGGCCGATCCGCCTGGCCGCCGACGGCGAGGCGCTGCTGGCGCTGGACTGGATCGACCCCACCGATGCGGCATCGGCCGCAGAGGCGGCACAGGCAGGGCCCGATGCCGCGCGGATTCTGGACGAGACCGAGGCCCAGCTCCGGCAGTATTTCGCCGGCACGCGCGACCGTTTCGACCTGCCGCTCAACCCCGCCGGCACGGAATTCAGGCGCGCCGTCTGGACCGCGATGCTCGACATTCCATATGGTGAGACGGAAACCTATGGCGACATGGCCCGCCGGGTGGGGTCGGTGGCCCGCGCCGTGGGCGGGGCCTGTGGCGCCAATCCGATCCCGATCGTCATCCCCTGCCACCGGGTGGTGGGGGGTGGACATTCAATCGGAGGTTTCTCTGCGCGGGGTGGCGTTGACACCAAACGGTTTCTGCTTCACCTTGAGCGGGCCCGGACGCCGGAACGGCAGCCGCGGCTTCTGTGACGCCTCGTGTTCCGCACACCGGAAAGCGGGCTGCCCCACGGAAACCTGGCGCCGGGCCGTTCATTCCGCATCCCGACCAGACAAGCAAAGGGGCCGAACAGTGGGCAGCATGGTGCAGATCACCGCCAGGGACGGCGGTACGTTTGACGCATATCTGGCGACGGCGCAGGGCGGCAGCGGCCCGGCGCTGGTTCTGATTCAGGAGATTTTCGGCGTCAATCACCTGATGCGCTATCAGGCGGACTGCTTCGCCGCCAAGGGCTTCACCGTCATCGTCCCCGACCTGTTCTGGCGGCAGGAGCCGGGCGTGATGATCACCGATCAGAGCGAGGCCGACTGGCAGAAGGCCTTCCAGCTGTTCCAGGGTTTCGACGCGGACAAGGGCGTCGAAGACATCGCCGCAACGGTGGACTATATCCGCGGCCAGAGCAGCACCGGCAAGGTGGGCGCCATCGGCTGGTGCCTGGGCGGCCGCCTGGCTTTCCTGACCGCGGCCCGCACCAATATCGATGCGGCGGTCAGCTATTACGGCGTGGCGCTGGACGACAATCTGGGCGAGGCGGCGTCGATCGGCGGCAAGCTGCTGATGCATGTGGCGGCCAAGGATGATTTCGTGCCGCCGGAGTCGCAGGAGAAGATCAAGTCGGCGCTGGCCGACAACCCGAAGGTGGAGCTGCATGTCTATGAGGGCTGCAACCACGCCTTCGCCCGCCCGGGCGGTGCCAATTTCGTGCAGGACGCGGCGCTGAAGGCCGATGACCGCACCCTCGCCTTCCTGAAGAGCACGATCGCCTGACAGACGACGGCATGACGCAGACAGAGGGGGACGGTCCTGACGGGCTGTCCCCCTTTCTTTTGTCGTGGCGGAAACAGGCCGTTCCGGCGGCGGATCCGGCAGGGGCATTGCACGATCGCCCGGCCTCGCCGATCATCGGGAACCGAAACACCCCTGCGTCCCCAGAGACGTGCCCATATGGAGGAGACACCCGATGGTGAAGGCGATCCGGATCGAACGGACCGGCGGCCCCGAGGTGATGGCGTTTGTCGAGGTCGAGGTCGGTGAGCCCGGGCCCGGCCAGATCCGCATCCGTCACACGGCAATCGGCCTGAACTTCATCGACGTCTATTTCCGCACCGGCCTCTACCCCGCTCCCCTGCCCGCGATCCTGGGCATGGAAGGTGCCGGCGTGGTGGTCGCGGTGGGCGACGGCGTCGACGACCTGAAGCCCGGCGACCGGGTCGCCTATGCCAGCGGCCCGATGGGCAGCTATTCGGAAGAGCGGCTGATGCCGGCCGACCGGGTGGTGCCGGTGCCCGATGCCATCGACGACCAGACCGCCGCCTCGATGATGCTGAAGGGCATGACCGCGCAGTATCTGCTGCGCCGCACCTTCCCGGTCCAGGCCGGCCAGACGATCCTGATCCACGCCGCGGCCGGCGGTGTCGGCCTGATCGCCTGCCAGTGGGCCAAGGCGCTGGGCGCCACCGTCATCGGCACCGTCGGTTCGCCCGAAAAGGCCGAACTGGCCCGTGCCCATGGCTGCGACCACCCGATCCTCTATCGCGAGGAAGACCTGGTGGCGCGGGTGAAGGAGCTGACCGGCGGCAAGGGCGTGCCGGTGGTCTATGACTCGGTCGGCAAGGACACCTTCATGGCCTCGCTCGACTGCCTGCAGCCGCGCGGCTATATGGTGAGCTTCGGCCAGTCCTCGGGCCCGGTCGGCCCGGTGGATCTGGTGGTGCTGAACCAGCGCGGCGGCCTTTATGTCACCCGCCCCTCCCTCTTCCACTACACCTCGACCAAGGAAGAGCTGCGCGCCACGGCGAAGGATCTGTTCGACGTGGTCGGCTCGGGCAAGGTGAAGGTCGGTGCCGCCCGCACCTATCCGCTGGCGGAGGCCGCCCAGGCCCATCGCGATCTGGAAGCCCGCGCCACCACCGGCGCCACCGTATTGCTGCCCTGAGCGCCCCGGGATCGGGCGATCATATCGTTCCACGTGGAACACAGACGAGAAAGGCCGCCGTCCCATCCCTGGGGCGGCGGCCTTTTCCATACGGCGTTCCACGTGGAACAGCGGCGGTCAGCTGTTCATGGAATCGAAGAAGTCCGCATTGCTCTTGGTGTGCTTGAGCTTGTCGAGCAGGAAGTCCATGGCGTCGATGGTGCCCATGGGCATCAGCACGCGGCGCAGCACCCACATCTTCGACAGCGTGCCGCGGTCGACCAGCAGCTCTTCCTTGCGGGTACCGGACTTGCCGATATCGATCGCCGGGAAGGTGCGCTTGTCGGCCAGCTTGCGGTCCAGGATCAGCTCGGAATTGCCGGTGCCCTTGAACTCTTCGAAGATGACCTCGTCCATGCGAGAGCCGGTGTCGATCAGCGCGGTGGCGATGATGGTCAGCGAGCCGCCCTCTTCGATGTTGCGGGCGGCACCGAAGAACCGCTTCGGGCGCTGCAGGGCATTGGCATCGACACCGCCGGTCAGCACCTTGCCGGAGGACGGCACCACGGTGTTGTAGGCGCGCGCCAGGCGGGTGACCGAGTCGAGCAGGATCACGACGTCGCGCTTGTGCTCCACCAGCCGCTTGGCCTTTTCGATCACCATCTCGGCGACCTGGACATGACGCGAGGCCGGCTCGTCGAAGGTGGAGCTGATCACCTCCCCCTTCACCGAGCGGATCATGTCGGTGACCTCTTCCGGGCGCTCGTCGATCAGCAGAACGATCAGATAGCACTCGGGGTGGTTGGTGGCGATCGCATGGGCGATGTTCTGAAGCAGCACCGTCTTGCCGGTGCGCGGCGGCGCCACGATCAGCGCGCGCTGGCCCTTGCCGAAGGGCGCCACCAGGTCGATCACCCGGCTGGCGGTGGTGGTCTTCTTCGACGGGTCCGAGAGTTCCAGGTTCAGCCGCTTGTTGGGATAAAGCGGCGTCAGATCATCGAAATTGATCTTGTGCCGGGCATTGTCCGGCGCGTCGAAATTGATGCTGTTGATCTTGAGCAGCGCGAAATAGCGCTCGCCCTCTTTGGGGGCCCGGATCTGACCATCGACGGTATCACCGGTCTTCAGGCCGAAACGGCGGATCTGCTGGGGGCTGACATAGATGTCGTCCGGCCCCGCCAGATAGTTGCTCTCGGGCGCCCGCAGGAAGCCGAAACCGTCCTGGAGCACTTCGAGCACGCCGCCGCCATGGATGGCGACGTTCTGTTCGGCAGACTGCTTCAGGATCGCGAACAGCAGATCCTGCTTGCGCAGCGTGCCGGCGTTCTCGACGCCCAGGGTCTCGGCGTACTGGAGCAGCTCCGCCGGGGTTTTCGTCTTCAGTTCCTGAAGGTTCATGCGATGGATTTCCGATCGGGGGTCGACGGACGGGGGGCGCCGGAATGGCGGGATCCCGTTCAACGACGAAGCCGGGGCGACGCCTGGCTCAACCTGTTTTACGCAAGCCCGGCAGACAGGCTGCGTGCGTGTGTGTCGAATGGTCGGGCCGAACCACCCGGACAGTCCGGTCATCCAGAACGGGCCGGCAGGGCGCCGGCCGGACACAAACCATGTGAGCGGAGACGTCGAGGATCATCGACGTCGATCACGAACCGGTAACGGCCCGGTTCGGTTCCGGAAACGGATGTGGTCCTGAAGGGGTTCGATCGACGAGGAGAGGACTGAAAGACCGCGTCGGCGCAGAGAGCCTGGCGATCCGGACCGGTACCCGCAACTGCGATCCCTGAATGCCCACCGCCCGGCCAATGCGGCGGCGCGGGTGGTGACGGGTGAAGCATGTCGCCCGGCGACGTCCGTCTGTCCGTTCCGTCCCGGCATGCCGCAGGCATGGGACGAACGTCACGATACCGGCTTCACCGGCACGTCAACCGTGCCGATGCCTAATCAGTTAGCGCGTCACATGGCCGCTGTCAAATCCGATACGCCGGAAATCGATACGACCTTGGTCGATTTCCGGCAGAATCGCGCAATTGTCACGCTCTCTGCCCCGCCATGGGGACCCACCACCCCCTCCGGTCGGATCAGAAGGGCTTCACGATCACCAGGATCACGATGCCGATCATCAGCACCGTCGGCACCTCGTTCATCCAGCGATAGAAGCGCGCGGAATGGCGGTTGCGATCTTCCGCAAAGGCCCGGCGCCAGGCGCTGAAGGCGCCATGCATGCCCGACATGATCAGCACCAGGGCGATCTTGGCATGCAGCCAGCCTTCCGACAGCGAGACCGCCCCGGTGGTCAGGATCAGAATGCCGAACAGCCAGGTGGCGATCATCGCCGGATTGATGATCGCCTTCAGCAATCGACGCTCCATCACCTTGAAGCGCTCGGACAGTTCGGATCCCGGGGCGGCATCGGCGTGATAGACGAACAGCCGCGGCAGATAGAACATGCCGGCCATCCAGGCGATCACCGAGATCACATGCAGGGCCTTGAACCAGGGATAGGCGCCGGCGAATGCGTCGATCATGGGATGGTGCCTCGTCTCGGATGGCTGGTTGCGGTCGCGGCAGGTACCGGCGCGGCAGGGAGTCGTGCGTCAGGGAGTCATGCGTCAGGTATGGGCGCGGCAGGCGCAGCGGCCGAATTTTGCGGGACAGGACGGCCCTGCCCGATCGGGCGCCACCCCCTCGCGCCCCGCCGCCTGCATCACCAGATCGCCCAGCCCGCGGATGAAGGCCGGATGGGTGGTGGGTGTGGGCGCCCGCAGATAGGGCGTGACGCCGGATTTTTCGGCGAGGTGGCGGTATTCGACGTCGAGCTCGACCAGGGTCTCGACATGTTCCGAGACGAAGGCGATCGGCACCAGGATCAGGCCGCAACCGTCCCGCCCTGCCCGTTCGACCTCGGCATCGGTCGAGGGGCCGATCCATTCCAGCGGCCCCACCCGGCTTTGATAGCAGACCTGCCAGTCGATGGTCTCAAGCGGCCGGCCGAGCATCGCCGCCACCCGGTCCATCACCGCGGCACAGCTCTGTTCCACCTGCCACTGATAGGGGTCGCCCCGCTCGATGATCTTCTTCGGCAGGCCATGGGCCGAAAGCAGGATGCGCATCGGCCGGCCCGGTGCCTCGGCCTCGGCCTGGTGCCAACGCTCCACGATCAGGCTTGCATGCGCCTCGACCAGGCCGGGTTCGACCGGCCAGCAGCAGACGGTCGAGGTCGGCACCCTCAGCCCGGCCTTGCGGGCGGCCCGATCCCAGTCCTTGAGCGACGAGGCGCTGGTCGAGGTGGAGAACTGCGGATAGAGCGGCAGGGCGATGATCCGGTCGGGCGCCCAGGCCTTGACCTCGGCCGCCACCTCGGGCGCGAAGGGATGCCAGTAGCGCATCACCGGCCAGGCCCTGACCGTTTGCCCGCGACCCGACAGCTCTGCCTCCAGCGCCCGGGCCTGGCGCAGGGTTTCCGGCAGAAGCGGCGAGCCGCCGCCCATCAGGGCGTAGTTTTCCCGCGCAAAGGGCGCACGACGGGTGCTGATCAGCTTCGCGATCGCCCAGCGCAGCGGCAGGGGCAGCGAGATGATCGCCGGATCGAAGAACAGGTTGAACAGGAACGGCTGAACGGCATCCGGCCCGTCGGGCCCGCCGAGATTGAACAACAGGACAGCGATTCGTCCCGTTTCCTTATTGTCACGTTCCTTGATCATAACCTGTATCAGACTCTCGCGGCATCGGCCTCGCGCACTGCAGCGATCACCTGGGCGACATGGCCGGGATCGGTCGGCGGCAGGACGCCATGGCCGAGATTGAAGACGAAACCGCCCATCGGAGCCAGCCGGTCACATATCTTCCGCACCCTGCGGGTGAGATCCGGCCCGCCCGCGACCAGACGGCCGGGATCGAGATTGCCCTGAACCGCGACATGCGGCCGGAGACGGGTGGCGATCGCCTCCACGCTCCAGGTCGGATCGACGCTGACCGCATCGACACCGGCATTCCGGACGAAATGCTCATATAGCGTGCCGGCCCGGTTCGGAAAGCCGATGATCGGCAGATCCGGATGCGCGGCACGGATCCGGCTGGCGATGCTGCGGATGGGCGTGACCGTCCAGCGATCGAACCCGTCTTCGTCCAGCGCCCCGGCCCAGCTGTCGAAAATCTGCACCGCCTCGGCACCCGCGGCGATCTGCGCCTCCAGATGACGGACGGTCGCATCGACGATCAGATCGATCAGCACCTGGAAGCCGTCCGGGTCACCATAGGCCCAGCGCTTGGTGTTGAGGAAATCCTTGCTGGAGCCGCCTTCGACCATATAGGTCGCGATGGTCCAGGGGGCGCCGGCAAAACCGATCAGCGCCCGGCCCTCGGGCAGCGCCGCCTTCACCCGCGCGGCGGTTTCATAGACCGGCGCCAGGAAAGAGGTGACCCGTTCGGGATCGAGCGCGGCCAGGCCCGCGGCATCACGGATCGGATCGAGCCGCGGCCCCTCGCCTTCGGCGAACCAGACCGTCTGACCCAGACCGTGGGGCACGACCAGGATGTCCGAAAACAGGATCGCCGCATCCAGATCGAAGCGGCGCAGCGGCTGAAGGGTCACTTCGGTCGCAAGATCCGGGCTGTAGCAGAGATCGAGGAACCCCTTCGAGCGCGCCCGAAGCTCGCGATATTCCGGCAGGTAGCGGCCGGCCTGACGCATCAGCCAGATCGGGGTCCGGTCCGGATGCCCGCCTTTGAGGGCGGCGAGCAGCGGCTTGGTGGTCTCGGTCATCGATGCGGTCCTCGGATCTCTGGCAGGCAGACGGCCGCGTCGGCAAAGGACGGTCGGCCGGCCCTGCCGCCGGTCGCGCGGATCATGCCCGTTCGGAAGATTCGATTCCAGCGGAGTCCGTGGGCGATTTTCGTTTTCGGCTGCGACCGAACGTCTCTGCCGTTGCCGGATCGGCATGGCGTTGCCGAAACGGCAACGCCTGATGATGGCAAAAGCCACCCGTTCGGCTGCACAACCCCGTTGCGCTCCGGCTTTCGTTCGAACCATGCGAACCGCATGTTCCGGCCCCAGACTGCAGTTCTCTCGCCCTGTGGACAAGGCCCCATCTGCAGAAAGGAAGGGATTCGGGATGGAAAGGTTGTAGAGGATAGAGGGTGCCTGTGGATATCGGGGATCCCCACCCATTCACAAACCATCCACAGAAAAGCCCCCATGTGGACGATCTGCCGGCACCCTTCGGAGGCCTGAGTGGATAACTCCGGAGTCGCGCGCGGAGTCTCGGGGGATAATGTCGTGGATAACGTGGAAAACTCTGCCCTCCCCGACGGCCGTCCTCGCACCGTCGCCGCCATCCCCGGGCGGCTGCCCACATGGAGACGGCTCGGCGGATGACAGATGAAGAGCGGTGACGCAATATGAGCGCCCGACGCCAGACCCCGTTCGGCCCCCGTAATTCCGGGTTATCCACAGCCGTGAACGGGGCATGAACAGGGCGCGAACATCGCCCCCGACGACGCTTGCTGGAGATCCGGATGGCCGAAGACGAGCCGACCGCGGCGCCGCCGCGCCCCACCCCCGCAGCCCCCGCGCTCAGCCCCTCTGCCGACGGGGCAGCGGGTGCCGCGCCGGCATTGCGCGGCGGCGGCCATGGTGCAGATCTGCATCGCGAACAGGTTTTGTTCGACCTGCATCTGGTGTCGGATTCAAGCGGCGAGACCGTGAACACGGTCGCCCGTGCCGTGCTGGCCCAGTTCGACGGGGTGGATGCGCGCGAGCATGTCTGGTCGCTGGTCCGCTCTCCGGCGCAGCTGGAAAAGGTGATCCAGTCGATCGAGGCCCATCCGGGCCTGGTCATGTATACGCTGGCGCTCAGCGAATTGCGCGAGCGGCTGGAAGAGGCCTGCCGGCGGCTGAAGGTCCCCTGCGTGCCGGTGCTGGACCAGATCACCGACATCGTCAGCGGCTATCTGGGGGTGTCGGTCTCCCGCCGGCCCGGGCGGCGGCATATGCTCGACCAGGAATATTTCGCCCGGATCGATGCGATGCATTTCGCGCTGATCCATGATGACGGCCAGTCGCTCTGGGACATCGACGATGCCGATATCATCCTGGTCGGCGTGTCGCGGAGCTCCAAGACGCCGACCGCGATCTATCTGGCCAATCGTGGGGTGAAGGCCGCCAATGTGCCGCTGGTGCCCGGCCAGCCCCTGCCGGAGGAGGTGGAAAGCGCCACGCGGCCGTTCATCGTAGGGCTGACCACCAGCCCCGAACGGCTGGTGCAGATCCGCCGCAACCGGCTGCTGAGCCTGAACCAGCCCGATGACGGGGAATATATCGACATCGATGCGGTGCGCACCGAGGTGATCGCCGCCCGCCGGCTGTTCGAGCGCAAGGGCTGGCCGGTGATCGACGTGACCCGCCGGTCGATCGAGGAAACCGCCGCCGCGATCTATCAGATGTATCTGCGCCATCTGGGGGAGAGTTGACCCGATGACCCCTGTGCCGACCCGTGACGACACCGCCGCCGCGGAACCGCGGCTGATTCTGGCCTCTGAAAGTGCCGCGCGCGCGAAGCTGCTGGCGGGTGCCGGGCTCGATTTCCTGGCCCTGCCCGCCCGCATCGACGAGACGGCGGTGAAGGAGGCGATGGCCGCCGAGGGTGCGCCGGCCGAGGATGTGGCGGTGATGCTGGCCGAGATGAAGGCCCGCCGGATCTCGGGCCGTGCCGGCCGGGTGCCGGTGCTGGGCTGCGACCAGATGCTGGTCGCCGACGGCCGCTGGTTCGACAAGCCCGCCGATCGCGACGGCGCCCGCGCGACGCTGGAGGCCCTGTCGGGCCGGCGTCACGAGCTGATCTCGGCCGCGGTGGTCACCATCGACGGCGCCCGGGTCTGGCATGCCATCGGCCGCGCCCGGCTGACCATGCGCCCGCTGTCCCCCGCCTTCATCGACCAGTATCTGGACCGGGCCGGAGAGGCGGTGCTGGGCTCGGTCGGCGCCTATCAGCTGGAGGGGCTGGGTGCGCAGCTGTTCTCGAAGGTCGAGGGCGACTATTTCACCATACTGGGCCTGCCGCTGATCGAGCTGCTGGACTTCCTGCGCCTGCGCGGCGTGATCCCGAGCTGACGGACGGGCGCCTGATGACTGAACCCCTGCATCCCGTCTGGATCAGCGGCGCCGCACGGCTGGCCGGCGTGATCGGACACCCCGTCACCCATTCGCGGTCGCCGCGCCTGCACGGCTTCTGGCTGGCACGCCACCGGATCGACGGCGCCTATCTGCCGCTGGCGATCCGGCCCGGGGATCTGGCCGAGACCCTGCCGGCCCTGCCCCGCATGGGCTTTCGCGGCGTCAATCTGACCCTGCCGCACAAGGAACTGGTGCTTCCGCTCTGCGACGAGGTCGAGCCGGTGGCCCGCGCGATCGGCGCGGTCAACACCCTGGTCTTCGGCGAAGACCACCGGATCACCGGCACCAATACCGACGCCTGGGGCTTCGGTGCCGCCCTGGCGGCCGGGGCGCCGGCACGCGATGCGACGGCACCGGCCCTGGTGCTGGGGGCGGGGGGTGCTGCGCGCGCCGTGGTCTATGCCCTGGCCGAGGCCGGTGCCGAGCGGATCCTGATCGCCAACCGCACGGCCGAAAGGGCTGAGGCCCTGATCCGCGATCTGGCGCCACATTGCCCGGCGACGGTGCTGGAGGCGGTGGACTGGGCGGCCAGATCGGATCTGCTGGCCGGGTGCGGCACGCTGGTCAACACCACCAGCCTGGGGCTGCACGGCCAGCCGCCGCTCGAGATCGATCTTGCGCGGGCGGATGACCGGCTGGTGGTGTCGGATATCGTCTACGACCCGCTGGAGACCCCGGTCCTGACGGCGGCCCGCGCCCGCGGGCTGGTCGCGGTCGACGGGCTGGGCATGCTGCTGCACCAGGCGGTGCCGGGCTTCGAGCGCTGGTTCGGGGTGCGGCCCGTGGTCGATGCGGCCCTGCGCCGGCATGTCGCCGCCGATCTGATCGGAGCGGAGGCCCCATGCTGATCATCGGCCTGACCGGTTCCATCGGCATGGGCAAGTCGACGACCTCGAAGATGTTCCGGCGGCTGCGCGTGCCGGTCTTCGACGCCGATGCGACCGTGCATGCCCTGCTCGCCCCCGGCGGCCGCGCCTTCCGGCCGGTGATCGAGCGCTTCCCCGAGGCGCTGAAGGACGGGCGCATCGACCGGGTGGCGCTGGGCGCCCGGGTCTTCGGGCGCAAGGCGGAGCTGCGCGCGCTGGAGCGGATCATCCATCCGCTGGTGCGTGACGAGCAGCGCCGCTTCATCGCAAGCCATGCCCGCCGGCGCGCACCGATGGTGGTGCTGGACATCCCGCTGCTGTTCGAAGGCGGCGGCGATGCCCATGTCGATGCCGTACTGGTGGTGAGCGCGCCCAACTGGGTGCAGGCCCGCCGGGTGCTGGCCCGTCCGGGGATGACGCGGGCCAAGTTTCGCGACATTCTGTCGAAACAGGTGCCGGATGCCGAAAAGCGTCGCGGCGCCGACGCCGTGATCCAGACCGGGCTGGGCCATGGCCATGCCTTCCGGTCGCTGAAACTGGCGCTGGACGGGTTCGGCCGTCATCGCCACCAGATGTGGAAGCATCACTGGCACCGGCCGCGGATCCGGCGGCCCACGGGGCCGCGCCGGCGCCCCGGCGGCTGAGATCGTCTTTATCCGCGTCTGCCGAACGAGGAGACGAGAAGCGTGCGTGAGATCGCCTTCGACACCGAAACCACAGGCTTCGACCCCGCCACCGGCGACCGGCTGGTCGAAATCGGCTGCGTCGAGATCCTGGATCAGGCGCGCACCGGTGCCGAATTCCATGTCTATATCAACCCCGAGCGCGACGTGCCCGAGGCGGCCGTGGCGGTGCACGGGCTGACGGCCGACCGGCTGAAGACCGAGCCGGTCTTCGCCGAGGTCGCCGACCGCTTTCTGGACTTCGTGGGCGATGCGCCGCTGGTGGCGCATAACGCCGCCTTCGACATGCGCTTCATCAATGCCGAGCTGACCAGGCTGGGGCGCCAGCCCATCCCGATGTCGCGGTCGATCGACACCGTGCAGATGGCCCGCATCCGCTTTCCGGGCGCGCCGGCCAGCCTGGATGCGCTCTGCCGCCGGTTCGGCGTCGACAACAGCAACCGCCTGCTGCACGGCGCGCTGCTCGACGCCCAGCTGCTGGCCGAGGTCTATCTGCATCTTCTGGGCGACCGCCAGCGCGGTTTCGACCTGGCCGCCGACCGGCGGGGCGGGCCGGGCGAGACCGACGGCCGCCGCCGCACGATCGCCCGGCCGCCCCGGGTCCATACCCCCACCCCGGCCGAGCTGGAGGCCCATCAGGCCTTCATCCTGAAGGAGGTGAAGGCGGCGATCTGGCTTGAAGACTAGCGCAGATCTCAGGTCCGCAGTGCAGAGAGCATGGCCGCTGCGAAATCCCGATAGCTGTGGAGCGGGCGTCCGAGCATGGCGGTCAGCCGCGCGACGTCGCCGGCCCCCGGGATCATGCCGTCGCTGACATAACGTTCGGCCATCAGGCGCATCTCGTATGCCGTCCATTTCGGCAGGAAGCCTGCCATGGTCTGCTCGAAACCGCTGGGGTCGTCGCCGCCATAGGCGACGGGGCGGCCAAGCAGTCCTGTCCAGATCCGGGCGATGTCCGGGCCGGTCAGCGTATCGGGCCCCGTGACGTTGATCGTCTCGATCGGCAGTGTCTCTGCCGCCTGATCGCGGCGCATCAGCTCGATCGCCGCCACTTCGGCGATATCGCGCGTGTCGACCATGGCGACGCCCCTGCCGCCGATCGGCATCGGATACACGCCGTGATCCAGGATGACGTCCCTGATCATCAGCTCGTTGTCGATGAAATAGGTGGGGCGCAGGATCGTGGCGCCGAAGCCCATCTGCTCCAGCATCCGCTCGGCGCCGTACTTGACCGCGAAATGCGGCACATTGACGGCGCGGTCGGCATCGAACACCGACAGATAGACCACCCGCGTCACATTCGCCTCGCGGGCGAGGTTCAGGGTGATGATGGCCTGGGTGAACTCGTCTCCGGTCACCGCATTGAGCAGGAAGAGCGTGCGCACGCCCGAGAAGGCGCGGCGCATGGCATCGATGTCGAGCAGATCGCCCTGTACAACGTCGACGCCGGCGGGGAAGGCGGCTTTTGCGGGATCGCGGGTCAGCACGCGCAGATCCGCACCGCGCCGGACGAGCTGGTCGACGAGATGGCGGCCGATGCGGCCGGTTGCGCCTGTCACGAGAATGGTCATCGGGAACTCCCTGGTTCGGATTGCCTTTGGACACCCCAGTCATCGATGATCCAGGATCTTGCCGATAGCCGCGGAATCTGGACATGCCGTCTCGGAGGTGGAACAGATGGATCTGCTTGCCCTCGCCGACTTCAACCTGGTGGCCCGCCATGGTGGCTTCGGGCGTGCCTCTCGTGCCGCCGGCCGGCCAAAGGCCACGCTGTCGCGCCGTGTGGCGGAGCTGGAGGCCGCACTGGATCTGCGATTGTTCGAACGCGGTGGCCGCAGCCTGCGGCTGACCGAAGACGGGCGTGCGCTGTACGAGCGGACCGCGCGGCTGCTGACAGAGCTGGACGAGACCGCCCAGGCGATCGCATCGGGAGGGCACAGCCCCCGCGGGCGCCTGCGGATCAGCGCGCCGCTGCTGTTTGCGCAGACTGCCATGGGCCGGCTGGCCGCGCGGTTTTCCCGGCGCCACCCCGAGGTGCGGCTGGAGGTTACGACCGAAGACCGGGCCGTCGACATGGTCGAGGAAGGCTATGATCTGGTCATCCGGGTCAATCCGGCGGCAGATGACAACCTGGTGGGACGGCCGTTTCTGCGCGACCGGCTGGTGGTGGTGGCCAGCGCCGCGCTGCCGCTGCCCGACGACGGCACGCCCTGGCCCGCGGTCGTGCGCGGCCCGATCGAGCCGCCGGCAGCCTGGCCGGTGACGACGCCGGCCGGCAGATCACAGATTCGGGCGGCGCCGGTGCTCAGCCTGTCGTCGATGATCATGGTGCGCGATGCGGTGCTGGCGGGTGCAGGCATCGCAAGCCTCCCGATCTCGCTGGTCAGCCGCGATCTGGCATCGGGCCGTCTGCGATGGCTTGGCGATGTCGAGGGGCCGGAGATCGTGCTGTGGACGCTCTATCCGTCGCGCCGGCTGCTGAATGCCCGCGTCTCGGCCTTTCTCGATAGTCTGCGGGAGGCCTTTCCCACCGGCGCGCCCGAGGAGCTGGCGGCCTTCATGGCCGGGCGGCCTGCTTCCGACGCCCGGCTCGCCGGAGGTGACTAGTTTTCCGGAGGTGAGTGGGGCCGGAGGCGCGTGGGACCGGCCCTGAAAACGAAACGCCGCCGCCCGGGCAAGGGCGGCGGCGTTTCGGGCAGGCTGCAGTGCGGCGCCGGGACCGGCACCCCTGCGGCTTACTGCGGCTGAGGCTTACTGCGGCTGGGCGCGGCGCTGCTGCTCGGCCTGGAACAGCTGCACGAAATCGATCGGGTCCAGCATCAGCGGCGGGAAGCCGCCGTCGCGGGTGGCATCGGCGATGATGCGGCGCGCGAAGGGGAAGAGCTGGCGCGGACCTTCGATCAGCAGGAAGGGCTGGATCTGCTCCTGCGGGAAGTTCTCGAGCATGAACACGCCGCCATAGGACAGCTCGCAGAGGAAGGTGGTGTTTTCCTCGTGCTTCGCCGAGGCGGACAGCTTCAGCTCGACCTCGTAATTGTCGTCGCCGAGCGGCTGGGCGCCGACATTCACCGAAACCTGGATGTTCGGCCGGCTCTGGGCCGAGGCGATCAGGGAGCGCGGCGCGTTCGGGTTCTCGAACGACAGGTCCTTGATGTACTGGATGGCGAGGCGGAAGCGCGGCGAAGCCTCGGCGCCGGCTGCGCCGTTGCCCTCGGGCGTCTGGGTGTCGGCCATGGGGTGCTGGTCTCCGGGTGACGCAGGTGTTGATCTGGGGCCGACCGGATCGCCGGCCATGTCGGGCGTAACATGTGCGCCCGCGCGGTGCAAGTGCAGCGCCGGGGATGGTGACCGGTGGTCGATCGCCGTCCTGTCGGTCAGCGGCCGATCAGCGGCGGCTCGTCGTCGTCGGGCCGGCGGCGACCGTCTGCCGGGCCGGGACGATCGGCGGGCGTCGAGTATTCGCCCTCGATGATCACGCTGCCGTCACGGCTGCGCCACTGGCTGCCGGGCTGGCCCGGCCCCGGGCGGCCGGTCATCACGAAGCGGGTGCGGGAGAGGATCTGGGTCTGCAGCAGCCGGCGGATCGCCGGCACCAGCAGCAGGCCGCCGATCGCATCGGTGAAGAAGCCGGGGACCATCAGCAGCACGGCCGCCAGCCCCAGGAACAGGCCGTCGAAGACCTGATCGACCGGCGCCTCGTTGCGGTTGAGCCGGGCCCGGGCCTCGGTCAGGGCCTTCAGACCCTGATGGCGCAGCATGGCGGCACCCGCCACCGCGGTCAGCACGCAGAGCGCTACCGTCGGCAGGGCGCCGATCTCGCTGCCCACCTGGATGAACAGGAAGACCTCGATCAGCGGCACGAAGAGGATTGCGAGAAGCAGAGAGACTGCGGCGACCATGCTTGCCCTTTCCTGAACCGACCCTTATGTAAGGGTGGAGGCGGCGCCGTCCAACCCTCGTCGCGTTCGTGCGACCCCATTTCCGCACCCATGCCATCGGGTGCCGGGATCCGCGGGTGCGAATGCCGGCCGGACGCGGCCGACCGATCGTGTTCCGCCGCCGAAATCCTTCGTGCGGACGTCTCCGACGGCCAGGTCCTGATGTCCATGGAATATCTCGACATCCTCTTCTTCGCCCTCGTCGCCGTGTTCGTGGCGCTGCGCCTGCGTGGCGTTCTGGGCACGCGCACCGGCCACGAACGGCCGCCGGAAGAGACGCGCAACCCGCTCTCCCCCCGCAGCGGCGATCCCAAGGCCGCCGAGGCCGGCGCCCAGCAGCCGGGGCCCGCCCGGGTGCTGCCCTTCCCGATGTCCGAGAAGGTGATGTCGCTGATCGACCAGCCGGCGCTGGAAGGGGTGGAATATATCCGCCGCGCCGATCGCAACTTCGATCCCAAGGGCTTCCTGGAGGGCGCCCAGCAGGCTTTCGAGATGATCCTCGACGCCTTCGCCCGGGGCGATCGCCAGACGCTGGCCATGCTGCTGTCGCCGCAGGTGCTGGCCGGCTTCAACCAGGCGATCGATGCGCGTGAGCAGGCGGGCGAGACCCACAGCACCCGCATCGTGTCGGTGCGCGAGCCGCGCATCGCCGAGGCCCGGCTGGCCGGCAGCATGGCGCAGGTGACGGTGCGCTTCTCCACCACCCAGATCAACCAGACGCTGGACGCCGAGGGTCGCGTGGTCGCCGGCGGTGCCGAGGAGATCGACCTGATCGACCTCTGGACCTTCGAGCGCGATACCCGGTCGAGCGATCCCAACTGGATCCTGACCGCGACCCGCAGCGGCGAATGACCGCAATGCGCGGCCGCAGCCTGCGCCTTGCGGGCGCCTTCGCCGTGCTCGCGCTGGCCGGGGCGGCGCTGATCGGCGGCTGGTATCTCAGCACGCGCAACCTGCCGGAACCCGAGACGCCGCCGGCCCCGCAGCCGGCGGTGACCGCCGAGGGGCCGCGCTTCACCCGCATCGCCTTCGGCGACTTGCCCGGCTGGGACGACGACGACCAGTCGGCCGCACTCGGCGCCTTCCAGATCTCGTGCCGGATCATCCTGCGCCGGCCGGTGGCGGCGCCGCTCGACCGGGGCGGGCGCTTCGGCACGGTCGGCCACTGGCGGGATGTCTGCGGTGCGGCGGTGGATCTGCCGCTGGACGATGCCGGCGCGGCCCGTGCCTTCTTTGAACGCCATTTCAACGCCTGGCAGGTGGCGAAGCCGGATGGCGACACCAACGGCCTGTTCACCGGCTATTACGAGCCGGAACTGGCCGGATCGCTGACCCCCGACGCCCGGCACGACGTGCCGCTCTACCGCCTGCCCGAGGATCTGGTTGTGGCGGATCTGGGCGCCTTCGACGATGCGCTGGACGGTCGCCGTCTGGTCGGGCGGGTGGCCGACGGGCGGTTCGCCCCCTATTACGACCGCGCGGCGATCGCCGACGGCGTGCTCGACGGCCGCGGGCTGGAACTGCTCTGGGTCGACGACCCGGTCGATGCCTTCTTCCTGCAGATCCAGGGCTCGGGCCGGGTGCGGCTGCCCGACGGGCGGGTGCTGCGGGTGGGCTATGCCGGGGCCAATGGCCGGCCCTATCGATCGATCGGCAAGGTGCTGATCGATCAGGGCGAGATGAAGCCCGAAGAGGTGTCGCTGCAAAGCCTGCGCGCCTGGCTGGCCGCTCATCCCGACCGGATGGTCTCGATCCTGGATCAGAACCCGTCCTATGTGTTCTTCCGGCTGCTGGACGACGACGGGCCGCTGGGCGCCATGGGCGCGGTGCTGAGCCCGGGCCGGTCGCTGGCGGTCGACCGGTCGATGCTGCCGCTGGGGGCGCCGGTCTGGCTGGATGCCAGCTATCCGGCGGGCGTCGGCGCGCTTTCGGAAACGCCGCTCCGGCGGCTGATGATCGCGCAGGATACCGGCGGCGCGATCAAGGGGGCGGTGCGCGGCGACGTGTTCTGGGGTCCGGGCGATTTCGCCGAGCTGGTCGCCGGGCGGATGAAGGAGCGCGGCAGCTATGCCGTGCTGCTGCCGCTCGCCATCGATCCGTCGACCGTACCGGCCCCGGAGACGGCCGCAGCGGGCGGTTGAGCGCCCGGAGGTGAGCGGCAGGCTTGCCTCCGCGGCCACATCGCCCCATCCTCGTCCGCAAATGCCGGCCGGCCCCGCAGAAGCGCGGGCCTGTCCGAAGCTTCAGAAGGACGAGCGACGGTGAATACCCCAAGCGAGACGGCGGCGAAGCCCGCCCGTGCGCGCGAACCGGCCACGGTCGGCCTGTTCGCGACCTGTCTGGTGGATCTGTTCCGGCCGAGCGTGGGGTTTGCCACGGCGAAGCTGCTGGAAGAGGCCGGGTGCCGGGTGGTGGTGCCCGACAGCCAGACCTGTTGCGGCCAGCCGGCCTTCAATTCGGGCGACCGGGCCGATGCCCGTGCGATCGCGCGCGAGGTGATCGCTGCCTTCGAGCCCTTCGACTATGTGGTCGTGCCGTCGGGATCCTGCGGCGGCATGATCTCGCACCACTATCCCGAGCTGCTGCGCGACGATCCGGACTGGGGGCCGCGGGCCCGCCGGCTGGCGGCGAAGACCTATGAGCTGATGGCCTTCCTGGTCGATGTCCGCGGCATGGAGGGGGTGAAGGCGAGGCTGGACGCCACCGTCACCTATCACGACAGCTGTTCGGGCCTGCGCGAGCTGGGGGTGAAGGCACAGCCGCGCAAGCTGCTGGGCACCGTCGAAGGGCTGACCCTGAACGAACTGCCGGGGGCCGAGGAATGCTGCGGCTTCGGCGGCACCTTCTGCGTGAAATACCCTGAGATCTCGGGCCGCATGGTCTCCAACAAGGTGGCGGATATCCGCGCCACCAATGCCGATCTGCTGCTGGCGGGCGATATGGGCTGCCTGCTGAACATGGCCGGGCGGCTGAAGCGCGAGGGCTCCACCATCCAGGTCCGCCACGTGGCCGAGGTTCTGGCCGACATGACCGACACCGCAGCCATCGGCGACACCGCCGCCGGCGCGGACCGGCGCTGAGCGGGAGGGCGATCCGATGGAGGCGACCAGTCACCGCTTTAAGGACAATGTCCACGACGCCCTGGGCGATGCCAATCTTCAGGCCTCGCTCGCCAAGATCCGCTCGGGCTTCGTGCCCAAGCGGGCGGCCGCCGCGGCGGCCCTGCCCGAGTTCGAGACGCTGCGCGACCAGGCGCGCGACATCAAGAACCATGTGCTCGGCCATCTCGACATCTATCTGGAGCGCTTCGCCGAGGCGGTGGAGGCCCGGGGCGGCAAGGTCCATTGGGCCGAGACCGCGGCCGATGCCCGGCGGATCATTCTGGACCTGGCGCGCGCCGGCAATGCCCGGACCGTCACCAAGTCGAAATCGATGGTGACGGAAGAGATCGCGCTCAACGATGCGCTGGAAAAGGCCGGGATCGAGCCGATCGAGACCGATCTGGGCGAGTACATCATCCAGCTGGCCAAGGAGCCGCCGAGCCACATCATCGCGCCGGCGATCCACAAGACCAAGGAACAGGTGGCGGAGCTGTTCCTGCGCCATCACGGCCGCTATGGCAAGACCCGCCGCCTGACCGAGCCGACCGACATGGTCCGCGAGGCGCGCGAGGTGCTGCGCCAGAAATATCTGGACGCCGATGTCGGCATCACCGGCGCCAATTTCCTGGTCGCCGAGACCGGATCGATCATCCTGGTGACCAATGAGGGCAATGCCGACCTGACCCTGTCGCTGCCGAAGCGCCATATCGTGCTGGCCGGCATCGAAAAGCTGGTGCCGACGCTGGAAGACGCCTCGACCATGCTGAGAGTGCTGGCACGGTCGGCCACGGGGCAGGAGTTCTCGTCCTATACCACGCTGGTGACCGGGCCGAAGCGCGAGGGCGATCTGGACGGGCCCGAGGAATTCCATGTGGTGCTGCTGGACAACGGCCGCTCGGGCATGGTGGGCACCGAATTCCAGGACATGCTGCGCTGCATCCGCTGCGGCGCCTGCATGAACCATTGCCCGGTCTACGGCACCGTCGGCGGCCATGCCTATGGCTGGGTCTATCCGGGCCCGATGGGGGCGGTGCTGACCCCGGCGCTGATCGGCGTGGAAGAGGCGGGCCACCTGCCCAATGCCTCGACCTTCTGCGGGCGCTGCGAACAGGTCTGCCCGGTGCGGATCCCGCTGCCGCGGATGATGCGCGCCTGGCGGACTCGGGAATTCGAACGCCATCTCAGCCCCACCTCGCAGCGCTGGGGGCTTGGGGTCTGGGCCTGGTTCGCGAAACGGCCCCGGGCCTATCGCCTCGTCACGCGCACCGCGGCCGCCCTGCTCGGCCGGATGGGCCGGTCTCAGGGTCGGCTGAAGCGGCTGCCGCTCGCCGGGGGCTGGACCCGTGTCCGCGACATGCCGGCGCCCGAAGGCCGCAGCTTCGTGGCCGCCTGGAAGGCCGATGGCCGCCCGACCCAGGCGCCGGGGGACGCCACCGCCCGCCGCCATCGCGGGTCAGCGAAGGAGCAGGGCCGATGACCATCTCCCAGGGCGACGATGCCCGCGCCCGCATTCTGGGCGCGGTGCGCGCCGGCATCCGCCGCGATCCGGCGAACGAGGCCGAGGCCCGGGCCCGGGTCGCCGCCCGGATCGAGGCCCACCGCCCCAACACCATCCCGGCCCGGGCCGATCTGGACCCGGCCGGCCGGGTGTCGCTGTTCATCGACCAGCTGCAGAAGGTGGCGGGCACGGTGACCCGGGTCGCGCGCCTGGACGAGGTGCCGGCGGCGGTGGTCGACTACATGGCCGCCTGTAACCTGCCGATGGCCGCCGGCCGGGCGCCCGACCCGCTGCTCGACCGGATCGACTGGGCGGGGGCGGCACCGCTGCTGACCCTGCGCGCCGGCCCGGCCGAGGCGGCCGACGAGGTCTCGGTGACCAGCGCCTTCGCCGGCATCGCCGAAACCGGCACGCTGGCCCTGGCGTCGGGGCCCGAGCATCCGACCACGCTGAACTTCCTGCCCGAGACCCATATCGTGGTGCTGCCCGCCTCACGCGTGGAACGCGCCTACGAGGATGTCTGGGCCAGGCTGCGCACCGAACGCGGTGTCCCGCCGCGTACCTTCAACCTGATCACCGGCCCCAGCCGCACCGGCGACATCGAGCAGCAGATCGAGCTTGGTGCCCACGGACCGCGGCGGCTGCATGTGGTGATCGTCGACGAGGTCTGACCCTGCCCATGCCCGCACGTCCTCCCCGAACCGGCGACCAGGACGCGCTTCGGCCCGATCCCGAGGCCGAGGCGCGGTTGTTCGAACGGGCGATGCGCTCGGAAGACGTCGCCGAACGCTCGTCGCTGCGCGGCCCCGATCTGCCCTCGGTTCATGCAACCGCGGCGGCGGGGGACGAGCAGGGCGTGGCGCCCGCCACCCGCCGGCGCGCGGCCGCCGTGCCGCCCCCCGCCCCGCAGGCCAGGCCGGTGCCGCGTTCCGCCCGCGGCATCAGCCGGGGGGAGCTGGACCTGTTCGGCTCGGCGATGAGCGATGTGAAACCGCTTCCCGGTCACGCGGTGGCGGTGCCGCCCCCGCCGCCACCTCTGCCGCCGGTTCCCGAGCTGCCGGTTTCCGGGCTGCCGGGGACCATGGTTGCGGCGGCCGCGCCCGGGCCCGCATCTTCAGGCCGCCGGCCGGCCGCACCCGAACCGCTTCAGGCGCTGACCGGCAAGGCCTTCGACGGGCTGGACCGGCGCAGCCAGGCCCGGCTGCGCCGCGGCGCCATGCCGGTGGAGGCGATGCTGGACCTTCACGGCCATGGCCGCGAGGTGGCCCGCGGCATGCTGGTCGATTTCATTGCCCGGTCCCATGCCCGCGGCCTGCGCTGCGTGCTGGTGATCACCGGCAAGGGGGGCCCCAGGCCGCAGCCGGTGGTGCGCCGCCGCGGCATGGCCGTGCCCGAGACCCCCGAGCCGCCGCGCGAGCCCTGGGCGACCAACCCGGCCGGCGTGATCCGCAGCGAGCTGCCGCGCTGGCTGAACGAGCCCGAGACCCGGTCGAAGGTGCTGGCCTTCACCCAGGCCCGGCAGATGCATGGCGGCTTCGGCGCCGCCTATATCCTGCTCAAACGCGAGCGGTGACACCCTTCGGAGAGCGCCTGCGCCAGCTTCGGGCCGCGCGCGGGATCAGCCAGAAGCAGATGGCCCGCGATCTGGAGATCTCCAACGCCTATCTCTCGGCGCTGGAACATGGCCGGCGCGGCGTGCCGACCCGGTCGCTGCTGATCCAGATCTGCACCTATTTCAACATCATCTGGGACGAGGCCGAGGAACTGGAGCGGCTGGCCGGGCTGTCCGATCCCAAGGTGACGGTAGACACCGCCGGCCTGGATCCCCGGGCCACCCGCCTGGCCAATCTGGTGGCCCGGCGGATCGCCACGCTGGACGGGCCCACCCTCGACCGGCTGCTCGCGGTCCTCGACGCGGCGCGCCCCGACGGTCAGACTGGTCGGGGTCGGGCCGGCGAGCGGCCACCCGACCCCGCTGACTGATCGGAGGACATTCCGCCCATGGTTGCCCCCTTCCCTGCCCGTATCGCCGTCGTCGGCAGCCTGAATGCCGATCGGGTGATCCGCCTGGACCGGCCCATCGTCTCGGGCGGACGGCCGCGCGGGGTGGACGAGGGCCCGCGCATCGGCGGGTCCGGCGCCAATGTCGGCACGGCGCTCGCCCTTGCCGGCCATCACCCGGCGCTGATCACCCGCGTGGCCCATGATGCGCTGGGCGACCGGCTGGTGGCGGACGTGACCGCCTGCGGGCTGGATGTCTCCAGGCTCGACCGCACTCTCGACCACTCGCCCGAGACCATGCTGCTGCTGGATCCCGAAGGCGAGCGGACCATCCTGAAGATCGGCCATCATCTGGCCTGGGTCCCGCCGGAAAGCGTGCTCGACGGCATGGACGCCCTGTTCCTGAACAGCCGCAACCCCGAGGCCGGCCGGCTGCTGGTGGCCGCCGCCGAACGCGGCCTGCCGGCGATCGCCCAGATCCCGCCGGCCGAACACGAACCGACCCTGCCCGCCGGCAGCTGGCCGGCACGGGTCTTCGTGGCCTCGATCGACGATCTGGCGCCGGCCGCGGCGGCGGACCCGCTCGGCGCCGCACAGCGGCTTGCAGGCGACCGGCTGGAGTGGGTGGTGGTCACCCATGGCGCCGAGGGGTCGGAGGCCTTTGCCGCCGACGGCCGGCGGATCCGCTGCCCGGCCTGCAAGGTCGACCGGGTGATCGACACCACCGGCGCCGGCGACGCCTTTGCCGGCGGGCTGACCGATGCCTGGCTGCGAGGGCTGGACATGGGCCAGGCGCTGGCGCGGGGCAGTGCCTTCGGGGCCCGGGCGGTGCAGACCGAAGGCAGCGTGCTCAGGTCCCTGCCTGCCTGACCCCTGCCCGCTCGACCCCTGCCTGCCTGACCGCGGCCCGCGGGCCGATCCGGACCCGGGTCAGGATCAGCAGGGCGGCGGCGGCCAGCACCAGGGTGGCCGCGAGGAAAACCCCCGGGGCGCCGTTCAGATCGAAGATGACCCCGCCCGCGGCGGCACCGGTGGCGATGGCCAGCTGGATGGCGGCCACGATCAGCCCGCCGCCGCTTTCGGCCTCGTCGGGGGCCGCCCGGGTCAGCCAGGTGGACCAGGCGACCGGCACCGCGCCGAAGGCCATGCCCCAGAGCGCCAGCATCACCGCATCGCCGAAGACGGTGCCACCGGCCAGCACCAGCCCCAGGCCCAGCACGACCATCAACGCCGGCATCGCCACCAGCACCGCCTTCAGGTTGCGGGCGATGGCCGGCCCCGCAAGGCCGGTGCCGAGAAAATTGGCGAGGCCGAAGCCGAGCAGGATGGCCGACACGCCCTGGATGCCCACGCCGGTCACCGTTTCCAGGAAGGGCCGGACATAGGTGAAGACGGCGAAATGGCCGGTGAAGACCATCAGCACCGCGACCATGCCGGCACCGACCCGGGGCCGGCGCAGCACCAGCACCAGCGTGCCGAACCGCGTGGTGGCAGAGGCGGCCATGCGCGGCAGGGTGGCGTACTGGGCCAGAAAGGCGGCGAGGCCGAGCCCGGCCGCCATCAGGAAGACCGCCCGCCAGCCCAGCTGATCGCCCAGGAAACTGCCGAGCGGCGCCGCGGCGACGGTGGCGGCCGAGACGCCGCCGAAGACCATCGACAGCGCCCGGGGGATCGCCGCTTCCGGCACCAGCCGCATCACGGTGGCGGTGGACATGGCCCAGAACCCGCCCAGTGCCACGCCCAGCACCAGCCGGGCCGCGATCAGCACAGGCAGGCTTGAGGCGACGGCCGCGAGCAGGTTGGAGGCGACGAGCAGGCCCGAGAAGCCGAGCAGCACCACCCGCCGGTCCAGCCCGCGGGTCGCGGCCGGGATCAGCAGGCTGGCGAGGAGGCCGATGGCGGCGGTGGCGGTGACCGCCTGCCCGGCCAGGCCTTCGGTGACGCCCAGATCTGCGGCCATGGGGGTGAGCAGGCTGGCCGGCAGGAATTCCGCCGTCACCAGCCCGAAGACGCCGAGCGCCATGGAAAACACGGCCCCCCAGGCGGGGGCGGCGCTGCCTGCCGGAGCGGCCGTCGCGACAGCCTCGTTCATCATCTGATCCTTGTCGACGGAAGGCGGGGAGAGGGGGGAGGTTGGAGGAAGAGAGCGGAAGGTAGGCTGGACTCCCCGGACGATCCATGCCATCTGATCCGGAAGCTTTGATCAAAAGTCCGGAACCATGGCCGAACCTCTGTCCGACCCGATGAGCGAGCTGCTGATGGGCATGCGGCTCGACGGCATCCGCTATCGGCGGATCCAGATCGCCCGCCCGCGCGGGGTGCGGTTCGGGCCGCGGGAGGACGACCCCTCTGATGAAGGGCGGGCACAATTCCACTTCGTGGCGCGCGGCGAGGTCTTCCTGCACAGCCCGTCGGGCGAGCTGCTGCGGCTGGGGCCCGGCGATGCGGCCCTGCTGCCCCGCGGCGGCATCCATGCCCTGCTCTCCGATCCCGGCCAGCCCGGACAGGATCTCGACGATTTCGCCGCCCGGACGCTCTGTGCGCAGGTGGAGGCAGTGCGCGCCTGCGATGCAGAGTGCTGCCCCATGACCGGCGCGGTGGTGTTCAGCGGCTGCATGAGCTTCGATCTGGGCGGCATGCAGCCGCTGGTCGCGCTGATGCCCGAGGTGATGCCGGTCGCCACCCTGATCGACCGCACGCCCGAAATCCTGCCGATGCTGGAAGCGATGGAGCGCGAGGCCTGCGCCGAACGCGCCGGCTTTGCCGCCATCCTGGCGCGGCTGGCCGATGTGGTTGCGGCCTCGATCCTGCGCGGCTGGGTGGAGAACGGCTGCGGCGAAGCCTCGGGCTGGGTGCAGGCGCTGCGCGATCCGCGCCTGGGCCGGGCGCTGGCGGCCCTGCATCGCGACCCCGGCCGCGACTGGACGGTGGCGGAGCTGGCCGGCCTTGCCGGCGCCTCGCGCTCGGTGTTCGCCGAACGCTTCCTGGCCGCCACCGGCACCACGCCGCTGCGCTATCTGGCCGGCCTGCGCATGCGCCTCGCCACCCGCTGGATCGGCCGCGACCGGCTGCCGATCGACATTGTCGCCGACCGGCTGGGCTATGCCTCGCAGGCGGCGTTCAGCCGGGCGTTCAAGCGGGTGACGGGGCAGTCGCCGGGGGCGGTGCGGAGCACGCCGTCGGCGGCGTAGCCTCTCTCCAATTATTTGATAAACAAAAAATTAAACCTTTCGGTTGAATATCATCGAATGAACTTGATGTTCTCGACCTGTTCACGGAAACTGCCCTCTCGTAGATCCTGAGGGGGGAGGCGAGCTTGGACTCGATCGAGGCGGCTGCCGGCGCCGTTCTGCGCAATGCACCCCAGTTCAGTTCGGTGGAGACCGCCACCATCGTCATGACCGCGGCGACCATCGTGCTTGGGGCGGTGGCGCTTCTGATAGCGGTGGTGGCGCTGTTCGGTGCCACCTATATTACTCGCAAGGCGGCACGCCAGGCGGAGATGGTTGCCGAGAAGGCCCTGGGCAGCGCCGTCAGGGCCTATCTTGACGGTCCCGAATTCCAGGCGCGCATGGCGGCTCTGATCGACCGCGGAATCGCGGGGGTTGCCTCGGCCAATGTCGTTGCCGCAGAAGAACAGAGACCGGGCGCGCCCGGACCTCAGGAGACCACGTCGGATGATTGAAGATGCCGTGCGGGAGTGGCCTGCCGCCTTGGATGCGCCGGTCACTGCGGACGTGGCGGTGCCCGACGTCGTGTCCCGCCATCAACAGTCGGCACCGGTCAAGATCGTTGCGCTGGCACGGGATCTTGGGCTGCGGGTCTGGACCGAGCCCTTGCCGGAGTCGCTTTCGGGCAAGCTGGTGCGGGATGCCGAACGGGGCGGCCCCTCGGGCTGGGCGATCGTGGTCAATGCGCGGCATGTCAAAGTCCGCCGCCGTTTCACCATTGCCCATGAAATCGCGCATTTCCTGCTGCATCGGGACGTCGCCACAGGAGGTGTTCAGGACGATGCCTTCTATCGCAGCCATCTCTCAGGGGCGATCGAAACCGAGGCCAACCGTTTCGCGGCGCAGCTGCTGATGCCCTGGCCGTTGATCCGGGCACTCAACAGCGAGGGCGTGACGGAGATCCGCGATCTGGCGACCCGGCTGGAGGTCTCTGAAACCGCCATGCGTATCCGCCTGGGCCTGCCCACCTGAGGGGCGCCGTCTGCGACGATGGGTCGCATGATGCAAAAGCCCTGTGCGCAGGACGCGAGCCGGTGTAGCGTCATCGGATGCAGCATCGCCGGGTGTCATATCCTCATCGGACCACGGGGCCGCGTCGGCGGCTTCGGGAGCGGCTGCGCCGGGCGGGGTTGCTCGCGGGCGCGCTCGCCTTTCTGTTCCAGATGATGATCTGGTCGGTCTATGCCCCGGCCATGGCCTTCGGGCTGCTGACGCCGATCTGCACCGCCGAAGGCGTGCGGCTGGTTCTGGCCGATCAGGCCGGGGACGACCGGCCCGCAGACACGGATGCCGATGGCCGGCCCGATCAGGCGCTGCCTTCGGCCGATGACTGCCCGCTCTGCCTGCTGGTCCAGGGCAGTTCCACGCCGCCGCTGCCGATCCTGGCGCCGGCCCCCCGGCTGGTGCGGCTTCACGATGCCACGCCCCTGCCCGGCGGGCTGATCGCGGCCGGCTGGTATCTGGCCACCCTGAAGGCCAGGGCACCCCCGATCGGGGCCTGATCCGACCCCCAAGAGCCGCCCCTGTCGGCCGCCTGCCTGGCGGCTGGACGGGGCGTCCGGTCCGGCAGGCCCATGGGCTGCGCACAAAGCCGCGCCCGGGCTGCCGGCCGCCCGCTGCCCTTCGGAATCCGCACCCCATGACCCGACCCGCCGCATGTTCGATGCGCGGCCGGCTGCCGCTTGCCGGCACCACTGCCGCCACCCTTCTGCTGGGCGTGGCCGTCCAGCCCGCCCCTGCCCTTGCCGAAGAGACCGCCGCTCCGGTCAGCCGGCTTGAGGCGATCACCGTCACCGCCACCCGCACCGAAGCCTCGGCCTTCGATCTGCCGGCCTCCGTCAGCCAGATCGACCGCACGGCGCTGGATGATGCCCAGGCCGCCGATCT
Organism: Tistrella mobilis; assembly: GCF_039634785.1. NCBI lineage: Bacteria > Pseudomonadati > Pseudomonadota > Alphaproteobacteria > Geminicoccales > Geminicoccaceae > Tistrella > Tistrella mobilis. Next base: position 270,184 of record NZ_JBBIAB010000001.1, on the reverse strand, counting down.
GACCATCCTGCGCCGCCTGCCCAATGTCGACATGGGCGGCGGCCCGCGCCCTGCTGCGCAGAACCCGTCGATTCGCGGCTTCATCGGCCCGCGGATCATCCTGTCGGTCGACGGGGTGCGGCGGAACAACGAGGGCGGCGTGTTCTCGCCGCTGCTGATCGATCCCGACATGATCGGCGCCATCGACGTGGTGCGCGGCCCGGTTTCCGCCAGCTATGGCAGCGGCGGGCTGGGCGGCGTGATGGCGATCCGCACCCTGGAGCCCGAGGATCTGCTGGCACCGGGGGAAACCACCGGCGGCCGGGCGAGCCTGGGCTGGCGGAGCGGCAATCACGCCTTTTCGAGCCATGTGGCCGGCACCACCCGCACGACGGATGGCGACCTGCTGGCGGCACTGACCTATCGCAGCACCGACAACATCCGCACCGGCACCGGCGACAAGCTGCAGAACGAAGGCGATCTGCTGTCGGGCCTGTTCAAGGGCGGGCTCGACCTTGGCCCCGACCATCGGATCGACATCTCGTATCAGCGCTTCGACGATGATCTGACCGGGCCGAACAATCCCGGCGGCAGCGCCCTTTTCCCCTATGCGCAGCTGCTGGAGCGTCGCCAGGACCAGTATTCCGGCCGCTGGTCCTTCGCCGATGCGGACCGCAGCTGGCTGGACGGCAGCCTGCAGCTCTATTACACGAAACTGCGCTTCGACACGACGAGCCGCGAAACCCCGCCCTTCGACGCCACCTCGACCGAAACCGAGACCCGCGGCCTGTCGCTTCAGAACACCAGCCGGTTCGAGACCGGGGCGGCGCTGGCGCATAAGCTGACCTATGGCGTCGACCATTATGTCGACACCAACACCAACCGGACGGCGGGTTCGGCGAATGTGGTGCTGCCGGATGGCGATCTGACCGCCACCGGCGTCTTCATCCAGGACGAGCTGACGATCTTCGAGGACTGGACCCTGATCGGGGCCCTGCGGCACGACCGCTATGAAATTGATCCGGAAGGCCAGGCATCCTCGTCCCACGACCGGCTGTCGCCCAAGGTGGCGCTGCACTGGCAGGCAACCCCGGTGCTGGGCCTGTTCGTCGGCTATGGCGAGGCCTTCCGCGCGCCGACCCTGGCCGAGATGTATCCGAACCTGACCGCCACCCGGGCGCTGTTCAACTTCATCCCCAACCCCGAGCTTCAGCCCGAGACCGCGCATACCACCGAAGCCGGTTTCACCCTCGCCTTCGACGATCTGGCCTGGCCGGGCGATGCGCTGCGCTTCAAGGCGACCGTGTTTCACGAGCGGGTCGACGACCTGATCGACAGCCAGGTGGTCGGCACCTTCACCCGCACGCCGCCCTTTTCGGGCACCGGGCTGATCTTCCAGCGTCGCAATGTCGCGGAAGCGAAACGCCGCGGCATCGAGGCCGAGGCCAGCTATCAGGCAGGACCCGTCGATGTCTCGCTCGCCTATTCGAAGCTGCGGTCCAAGGATGCCGATACCGGCGCCCAGCTCTATGCGCCGCCGGACAAGGTCGCGGCCGGGATCGGCTATGCGGTGAACCAGGACTGGCGGCTCTGGTATGCCGGCATCTATGCGGCGGCCCAGGATTACGACTCGACCCCGCTCCGCCGGCGCAGCGGCTATGCGGTGCATGATCTGGGGGTGGCCTTCGATCGCGACTGGTACCGGCTGGACGTGGCGGTGACCAACCTCTTCGACGAGGCCTATGTCACCTACCGCCAGTCGCTGGCCGAGACCTATGCCTACGAGGAAGGCCGCAGCGTCAATCTGCGCCTGACCGCACGGTTCTGAGGCGGAGGGGCCGATGATGACCTGCCGCTTCCCTCTTCTGCTCGCCACCCTTCTGCTTCTGCTTGCCGCCGGGCCTGTCCTGGCGGCGGAGCGGAGCGTCACCATCGGCTTCGGCATCGTTGCAGGGGCGGCGCCGGTCGACTGCGCCACCCCTGCCGCGGCACTGGGCAGGCCTGCGGTTGCAGCCGGCCTGCGCGATGCCCGCGTCTATGTCCACGACCTGGCCCTGATCGATGCGGCCGGCAAAGTCTGGCCGGTCATGCTGGACGAAACGCTCTGGCAGCATGACGGCGTCGCCCTGATCGATGCCGAAGACGCCACCGGCGCGTGCCGCGAGGGCACGCCCGAGACCAATACCCGCGTCACCGGCCGGGTGGATGACGGGGCCGGGGCCGGCCCCTGGCGGTTGGCCTTCACCCTGGGCGTGCCACAGCGGCTGAACCATACCGCCACCGATCTGGCGCCGCCGCCGCTGGATCTGGCGGCGATGGGCTGGGGATGGCAGGCCGGGCGCAAATACGTGAAGCTGGAACTTGTGCCCGAGGGCGGGGTGGCACGGCCGGATGGCGGCCGGGCCGGCACCTGGTTCCTGCATCTGGGCGCCACCGGCTGCACCGGCAATCCGGTCACCGGCGAGATCGTCAGCTGCGACCGGCCCAACCGGCCGGGCGTGGTGACGGCCCCCTTCGACCCAGCCCGCGCGCGCGTGGTGCTGGATCTGGCGGTGCTGTTCGCCACCACCGACCTTGCGCGCGACCAGGGCGGGGCGGTGGGCTGCATGAGCGCGCCCGACGATGCCGATTGTGCGGCGGTTTTCGAACGGCTGGGGTTGGCCGGGGGCATCGCCACCGCCTTTCGGGTGGTGGAGAAATGATCCGGCGGTTGCTGGCCCTGACCATGGTCTGGCTGGCGGTGGCCTGGCTGGCGGTGGTTGGCGGCGCCCGCGCGGAGGGCTGGGTCTGGGATCTGCCGGCCCATGTCCCGCCGCCGCGCGTGCCGGCCGACAATCCGATGACCCCGGCCAAGGTGGACCTTGGCCGGCAGCTGTTCCACGACCCCAGGCTGTCGGGCAATGGCAGGCTCGCCTGTTCGGGCTGTCATCTCCAGGCGCTGGGCTTCGCCGATGGCCGCGCCCATCCGGTGGGTGCCACGGGCGACGTGGTGCGGCGCAATGCCCAGGGGCTGGCCAATGTCGCCTGGAATGCCAGCCTGACCTGGGCCAACCCGGCGCTGGTGACGCTGGAAGCGCAGATGGCCGTGCCGCTGTTCGGCACCGATCCGGTGGAGATGGGCCTGACCGATGCCAATCGCGAGACGGTGCTGAACCGTTTCCGGTCCGATCCGGAGATGGTGGCGGCCTTCCGGACCGCTTTCCCCGAGATGGCGGCGCCGGTGAGCCTGACCTCGATCATCCGCGCGATCGCCGCCTACGAACGCAGCCTGGTCTCGTTCTCGTCGCGCTACGACCGCTGGCTGGCGGGCGAGGAGAGCTTTACCGAGGCCGAACGGCGCGGCCATGACCTGTTTTTCGGCGAAAAGGCCGAATGCCATCACTGCCATGGCAGCTTCAACTTCAACGATCAGGTGGTGCACGCGCGCAGCCGCGTGGTCGACCGCGTCTTCCACAACACCGGGCTCTATGACCTGGACGGGGCCGGCGCCTATCCGGCCACGGATCGGGGGCTGATCGAGATGACCGGCCGCGCCGGGGATATGGGCGCCTTTCGGGCGCCATCGCTGCGCAATGTGGCGGTGACCGCCCCCTATATGCATGACGGCAGCGTGGGCACGCTGGAAGAGGTGCTGGAGATCTATGCCGCCGGTGGCCGGCAGATCACCGGCGGCGCCGATGCCGGCGACGGCCGGCGCAATCCGTGGAAGAGCGATCTGATCGTGCGCATCGATCTGGATGCGCGCGACCGCGCCGATATCGTCGCCTTCCTGAAGACCCTGACCGATGCGCAGTTTCTGACCGACCCACGGCATGCCGCGCCCCAGGATTGAGTCAAATTTAAAGACTCGCGGTATGGTGAAAATACGAGTCGACTCAACATCAGGATAAACATAGAGTCCTGAAAGCATCGTAAGCCCGATATGGGCCTGATGCATACGTGAAGACCGGATGAATACATCATTCGGACCCCATGATTATTGTCAAAAGGAGACGCTCTCATGTCGATCAAGATCAGCGCCCGCAAGACCCTGCAGATCGCCGGCCGCGCCGGTGCGCGCTGCGCCACCATCTGCGCCGTCGCCGGCTGAGCGGGTGCGGGCATGTGGGGAGCGGCCATCCGGCCGCTCCCCATCCCCGACACCATTCCTGACGATATGCCCGACGACGGAGGTGCCGCCTTGCGGATCGGCTTCAACTTCACCCTGGGGGCAACCGCACCGATGGTGCGGCGGCTGATTGCGGCCGGGCGGATCGACTATGTCGAACTGCTGGTCGACAATTTCCTGGCGGTGCCGCCGGCGCAGATCGCGGCCGCCTTCGATGCCCCGGTGGGGCTGCACATCATGTTCTCGAAATTCATGGAGCGGCCCGAGGCGGAGCTGGACGAGCTGGCCCTGCGGCTGACGGCGATCATCCGCGAAACCCGGCCGATCTATGTGTCGGACCACATCGCCCGCTTCACCCATCAGGGCCGGCATCTGCTGCATCTGGCCGAGATCGACTATGCGGGCGAGTTCGAGCGGGTGGCGGACCGGGTGGCGCGCTGGCAGGACCGGCTGGGCTGCACCATCGCTTTTGAAAACTATCCCTCGATCATGGATGGCGGGCGGGATGCGCCGGATTTCTTCCGGCGCCTGACCGCACGGACCGGCTGCACGGTGCTGTTCGACGTGTCGAACGCGGTCTGTGCGACCCATAATTGCGGCCTGCCGTTCGAGGCCTGGACAGAGGTGATCCGCAGTGCCCGGCAGTTTCATGTCGCCGGCTATGACCACTCGGTCGGCCAGCCGCCGATCGTGCTCGACACCCATGACCGGGCGCTGGCGGCCGATACCCGCGCGGCCCTGGCCCTTTGCCGTGCGCTGGTGACCGACCCCGAAGCCACCATCACCTATGAGCGCGACGACGACCTGGACGAGGATCGGATCATCGCCGATATCGATACGCTGCGTGCGGTGATGGCGCGGGAGCCGGCCCATGTCTGAGCGGCGGATCGACAGCGACCTGCTCGACCATCTGACGGTGCCGGCGCGGCATGACGAACTGGGCGTCGGCTCGCGGGCCTGGGTGAGGGTCGATACCAGCCTCAGGATCTACTGGCACACCCTGTTCGACATCTGCCCGGGATTGTTGAGGCTGGACGGCGAGGATGGCCAGCCGTCAGATGGCATGAGTATCTTCCGTCCGTTCATGGCCTTTGCGGCCGAGCGCGGGCTCAGTTTCGACTGGACGTATTATCTTTGGGTGGATGTCTGGCTGCAGGGCTCAGCGTTTCGCGACCGGGTGGACGACGACCTGCGCCTGACCCTGATCGGGGCGGCGGCGGCACGCTGGGCGGTGACCGACCGCAGCCCGGCGGTGGGGCTGGTGATCGGCACCCGGAGCGCCGATCGCGGGGCCCTGCCGCTGGTGGTGGGCTGGAAGCCCGCCGATCTGGAAAGCGGGCGCGAGATCGAGACCCTGGAGCTGGAAGACCCCCTGCCCGACCCGGCAACCCCCTTCGGCTGGTTCACGACCACCAGCCGGTCGCTGGATCACTTCCCCGGCTGGCGGGATCTGCCGCTCTGATCAGGCCGCGAGGCCGGCATCATAGGCGGCGATGGTGGCATCGGCCCGGGCGCGGACATCCGCCGCACTCATGCCCGGTTTGTAGAGGCTGGTGCCAAGGCCGAAGGCGGTGATGCCGGCCCGGATATAGTCGGCGAAATTGCGGTCGGACACGCCGCCCACCGCGGCGATCACCAGCTCGGGCGGCAGGACCGCGCGGATGGCGGTGATGCCCTGGGGGCCGAGCACGCTGGCCGGGAAGAATTTGAGGCCGGTGGCGCCGGCGGCCGCGGCGGCGAGCGCCTCGGTGGCGGTGAACACGCCCGGCATCGAGACCATGCCCAGACCATGGGCGGTGCGGATCACCACCGGGTCGCAATTGGGGGTGACCAGCAGCCGGCCGCCGGCCTGGTGCAGGCGGGCGACATCGGCCGGGGTCAGCACCGTACCGCCACCGACGATCACCGGCTCGGGCGCCAGCCGTGCCGCGATCCCGATCGAGCGGAAGGGGTCGGGCGAGTTCAGCGGGATCTCGATCGCGGTCAGCCCGGCCTCGATCAGCTCCGACACCACGGCTTCGGTCTCGTGGGGCTGGATGCCGCGCAGGATGGCGATCAGCGGCCGCGCCATCGGCGGAAAGGGAATGCGATCCATCAGGCAGGTCTCCGTCGGTGGGCCCGGTCAGGTATGTGGCAGTCAGGTATGTGGCAGTCAGGTGTGGGGCAGTCAGGTCCGGGATGGCCAGATGCTGCGGGCGGCAAGCGAGAGGCCGCCCAGCACCGCTGCATCGGCATCGATCACCCGATGGGTCAGGCCCGCCACGCCGAGGGCCTCGCCATAGAGCCGGGCAAGGCGGCCCGCGGCGATCAGCACCAGTTCGCCGCCGTCGGCGACATGGCCGCCGGCGATTTCGAGCCCGATCAGGCTGCCCGAGATGGTCTCCCGCGCGGCGGCGGCCCCCCGGCCGAACAGCAGCTGACCGCCGCGAACCTGGAACAGCAGGTTCGCGATCCGCGCCGGTGCGGCGAGGGCCGCGGCGACGGCCTGGTGGAAGGCCTCCATATCCTCGTCGTCGGGGGCGCCGGCCACCGCATGGGCGAGGATGGTGTGGCCGGTGACGGCGGCAAAAAGCTCGCCGGTCATGAAGGTGCTGAAGGCGCTGAGGCACCCCTCGGCGACCCGGCCCCATTTCGAATGGGTGCCGGGCATGCAGAGCGTGGCCGTCTCAAGGTCATGGGCGGCAAGGGCGCCCAGGATCTGGGTCTCCTCGCCGCGGATGACGTCGGGGGCGGCCGGGTCGCGCCGGGCGATGCCGGGCAGGATGCGGACATCGCGGGTGATGCCGGGCACGCGCACCGCGCCGGCCGCGATCCCGGCCAGCCGGGCCGGGGTGTCGACATAGCCGGCCTCGACCCAGCCCTGGCGGGCGCCGACCATGCCGCAGGCGAGCGCCGGCACCGTGGCGGGCACGCCCAGATCTGCGAGGTGGCCTTCGAGCACCGCCTCGAAACCGGTTGTGGCGGCCGTGGTCATGCCTTCGGCGCTGCGGCGTTCGGCGAGCACCCGGCCGTCATGGCCGATCAGCCAGAGCCGGAAACTGCTGGTGCCCCAGTCGAGGGCGATGAAGGCTGCGTCATACATCAGGTCACCATGCCGCTGGGTCAGGCAGGCAGGGCACGCGCCCCGACCCCCGGATGCTGACCCGTCCGGCCGCTCAACGGAAGCGGAAATCCTCGGCGATGATCCGGTCGGGGGCGAGGCCTTCGGCCAGGAACTGGCGGGTCATGTCGCGGACGAAAGCGGGGGTGCCGCAGAGCATGACGGCAATGCCGTCGTCGAGCGGCCGCACGGTTTCCAGCACCCGGGCGGCGGTCAGCCGGCCGCGATCGGCGGTGGTCCACAGCTCGTAGTCGATCCAGGACTCGGCCTTGGGCACGGTCTCGCGGATCTCGGCGTCATAGGGGGCATGGGCGGCATCGCGGGCCAGATACCACAGCCAGACCCGGCGGAAATCGTCGTTGACGGTTTCAAAACGCAGCATGCCGAGAAAGGGCGTGATGCCGATGCCGGCGCCGATCCAGATCATCCGCCGGTGCCGGCCATGGCGATGGGGCGAGAAGCCGCCGAAAGGGCCGAAGACATCGATCGGATCGTCGGGCGCGAGCGTGACCAGCCCACGGGTGAAATCGCCCGCCATGCGGATCGAGACCCTGAGATCGCGCTCTGCCGGCGAGGAGGAGATCGAGAACGGGTGCAGTTCCGCAAGGCCGGGCCGGGCGATGAACACGAAGGTACCCGGCTCGTAGATCATCCGCCGGGCGGTGGGGCGCAGCACCAGATCGAGCGTGTCGTCGGAGACCTGCCGCAAGGCCCGCAGCCGATAGGGGTAGCGCGGCGCCAGCCGCCGGTAGAGCAGCACCCGCCAGACCCAGGCCCCCGTGCCGGTCAGCACCAGCACCCACATCCAGAAGCGCAGCGGTTCATAGGCCCGGATGGTCGGGCCGGCGCCCAGGGCATGGGCGGCGGTGGCGATGAAGATCGGCCCCAGCAGGCCATGCAGCGACAGCCAGCGTTCATAGCGCAGCCGGCCGCTATAGGCGAGCCCGGTCCAGAGGATCACCACCCAGAGGATCAGGGCGTTGAAGCCTGCGGCCCCACCGGACCAGAAGGGGACCAACAGCCCCGCCACCGAGCCGCCCGGCCTGAGTTCCGAGGGGATGTAGAGGGCGACATGCACCAGCACGAGGCAGATGGCGATGGGGCCGAGCTGACGGTGCAGCCGGACCGCGCGGTCCAGCCCGCCGAACAGCGGTTCTATGCTGCGGGCCCGGGCGGTGGAGAGCAGCAGCACCGCCATCAGGGTGATCGACCAGGCCGAGAGCAGCAGGCTGGGCGGCCGCCAGTCCGGCAGGGGCCCCGTATGCAGAAGATCGCCATGCAGAGGAGCGCCATGCAGAGGATGGGCCTGGAGCATCGCCGCCCGCCCCAGCCCCCAGAGCAGGGTGGTGACGGCGAGGACCGCCAGGGTCAGCCACCATCCCGGTGCCACGGCGGCCAGACGGCGCCGGACCTTTTTCAATCTGCCGCTCATTTCCCCTCTACCCGTCTGGCCGTCTCCCGTCTGGCCGTCTGGCCGAACGGAAAACGGCGGACACCAGGGGTATCCGCCGTTGCGTCAGGCCGGTCGCACCGTCAGCCGCGGGCGTCGGGCAGCATCCGGCCCAGCGGCCGGCCGCCGATCACATGCACATGGAGGTGCGGCACCTCCTGATGGCCATGGGCGCCGATGTTGGAGATGATCCGATAGCCGGTTTCGGCGACGCCGGTGATGCGGGCGATTTCGCCCACCACCTTGAAGAAGTGGCCGACCACCTCGGGCCCGGCGCCGGCGGTGAAATCGTCGAGCGAGACATAGGCGCCCTTCGGGATCACCAGCACATGGACATCGGCAAGCGGCCGGATGTCGCTGAAGGCGAGCACATGCTCGTCTTCGTAGACGGTCTTGCAGGGCAGCTCGCCGCGCAGTATGCGGGCGAAGATGTTGTTCGGATCATAGGCCATGGGAGGGCGGCTCCGGATGGACGGTCTGAGGTCGGCCGCCATGTTCCGGTGTGCCGCCCCGGTTCGTCAACCCCGGCCGCCACCCCCCAAGTGTCCGGCCCGGCCCCGGCGTCTTCAGTTCTTGCGGTTCTTCTTCTCGTCGATGCCCGAACGGCCCTCGCGGCGGCCGAGCGTGGCCATCACATCGGCCGGGTCGAGGCCGGCATCGGCCCAGAGCACCATCAGGTGGAAAAGCAGGTCGGCGCTTTCGTCGATCAGCGCGTCCTTGTCCTGGGCGACCGCGGCGATGGCGACCTCGACCGCTTCTTCACCCACCTTCTGGGCCATCTTCAGCCGGCCCTTGCCCAGCAGCTTGGCGACATAGGAGCTGGACGGATCGGCCCCCTTGCGCGACCGGATGGTGGTCACAAGGCGGTCGAGCACGTCCCAGTCGGTCTGGCCGGCGGTGTCGTTCTTTGTCTTGATGGTGTCAGTCCGTCCGTCGGCCATACAGCGTCTCCGGGTCGATCTCTGGGGTCATGATGGTGGTGATGTCGCCGGTCTCCGGGTTCACCTCGTCGAAAAAACAGCTCCGCCGGCCGGTGTGGCAGGCGACGCCCTGCTGGTCCACCAGCAGCAGCACCGTATCGCCGTCGCAGTCGATACGGAACGCCTTCAGGTGTTGCATCTGGCCGGAACTTTCGCCCTTGCGCCACAGCCCCTTGCGGGACCGCGACCAATAGACGCCGCGGCGGGTGGCCAGCGTCTCGCGCACCGCCGCCTCGTTCATCCACGCCATCATCAGGACCTCGCCGGTCGCGGCATCCTGGGCGATGGCCGGAACCAGACCGTCGGCGTTGAAATGGATGCGTGCCACCGCCGCGTCGAAGCGGTCCGCAGCGCCGGCAGCGGCCGGCCCGGTCGCATCGGTGTCGTGGGTGGAGCACATGGGATGCGGTTCCTTGGAACAACAGAGGGAAAATTATGACAGTTGCGATCTGGTTCCAACCAGATACGCCGCCGTCATGGGATATTCATCGTCAAAGGGTCACTGGCTTCAGCGGGTCACTGGCTTCAGCGGGTCACTGGCCCGGCAGGCGCACCGGGATGCCCGCCGCGGCCATATGCTGCTTGGCCTCGGCGATGGTGTGCTGGCCGAAATGGAAGATCGAGGCGGCCAGCACCGCCGAGGCATGGCCTTCGCGCACCCCTTCGACCAGATGGTCGAGCGTGCCGACACCGCCGCTCGCGATCACCGGCACCGTGACCGCATCGGCCATGGCGCGGGTCAGCGGCAGGTCGAAACCCGCCCGGGTGCCGTCGCGGTCCATCGAGGTCACCAGCAGCTCGCCGGCGCCGTACTCCGCCATCCGGACCGCCCATTCGACCGCATCGATGCCGGTGGGCTTGCGGCCGCCATGGGTGAAGATCTCGAACCGGCCGCTGTCGCCCAGCTTGGCATCGATCGCGACCACGATGCACTGGCTGCCGAACTTGCCGGCGGCTTCGGCGACCAGTTCGGGGCGGGCGACGGCGGCGGAGTTGATCGAGACCTTGTCGGCACCGGCCAGCAGCAGGGCGCGGATATCCTCCAGCGCCCGCACGCCGCCGCCCACCGTCACCGGCATGAAGCAGTGTTCGGCCGTGCGGGCGACGACATCCAGGATGGTGCCGCGGTTCTCGTGCGAGGCGGTGATGTCGAGGAAGGTGAGTTCGTCGGCGCCGGCGGCATCGTAGAGCCGGGCCTGTTCGACCGGATCACCGGCATCGCGCAGGCCGACGAAGTTGACGCCCTTGACCACGCGGCCGTCCTTCACGTCCAGGCAGGGAATGATGCGGGTCTTCAGCATGGCCGGGTCCTTGACAGGAAAGGGACGTCCGCGTGGGAAGAAGGCAGGGTCGGATCAGGCGCGGCCGGCAGCCACCGCCAGGGCCGCGGCGGGATCCAGCCGGCCGTCATAGAGCGCACGGCCGGTGACGACGCCGGCGACGCCGCGATGTTCCACCGCCTTGATCGCGCGGATGTCGTCGATCGAGGCGACGCCGCCGCTGGCGATCACCGGGGTGGTCAGCCGCTCGGCCAGGCGCGCGGTCTGTTCGGCATCATGGCCCTGCAGCGTGCCGTCGCGGCCGATATCGGTGTAGATGATTGCGGCCGCCCCGGCATCCTCGAAGGCGAGACCCAGATCAACCGCGCTCATGGTGGACGTCTCGGCCCAGCCTTCGACCGCGACCATGCCGTCACGGGCATCGATGCCGACCGCGACCTTGCCCGGGAACAGCCGGCAGGCCTCGCGCACCAGCGCCGGATCGCGCACCGCGATCGTGCCCAGGATCACCCGCGCCAGGCCGCGGGACAGCCAGTCCTCGACGGTGGCGAGATCGCGGATGCCGCCGCCCAGCTGCACCGGCAGATCCACCGCCTTCACGATCGCCTCTACCGCGGCCGCATTCACCGGCCGGCCGGCGAAGGCGCCGTTCAGATCCACCACATGCAGCCATGCGAAACCCTGGTCGCGGAAACGGGCGGCCTGGGCGCCGGGATCGTCGGCGAAGACCGTGGCACGGTCCATGTCGCCCTGCACCAGACGCACGCAGGCGCCGTCCTTCAGATCGATGGCGGGATAGATGATCACGGGGCTCTGGTCCTGTCGAAGTCGCGGAAGTCGGAAGGGGCGGTGCCTGCGGATGCGGGCGGGGGGATGCGGCGTTGCGCCGCTCAGGGCCGCCAGCGCAGGAAGCCGGCGATCAGCCTCTGGCCCACCGCCTGGCTCTTTTCCGGATGGAACTGGGTGCCGATCAGATTGTCGCGGCCGACGATCGCCGTCACCCGGCCGCCATAGTCGGCGGTGGCGAGCAGATGCGCCGGATCATCCACGGTCATGGCATAGGAATGCACGAAATAGACATGCGCCCCCGGCTCCACCCCGGCCAGCACCGGATGGCGGCCCGGTTCGAAATCGAGCGCGTTCCAGCCCATATGCGGGATCTTGAGCGCGGGATCCGACGGCGCCAGCGCTTCCACCCGGCCGCCGATCCAGTCGAGCCCGGGGGTGACGCGGTGCTCGAAGCCGCTGGTGGCGAGCAGCTGCATGCCGACGCAGATGCCGAAAAAAGGCGTGCCGCGGGTGGTGACCGCCTCGGTCAGCGCCTCGGCCAGACCGTCGGCACCATCCAGCCCCGCCCGACAATCGGCGAAGGCGCCCTGGCCGGGCAGAACCAGCCGGTCGGCCGCCAGGATGCGGGCGGGATCGGCACTCACCAGCACCTCGGCGGCGATCCCGGCCTCGTCTGCGGCATGGGCGAAGGCCTTGGCGGCAGACCTGAGGTTGCCGGAGCCGTAATCGATGACGACGATGTTCATGGGTGCTTCCGGGTAGAGGGGCCAGACTGGGTCGTGGCCGGATCAGACAGCCGGGCGGGGGCCGGCACAGAGGCCGAGGTCGCTTCCGGTGGGGGCGACCGGTCTGGTTTCGGGGCCCGGGCGCCGGGGCCGTCAGGCCCTCAGGCGCCGAGGCCCCCGGCGTGGCCGAAGGCACCGGGCGCGGGGCCCCGCCCTCCCTGGTCGTAGCCGCGTGCATCGCGGCGGATGGCGGCGTCGCGATGCAGGATCGCGGCCTTGTACAGCGCCTCGTCGGCGTCATCCGCCGCGATCGGGCCGATCTCGCGCCAGCCCAGACGGTCGTAGCGCCGGCGGCGAAGATCGTTGGCGACGACGCCGTAAATCGCCTGCACCGCCACGGTCGCGATGGTCACGGTGGCCTCTCCGGCGCCGAGCGCCCCCAGAATGCCCGCCAGCACCATGCCTGCGACCAGGACTACCGCCGCCGCCGCCCATTGCCGGTGCCAGAGCGCCCAGAGCACCCCCAGCACGAAGGCCGCCCACGAGAAGCCTTCGGCGACGACGCGGGCGCGGTCGACCGGGCTGACCAGAGGGGGGACATGGACCGAATAGATGCGCATGGGCTTCGGGATGAGGGACGGGTGTGACGGACGGAAGAGGTCAGAGCGAGCCGCCGAGCACGCCCTTGGTCGAGGGCACCGAGCCGGCCGCGCGCGGGTCGATCGAGATCGCCTGGCGCAGCGCCCGGGCCAGACCCTTATAGCACGACTCGACGATATGGTGATTGTTCTCGCCGTAGAGATTTTCCACGTGCAGCGTTACCCCGGCCGCCTGGGCGAAGGCCTGGAACCACTCCTTGAACAGCTCGGTGTCCATCTCGCCCAACTTGTCGCGGGTGAAATTCACCTTCCAGATCAGATAGGGCCGGTTGGACAGGTCGAGTGCCACCCGGGTCAGGGTCTCGTCCATCGGGATATAGGCATGGGCGTAGCGGGTGATGCCGCGCCGGTCGCCCAGCGCCTTCGCCACCGCCTCGCCGATGGCGATGCCGGTATCCTCGGTGGTGTGGTGGAAATCGATATGCAGGTCGCCTTCGGCACGCACGGTGAGGTCGATCAGGCCATGGCGCGAAAGCTGTTCCAGCATGTGGTCGAGAAAGCCGATGCCGGTCTTCACGTCATAGCGGCCCTGGCCGTCGAGATCGACGGTCACGGAAATCCGGGTCTCACGGGTGTTGCGCGTGATCGTGGCGGTGCGCTCGCTCATCTCGTCTCCACTGGGGTCGTCGCCGCAGGTGCGGTGTAGATGTATGAAATTCCGCGGGAAAACCCAATTGAAATTCGTTGCGGTGCAAATTCGCAGGCAGCCGCAGGGCGCGCTATGATGCGGGTGACCCGTCTGCGATGCGAGACCCGCCCTTGAACGACCCGCTGAAAAAACTGTCCTGGGACGATCTGCGCATCGTGAAGGTGATCGGGGAAGCCGGCAACCTGGCGGCGGCGGCCGGCCGGATCGGCATCAACACCTCCACCGCCTTCCGCCGCCTGGGCGAGATCGAGGCCGTGCTCGACCGGCCGCTGTTCGAACGCCGGCGCAGCGGCTATATCCCGACCCCGGCGGGGGAAGAACTGGTGGCGCTGGCCCAGCGGCTGGAGGTCGACATCGTCTCGGTCACCCGCCGGATCACCGGTCAGGACCAGGACGAGGCGGGCGAGATCCGGATCGCGACCAGCGACACTTTCGCAACCTGGCTGCTGCCGCCGGTGCTGGCCGGCTTCACCGCGCTGCATCCGGGGGCCCGGGTGGAGGTGGTGGTCGGCAACGGCGCGCTCAACCTTGCCCGCGGCGAAAGCGACGTGGCGCTGCGCGCGACCGACGACCCGCCCGAAAACCTGGTCGGCCGGCGGGTGGCGCGCATCGCCTGGGCGCCCTATCGCCAGCGCCGTGCCCATGACGAGGCGGGCGGGCACGTGCCCGACGATCTTGCCTGGGCCGCCTATTGCGACGAACTGGCCGGGCTGAAGGCCAACCGCCATCTCGAGGTCCGGGTGCCGGCGGAACGGATCGTGTTCCGGACCAACACGGTACAGGGCATGGCGGCGACGCTGGCCGCGGGGCTGGGCGCCGGCTGGCTGCCCTGCCTGGTGGGCGATGCCCTGCCCGATCTCGCCCGCCTGGGCCCGGCAGACGAGGCGCTGTCGGACGGGCTCTGGCTGCTGACCCATCCGGATCTGCGCAAATCCGGCCGGGTGCATGTCTTCCTGGAGTATTGCGCGGCGGCGCTGACGAAGCGCCGGCCGTTCATTGAGGGGCGTGGCATCGAAGGGGGTGGCTAGCGGCCGCCCAGAATCGCCGCGATCCGGGTCATGGCGGCATCGATGCGGGCGGGGTCGACATCGGCGATGCCGAACAGCAGGCCCGGCCGGGGCGGGCCCAGATGGAAGCCCGACATCGGCTCGGGGCCATAGCCTTCGGCGGCAAGCCGGCGGGCGGCGGCGGCATCGTCGGTGGCGGGGTCGCGGAACCAGCTGGCCAGCTGCAGCCCGCCCTCTGCCGCGGGGCCGGTGACCAGCAGATGGCCGAGGCGGGCCTCCAGGGCCGCGGTGACCGCGGCCCGGCGTTCGGCATAGGCCGGGATCATCCGCCTGAGATGGGCGCGCAGCCTTCCGTCGCGCATGAAGCGGGCAAGTGCCGCCTGAACATGGCCCGACACCGCGGCACCGCCGCGGCGATGGGCCTCTGCCAGCGCCGGCAGCAGGGCGGGCGGGGCGATCAGATAGGCGACGCGAAGCCCCGGGGCCAGGGTTTTAGAGAAGGTGCCGAGATAGACCACCACCCCGGCCCGGTCGATGCCCTGCAGGGCGGCGATCGGGTGGCCGGCATAGTGGAACTCGCTGTCGTAATCGTCTTCCACCACCACGGCCCCCGAGATGCGGGCCAGATCGAGCAGGGCCAGCCGGCGCGGCAGGGTCATGGTGACGCCGGTCGGATACTGGTGCGAGGGGGTGGTGTAGATCAGCCCGGGCGGCGGTGCGCCCGCGGCGGCGGCGACATCGATCCCCTGGGCATCGCAGGCGACCGGCACCAGCCGGGCACCTGCCGCCTGAAACACCGCCCGCGCCGAGGCATAGCCCGGCTCCTCCATCCAGACCGTGCCGCCCGGCGGCAGCAGCACCCGGGCGAGCAGGTCGACCGCCGCGCGGGTGGAGGGCAGGATCAGCACCCGTTCGGGCGTGGCCGAAACGCCGCGCACCGCCGCGACATGGTCGACGATCAGGGCGCGCAGCTCCGGCAGGCCGGCGGTGCCGGCATAGCCCAGATCGGTGGCGCGGACCGATCGCGCCGCCGCCCTGAGACAGGCCGCCCAGTCGGCATAGGGGAAGGATCCGAGGTCGGGCACACCGGGCGAGAAGCGGCGGCGCGGCGCACCGGCCCCCGGCAGGGGGGCAATGGCGGTTGCGGCCGCCGGCGCCGCCGGGCGCGGCACCACCGCCGCCACCCGGGTGGCGGAGCCGGCGCGCCCCTCCAGATAGCCCTCGGCCTTCAGCCGGTCATAGGCGTTGACCACGGTGGAGCGGGCGACACCCAGCGCCGCGGCCAGCGCCCGGCTGGGCGGCAGGCTTTGCGGCGCGGTCAGCCGGCCGTCGAGAATCCGGTCGCGGAGGCTGCGATAGATCTGCCCCTCCAGATCACCGGCCGCACGGTCCAGCGCCAGCCAGGCCGGTATCGCCGCCATTGCCACCCTCCCCTTCACGATTGGTCTGCCGGATATTCCGGAAGTGGACGTTTACATCGGACCTGTCGGCGGCGCAATTTCCAGAAACCGGATCATTCTGTGGAACGCTTGCGCCATGACCGCCACCGACCAGACCACCGCTCCCGATCTTTCCGGCTCCCGCGATCTTTCGGCCTGGGCGGGCGTGCCGCGCCCCGACCGGGCACCGATCGAGGGGCGCTATGCCCGGCTTGAACCGCTGGAGGCCGCCACCCATGCGGCGGCGCTGTTCGCGGCCTCGGCCGCCCCGGGGGCGGAGGCGCGCTTCCGCTATCTGTTCGAGGAACCGCCCGTGGACGCGGCATCCTTTCAGGCCTGGGCAGAGGCGGCGCAGGCGAAGACCGATCCGCTGTTCTTTGCGGTGATCGACCGCGCGACCGGCCGCGCCGAGGGCCGCCAGGCGCTGATGCGGATCGACACCACCCATGGCGTGATCGAGATCGGCAACATTCTGTGGGGGCCGGCGATCGCCCGAAGCCGGGTTGCGACCGAGGCGCTGTTCCTGTTCGCCGACCTGATCTTCCGGATGGGCTATCGCCGCTTCGAATGGAAGTGCAATGCCGCCAACGCCCCGTCCCGGCGGGCGGCCGAACGCTTCGGCTTCGCCTTCGAAGGCATCTTCCGCCAGCACATGGTGGTGAAGGGCGCCAATCGCGACACGGCCTGGTTCGGCATGACCGACGGCGACTGGTCGCGGCTGAAGCCCCGCTATCTGGCCTGGCTCGACCCGGCCAATTTCGATGCGGAGGGCCGGCAGCGCACCCGGCTCGGCGTCTCGTGACCACGGCGGCCGGGGCCGGAAGCCCGCGCACCGACCTTGCCGCCCGCGCCTCGATGCTGCTGGTGACGGTGGTCTGGGGGCTGAACTGGCCGGCGGGCCGGCTGGCGCTTCAGGACCTGTCGCCCTGGGCGCTGCGCGTGGTGTCATTCGGCTGCGCCGCCGCCGTGCTGATGGCGGTGGCCCGCAGGCAGGGCGTCAGCCTCAGGATCGAAGGCCGCCGCCAGCGCCTGGATCTGGCCATCGCCGGCCTGCTCAACACCGGCGGCTTCGGCATCCTTGCGGCCTTCGCCCAGCTCGGCACCTCGACCAGCCGCACGGCGATCTGTGCCTATACCATGCCGATCTGGGCAACGGCGCTCGCCTGCCTGTTCCTGGGCGAGCGGCTGGACCGGCGGCGGATCGCCGCCCTCGTTCTGGGGGTGGCCGGCCTCGCCGTGCTGATGCAGCCGCTGATGGCGGGCGGCCTGCCGCCGGGGGTGATCTTCGCGCTCGGCTCCGCCGTCAGCTGGGCGGCGGGGACGGTCTGGCTCAAACGGGCGCGGATCCAGGGCCATCCGATCGCGATCGCCGCCTGGCAGCTGGTGGCCGGCACCGCGGCGGTGACGCTGGGCTTCCTGCTCGACGGGGCGGATATGGGCGACGGGCTGCATCTGCTGCCGGCGCTGGGCCTTGCCTACAACACCCTGATCGGCTCGGCGCTGGCCTATCTGCTCTGGTTCCAGGCCGTGGCCCGGCTGCCGGCCAGCGTTGCCGGGCTCGGCACCCTGCTGGTTCCGGCGGTGGGGGTGGTCGCCTCGGTGCTGCTGCTCGGCGAGCGGCCCGCCGCCACCGATCTCGCCGGCTTCGCCCTCATCTCGCTTGCGGCCCTGGCGGCCCTGGCCCCCGCAACCCTCCCCTCCCGCTCCCGTTCGAGGCCCTGACCCCATGACCACGACCAATATCGTCATCCGGCCGATCGGGCCGGCCGATCACGCCGCCTGGATGCCGCTCTGGCGCGGCTATCAGCGTTTCTATCAGGTCGATATTCCCGACGATGTCTCGGCCGTCACCTGGGCGCGGCTGCTCGACCCGGCCGAGCCCATGGGCGGCGCCCTCGCCTGGCAGGGCGATCGCGCGGTCGGGCTGGTTCATCACATCCGCCACCGCTCCTGCTGGACCACCGGCGACTATTGCTACCTTCAGGACCTGTTCGTCGCCGCCGACATCCGCGGCAGCGGTGCGGGCCGCCGGCTGATCGCCCATGTCTACGATATCGCCCGGGCCGCCGGCTGCGCCCGGGTCTACTGGCTGACGCACGAAACCAACACCACCGCCATGCAGCTCTACGACAAGGTCGCCGACCGGTCGGGCTTCGTGCAGTACAGGAAGAGTCTTTAGTTTGGTCCCTCGCCGGGCGGGCGCTCCGCGCCCTTGGCCGCCGCCTCAATGGCGGCTTGCACCCGCACGAGGTGTGCGGGTGCGGGGCTTGTCTCTGACGTCTGATCCTGTGGCCCTCGCCGGGCGGGTGCTCTGCACCCTTGGCCGCCGCCTCAATGGCGGGAGTCTGTTTGGCCCTCGCCGGGCGGGTGCTCCGCACCCTTGGCCGCCGCCGCAATGGCGGGAGTCTGTTTGGCCCTCGCCGGGCGGGCGCTACCGCGCCCTTGGCCGCCGCCGCAATGGCGGCTTGCACCCGCACGAGGTGTGCGGGTGCGGGGCTTGTCTCTGACGTCTGATCCTGTGGTCCTTCTGCGGCCCGCGTCCCCGATCATGGGGTGCGGGCCGTTTGCGTTCGGGCAATGGGGGAGCGGGGTTCGACGGCATTTCTGCAAGGATCGTCTTGCAGCATCGCAATTTGCAGTTTCATGCCATCCGGCTATTCTGAAGACACGAAACGACGACGAGACAGACCCGAAGACGCAACAGAACTGAGACATACGTCTTCCGGGGCTGCCTCTCGCACAGAAGATTTTTGATCCCGACCGGCCGGGAACATGGCCGGGACTTCAGGGATCCGGCCTCTCCGCTCAAAGAAACATCACCCAGATCATGCCTCCGGCCGCAGAACCTTCACGGCCGCAACGGGACCGGTCTGCGCTTCTTCAGGGGAAAACGTGTCATGCCCAGCATCCTGACCCGCGACAATGTCGAGATCCACTACAAGGATTGGGGCCCGAAGGACGGGCCGGTGGTGATCCTGAGCCATGGCTGGCCGCTGAATGCGGACAGCTGGGACCGCCAGGCGATGTTCCTGGCCGATGCCGGCTACCGGGTCATCGCCCATGACCGCCGCGGCCATGGCCGGTCCAGCCAGCCCTGGGACGGCAACGACATGGACCACTATGCCGACGACCTCGCCCAGCTGATCCAGGCCCTGGACCTGCACGAGGTGTCGCTCTTCGGCTTCTCGACCGGCGGGGGCGAGATCACCCGCTATGTCGGCCGCCACGGCACCGGTCGGGTCGCGAAGCTGGGCCTGATCTCGGCGGTGCCGCCGCTGATGCTGAAGACCGAAGCGAACCCCGGTGGCTTGCCGATCGAGGTCTTCGACGGGATCCGCGCCGGCAGCCTGGCCGACCGGTCGAAGCTCTACCAGGACATCGCCTCAGGCCCCTTCTTCGGCTTCAACCGGCCGGGCGCCACGCCGTCGCAGGGCATGATCGACGCCTTCTGGTTCCAGGGCATGACCGGCGGCCACAAGAACACCTTCGACTCGATCAAGGCCTTCTCGGAAACCGATTTCACCGAAGACCTGAAGAAGTTCGACCGGCCGACGCTCATCGTTCATGGCGACGACGACCAGATCGTGCCGATCGACGCCGCCGGCCGGGCCTCGAAGCGCCTGGTGCCCCATGCCGAACTGAAGGTCTACGAAGGCGGCCCCCACGGCATCACCGACACCCATGCCGACCGCCTGAACCACGACATGCTCGCCTTCCTGCAGAGCTGAGCCCCACCCCGCCTGTCCCGACCCCATCCGACAGAAAAAATCAGGAGACCACGGTCATGTCGAACGCGAAGCTCGAAGTCCTCACCCCCCAGAACAGCCAGCTCATCTTCATCGACCAGCAGCCGCAGATGGCTTTCGGCGTGCAGTCCATCGACCGCCAGGTGCTGAAGAACAATGTCGTCGGCCTGGCAAAGGCGGCGAAGGTCTTCGGGGTGCCGACCACCATCACCTCGGTCGAAACGCTGGGCTTTTCGGGCCACACCTACCCGGAACTGCTGTCGGTCTTCCCCGAACAGCCGATCCTGGAGCGCACCTCGATGAACTCCTGGGACGACCAGAAGGTCCGTGACGCGCTGGCGGCGGCCGGGCGCCGCAAGATCGTGGTCTCGGGGCTCTGGACCGAGGTCTGCAACACCACTTTCGCCCTCTCGGCGATGCTCGACGGCGGCTACGAGATCTACATGGTCGAGGATGCCTCGGGCGGGACCAGCAAGGCGGCCCACGACTATGCCATGCAGCGGCTGATCCAGGCCGGCGTGGTGCCGGTGACCTGGCAGCAGGTGCTGCTGGAATGGCAGCGCGACTGGGCCCGCAAGGAGACCTATGACGCGGTGATCTCGATCGTGAAAGAGCATTCGGGTGCCTATGGCATGGGTGTCGACTATGCCTACACCATGGTCCATGGCGCGCCGGAGCGGGTGACCCACGGCCCCACCCTCGATCCGGTGCCGGCGACCCATGTGCCCGCGACCCCGTTCAAGCCGGCGTGACGCTCCCCGCGCCCGACGCCGCCTGACGCCCGACGCCGCCTGAGCCATCCCGGGCCGGCCGGGGGCCGCAAGCCCCGGCCGGCCCGTCTTCTTCCCGAAGGGAGACGGAGCCCATGACCACCACCCGGACCGACCCATCCGATGCGGCGGCATCGGGCGCCCCCGGCGCCTGGGCGCCGCTGCGCAACCGGGTGTTTCTCGCCATCTGGCTGGCGGCGCTGGTCTCCAACACCGGCACCTGGGTGCGCGATGTCGCCTCGGGCTGGCTGATGACCGAGCTTTCGCCCTCGCCGCTGCTGGTCTCGCTGGTCCAGGCCGCCACCACCCTGCCGGTCTTCCTGCTCTCGGTGCCGGCCGGTGCGCTGGCCGACATCGTCGACCGGCGCCGGTTGCTGATCACCGTGCAGTCGGGGCTGCTGGTGGTGGGCGCCGTGCTCACCCTCTCGGCCCATCTGGGGCTGATGTCGCCGGGGTTGCTGCTGGCGCTGATCCTGGTCGCCGGTGCCGGTGCCGCCCTGTCGGGCCCGGCCTTCCAGGCGATCGTGCCCGAAGTGGTCGGCCGCGCCGAGCTGCGCCCGGCCGTCGCCCTGAACTCGCTCGGGCTCAACATCTCGCGGGCGATCGGCCCGGCACTCGGCGGGTTGATCGTCGCCACCGCGGGCGTTGCCGCCGCCTATCTGTTCGACGCCATCTCGTATCTGGCGGTGGTCGGGGTGTTCCTGCTCTGGCGGCGCCCGGCCCGGACCTCGGACCTGCCGCCCGAAAGCTTCCTGCCGGCGATGCGGGCGGGGCTGCGCTATGCTGCCGGCTCCCGCGCGCTCGGCCGGGTGCTGCTCCGCGCCGGCGGCTTCTTCCTCTTCGCCTCGGCCTATTGGGCGCTGCTGCCCCTGATCGCCCGGGAACGGCTGATGGTCGATGCCGCGGGATATGGCGTGCTGCTGGCCGCGATCGGCGCCGGTGCGGTGGCGGGCGCCATCGCCCTGCCCCGGCTGAAACTGCCGGGCCATGTCCTGGTTCTGGGCGGAACCCTGATGACCGCGCTGGTCACCCTTGCCCTGGCGCTGGTCCAGGATCGCTGGGCGGCGACCGGCGCGCTGGCGGTGGCGGGGGCGGCCTGGATCGCGGTGCTGACCACCCTCAACGTCGCGGCCCAGTCCACCCTGCCCGACTGGGTGCGGGCCCGCGGTCTTGCGGTCTATCTGATGGTGTTCTTCGGCGCGATGACCGCGGGCTCCACCGTCTGGGGTCTGGTCGCCCAGAGCGTCGGGATCGAGCCGGCACTGGTGATCGCCGCCATCGGCGGCAGCCTTGCGGGCCTTGCCCTCGCCCGGCTGGTGAAGCTGCCTGCGGGCACCGACGATCTCACCCCCTCGCGCCACTGGCCCGATCCCGTTTCGGCCGCGCCGGTTGCGGGCGATCGCGGCCCGGTGCTGGTCAGCATCGCCTATCGGATCGATCCGGCCGATCGCCGGGCCTTTCTGGAAGCGGTTCGGGAGCTGGCCCGCATCCGCCGGCGCGACGGCGCCTTCGGCTGGCGGGTGCTGGAGGATGCGGAAGATCCGACCCGGTTCGAAGAAATCTTCTTCGCCGCCTCGTGGCTGGAGCATCTGCGCCATCACCGCCGGGTCACCCGTGCCGATGCCGGGCTTCAGGCCGGGGTGAACCGGTTCCACAGGGGCGAGACCCCGCCCGTGGTCCGGCATCTGGTGGGGGCGGATCCCCGGGACGAACCCCTGCCCGCCATGGGCCATGATCATCACGCCTGACGGGGCCCCGGGCGGTTGCTCTTGACCGCCCGGTCGATCTCGACCACATGAGCGGGCATTCCGGCGGTGATCCATCACCGCCGGCCTCCCATCGAGGACAGGCTCTGCAGACGATGAGCAACGGCGAGACGACGACGACATGGCACGGCACCACGATCCTTTCGGTGCGCAGGGGCGGCCGGGTGGTGATCGCGGGTGACGGGCAGGTGTCGCTCGGTCAGACGGTGATGAAGGCCAATGCCCGCAAGGTGCGGCGCATCGGCGACGGCAGCGTGATCGTGGGCTTCGCGGGCGCCACGGCGGATGCCTTCACGCTGGTCGAGCGGCTGGAAGCGAAGCTCGAACGGCACCCGAAGCAGCTGGCGCGCGCCTGCGTGGAGCTGGCCAAGGACTGGCGCACCGACCGCTATCTGCGCCGGCTGGAGGCGATGATGGCCGTGGCCGATGCCAAGGTCTCGCTGGTGCTGACCGGCAATGGCGACGTGCTGGAGCCGCAGGACGGCATCATCGGCATCGGATCGGGCGGCACCTATGCGCTGGCCGCCGCCCGGGCGCTGGCCGATATCGAGGGGCTGGACGCCGAGACCATCGCCCGCAAGTCGATGAAGGTTGCGGCCGAGATCTGCGTCTACACCAACCACGAAGTCGTCGTCGAGAGCCTGGAGACCGCGTGATGGACACCCCCGCCTTTACCCCGCGCGAGATCGTCTCGGAACTCGACCGCTATATCGTGGGCCAGGGCCAGGCCAAGCGCGCCGTGGCCGTGGCGCTGCGCAACCGCTGGCGCCGCCAGCAGCTGCCGGAAGGGCTGCGCGAGGAGGTTCTGCCCAAGAACATCCTGATGATCGGCCCGACCGGCGTCGGCAAGACCGAGATCGCGCGCCGGCTGGCCAAGCTGGCCAACGCGCCCTTCCTGAAGGTCGAGGCGACCAAGTTCACCGAGGTCGGCTATGTCGGCCGCGACGTGGAACAGATCGTCCGCGACCTGGTCGAGGTGGCGCTGGTCCAGGTGCGCGAGCAGCGCCGGCGCGATGTCCGCGCCCGGGCCGAACTCGGCGCCGAAGAGCGGCTGCTGAACGCCCTGGTCGGCGAGACCGCCAATGCCGACACCCGGCAGAAGTTCCGCAAGATGCTGCGCGAAGGCACGCTGGACGATCGCGAGATCGAGATCGAGGTCGCCGAGACCTCGGTCGCGGCACCGGCCTTCGAGGTGCCGGGCATGCCGCCCGGCCAGATGGGCATGGTGAACCTGTCGGACATGATGTCGAAGATGTTCGGCGGCCGCCAGGCGCGGCGCAAGCTGACGGTCAAGCGGGCCATGGAGCTGCTGCTGACCGAAGAAAGCGACAAGCTGCTCGACCAGGAAGAGATCACCCGCACCGCCCTGGCCCAGGTGGAGCAGAACGGCATCGTCTTCCTGGACGAGATCGACAAGATCTGCGCCCGTGAAGGCCGCAGCGGGGCCGATGTCAGCCGCGAAGGCGTGCAGCGCGACCTGCTGCCGCTGATCGAGGGCACCTCGGTCGCGACCAAACACGGCGCGGTCAAGACCGACCACATCCTGTTCATCGCCTCGGGCGCCTTCCATGTCGCCAAGCCCTCGGACCTCTTGCCCGAACTTCAGGGCCGCCTGCCGATCCGGGTGGAGCTGGAAGCGCTGTCGCGCGACGATCTGGTCCGGATCCTGACCGAGCCCGAGGCGAGCCTGGTGCGCCAGTATGCCGCCCTGCTCGGCACCGAGGGGGTGACGCTGGACTTCCAGACCGACGGCATCGCCGCCATCGCCGACATCGCCGCCGAGATCAACCGCGGCGTCGAGAATATCGGCGCCCGCCGTCTGCACACGGTGATGGAACGGCTGCTCGACGAGGTCAGCTTCGGCGCGACCGACCATTCCGGCCAGACGGTCGCGATCGATGCGGCCTATGTGGAGAAGCAGCTGGGCGGCATCTCGCGCGATGCCGATCTCTCCAAGTTCATCCTCTGATCCCGGGGATGGCGCCGGCCGCAACCGGCGCGTAATATTCCGGACCCGAACGGCGCCCGCATCGAAAGGATCGATGCGGGCGCTGTCATATAAGTGTCATATTTTTGCAGAACTTCCGTCGCGATCCGCTACCATTCTCTGGCTCACCGGCACTCCCCCGGCGTTGCCGCCGTCTTCAGGCTGCAGATAAGAACAGGATCGCACCCGCATGCACCGTCGCACGCTTAAAGCTGCCGTTGTCGCCGCCTTCGCGGTGTTCGGCGCTGTCATGGCGGCCGAGGCCGCCCCCCGTGATACCCTCGTGATCGGCATCCAGCAGGAGCCGACCTCGATGGACCCGACCTCGGACGCCACCGCGTCGATCGACACCATCCTGACCCGGAACGTGTTCGAGACGCTGACCACCGCCGACGAGACCGGCACGGTGCAGCCGCTGCTGGCGAAGTCGTGGGAGGTGTCGCCCGACGGCAAGGTCTATACCTTCAAGCTGAACGAGGGCGTGACCTTCACCGACGGCAAGCCGCTGGATGCCTCCACGGTCAAATTCGCCTTCGAACGAGCGATGGCGCCGGACAGCACCAATCCCAGCAAGACGATCTTCGCGCTGATCACCGGCATCGAAACCCCGGACGCCACCACCGTGGTCATCCGGCTGAAGGAGCCCGACGCCTATTTCCTGGCCAATCTGGCGATGGGCGATGCCGCGATCGTGCATCCGGACACGGCTGCGAACAACAAGACCACGCCGGTCGGATCGGGCCCCTACAAGGTGAAGGAATGGGTGCGCGGCGATCGCGTGGTGCTGGAGCGCAACGACGCCAACCGGCTGGCGGCGAAGGCGAAGCTGCGCGAGGTGAGCTTCCGGGTGATCCCCGATCCCAACACCGCCGCGGCGGCGCTGTTCTCGGGCGACATCAACGCCTTCCCGGTGATCCCGGCGCCCGAGACGCTGGAGCAGTTCAAGCAGGACAAGCGCTTCGTCGTGGTCTCGGGCACGACCGAGGGCGAGGTGATCCTGGCGATGAACAACGCCAAGCCGCCCTTCAACGACATCCGCGTGCGCCGGGCGATCAACCATCTGCTCGACCGTCAGGAGATCATCGACGGCGCGATGTCGGGCTACGGCACCCCGATCGGCAGCCATTTCCCGCCCCACAACCCGGCCTATGTCGACCTGACCGGCCGCTATCCGCATGACGTCGCCAAGGCCAAGGAACTGCTGGCCGAGGCCGGCTTCCCCAACGGCTTCGAGACCACCCTGCAGCTGCCCCCGCCGCCCTATGCCCGCCGCTCGGGCGAGATCATCCGCGAGCAGCTGGCCGCCGGCGGCATCCGCGTCCAGCTGGTGAACGTGGAATTCCCGTTCTGGCTGTCGGAGGTCTACAAGAAGAAGCTCTACGACATGACGATCATCGCGCATGTCTCGCCGCGCGACCTGTCGAACTACATCAAGGGCACGGAGTACTTCTACGGCTATGACAGCCCCGAGTTCCGCGCGATGTACGACGATTTCCGCAAGACCGTCGACCCGCAGCAGCAGATCGAAAAGCTGAAGGGCCTGCAGACCAAACTGGCCGACGATGCCGTGCACGGCTTCCTGTTCCAGCTGGCCCAGGCCGGCGTCTACGACGCGAAGCTGCGCGGCTACTGGAAGAACGCGCCGGAACTGATCACCCCGCTGACCGACATGTATTGGGCCGACTGAGGGCCTGTATGCCCCTCTGCCCGAACGGGCACAGGACCGTCCGACCTGCGGGCGCCGTGTTGTTGCGGCGCCCGTTTTCATGTCCGGCCCCGGGCTGCTGCGGCGGAATGCCGCCTTCGGCCAGATATGTTGCCGCAGATCGGGCCGTTATGATCGGGCCGAACACTGCAAAGCCTTGCCGTTCGAGGGGCGCCTTCAGCGATGGACATTCCGCGGATCTTCAACATCACCGAAAGTGCACACCGCATCCACAACCCGATCACTCCCGAAAAGCTTGCCACGCTGGGGGCCGCATTGCGTCTGAAGCCGGGGGCCCGGGTGCTCGATCTGGGCAGCGGATCGGGTGAGATGCTCTGCACCTGGGCGCGCGATCACGGCATCACCGGCACCGGCATCGACATGAGTGCGCTGTTCACCCGGCAGGCACGGCGCCGGGCCGAAGACCTCGGCGTCGCCCACCAGGTCAGCTTCATCCACGACGATGCGGCCGGTCATGTCTCTGACCGGAAGGTCGATGTGGCGGCCTGTGTCGGCGCGACCTGGATTGCCGGCGGCGTTGACGGCACGGTCGAGCTTCTGGCACGCAGCCTGCGCCCCGGTGGCATCATCCTGATCGGCGAACCCTACTGGCGTCGCCTGCCTCCGACCGACGAGGTCGCCCGGGGATGCCTTGCCGGCGGCATTGCCGATTTTCTGCCGCTTCCCGAACGGCTCGCCTCTTTCGGGCATCTTGGTTACGACGTGGTGGAAATGGTTCTGGCCGACCAGGACGGGTGGGACAGATACGAGGCGGCCAAATGGCTCACCATGCGGCGGTGGCTGGATGCCAATCCGGATGACGAGCTTGCAGGCGAGGTGCGCGCCAGACTGACGACCGAGCCGGTGCGCTATGCCGCCCATACCCGTGACTATCTCGGATGGGGCGTCTTCGCGTTGATGAAGCGGTGATGTGTCGGAGGTCCGGCTCTCAGGCCGGATCGATATCGACCATCACCGGCACATGGTCGGAGGGCTGTTCCCAGCCGCGCGCCTCTTTCAGGACCAGGGCGCCGCGCACCCGGGGGGCCAGGGTCGCGTCGGTCCAGATGTGGTCGAGCCGGCGGCCGCGATCGGCGGCGGCCCAGTCGCGGGCACGGTAGGACCACCAGGAATAGAGCTTCTGTTCGGGCGGGATGACCTGGCGGACCACGTCGACCCAGGCACCGGCGGCCTGGACGGCGTCGAGCTTTTCGACCTCGACGGGCGTGTGGCTGACCACCTTCAGCAGCTGCTTGTGGCTCCAGACATCGGTTTCGAGCGGCGCGATATTGAGGTCGCCGACCATGATCCGCGGCGCGGTGCTGCCGGCGATCTCTGGCCCCCAGGCGGTCAGATCGTCCAGGAAGCGCAGCTTATGGGCGAATTTCGGATTGACCTCGGGGTCGGGGACATCGCCGCCGGCCGGCACGTAGAAATTGTGCACGATCATGCCGTCGGGCAGGCGGGCCGAGATGTGGCGGGCATCCTCGACACCACCCCAGAAGCGGTGGCCGGCGGGTTCGATCGGCCGCTTCGACAGGATCGCGACGCCGTTATAGCCCTTGTCGCCGCGGAACGAGACATGGGCGAAGCCCAGCGCCTGCACGGCTTCCAGCGGAAAATTGGCGTCGTCGACCTTGGTCTCCTGCAGGCAGACCACGTCGGGGCGGGTCTCCTCCACCACCCGGCCCAGCAGCGGCATGCGCAGCCGCAGCGAATTGATGTTCCAGGTGATCAGGCGCAGGCGGTCGGTCATCGGCGGCGTCTCCGGCGGGAACGGGTCGCCGATCTTCGCGGACCCGGCTGCCGGTGACAAGCCCGGCGGCCGGCGATCTGGAGTTATGCCGCCCTGAAGGCGGCGGGTGACCGGCCGGTCATCGCCTTGAAGGCACGGGTGAAGGCGCTGGTTTCGCTATAGCCCAGATGCAGCGCGATCTGGGTGACCGGCATCCGGGTTTCGGTCAGCATCGCCCGGGCGAGGCGCAGCCGGACCCGGTTGCGCAGATCGGCGAAGGCCACGCCCGCGGCGTCGAGCTTGCGCTGCAGGGTGCGCGGGCTCATGCCCAGATCGGCGGCGAGGCCGGCCAGTTCCACCGGCATGCCGCGATGCAGCGCCTCGACCATCCAGGCCTCGATGCCGGCGGTGAAATCGATCCGGGCGGTGTGGCGGGCCATCCGGCGGGCGAGATCGTCTTCCACCCGCCGGCAGCGGCCGGGATCGGCGGTCGGGATTGCGGCATCCAGCCAGTGGGCGGGGAAGAGCAGCGCGTTCTCGCGCGCACCGAAGCGGACCGGGCAGTCGAAATGATGGCGATAGTCGGGCACGTCGCCCTGGGGCTGGTGGCGGAACTCCACCCGGCTCGCCCGGAAGCGCGGCCCGGCCAGCCAGGCCACGACATGATGCTGCAGCGCCAGGGTGAAATTGGCGTCCTGGGCCCGTTCATGCACCGTCGGATCCTCGATTTCGTAGGACAGCCGGGCAAGATCGCCCGCGACCTCCAGCCGGACCCGGGTGTTGTCCTGGGCGGTGGGCAGATAGCGGCAGAACTTCTCCAGCGCGCCGCCGACCGTCAGATCGCAGTGAAACACCTCCCCCACCCCGCCCAGCCGGCGGATGTCGAAGACCCGGCCGTAATCGAGCCCGAAGGTGGTGGAGCCGGTATCGGCGGCGGCGGCTTCCAGGGTGGCGGTGAAGCTGGCGAGCGGCAGAACCTCGGCCCCGCCCGGCTCGGGCGGCAGGCCGATCCGGGCATAGACCTCTTCCGGCCTGCCGCCCTTCGACCTGATGATCGAGGTCAGTCCGTCAATGGCGCCCGAGGTGATGGTACCGAAGTGATGGGGCGAGATCATGGGCCGGACTCTCGTTTTACTCGGAGTCGGGGGCCCCTTCGTCTTGCAAGATGCGTACCGTTATTTCGAAGAGCGAGAGAGTGGCCCGGTCTGCGGGATAAAGCCGCCGGGCGGGGCCGGTTCTTCGGCTTTGTCTGCCCTGTTTTTAGTCAATCAGAATGATTCCAGGGATCATGCATCTAAAACAGGCAGATTTCGGTGAGCAGGGCCGGCGGCACCGCCAGGGTGACGAGGCCGATCAGACCCAGACCGACACCCGCCGCCAGCCGCAGCCGTGGTGCGCCGTGGCGGGCCCGGGTGATGAGCCCGCCCGCCCCGAGTGCCGCGGCGGCGACCGCCGGCATGGTGCCGAGGGCGAAGCCCGCCATCACCAGCGCGCCGCCGGTGGCGGATCCGGCGAGCAGGGCGGTGAGCAGGGCGGCATAGACCATGCCGCAGGGCATCAGCCCCCAGACCGCCCCCAATGCGACGGCGCGGACACCGGGGCCGGCGGGAACCGGCTGCGGCAGCAGCCCGGCTGCGGCGGCACCCGCCCGGCGGGCCAGGCCGTCGAGCAGCCGTGGCCCCCGGCCGATGCCGGCCAGGGCGGCCCCCACCCAGAGCAGGTTCAGCGCCGCTGCAACCCTGAGCAGCTGGTTGGCGCCGGCCAGA
Source organism: Tistrella mobilis (assembly GCF_039634785.1). Taxonomy (NCBI): domain Bacteria; kingdom Pseudomonadati; phylum Pseudomonadota; class Alphaproteobacteria; order Geminicoccales; family Geminicoccaceae; genus Tistrella; species Tistrella mobilis. The sequence continues at coordinate 240,544 of NZ_JBBIAB010000001.1, read as the reverse complement.
TCGAGCAGCCCGGCGACCCCGGCCGAGCCGGTCCCGGCCACGGCGCCGGCCAGAGTGTAGGTGAGCGCCCGCCCCGACTGGATGCGCAGCAGCGCCCCGGCCCGGCCGCGGGCCGTGGCGGCGGGCCGGGCGGCAAGCAGGGTGGCAGAGGCGATGCCGCCGCAGATGCCGGCGCAATGCAGGCTGCCCGCCAGCCCCAGAAGCAGCCCGCCCATGAAGGTCGGCAGCACGGCCATGACCCTCTCCCCCTCCCTCTCCCGTCGTACCTTTGTGCGCCTCAGGCCTTTGTGCGCCTCAGGCCGAGGCGTGGGCGCAGCAGCTGGCGGCGTTGGTCTCGGGCGCCATGTCGATGCAGGGATTGCCGTTGAAGAAACCCGACGGCATCAGCTTGAAGCCGGTCATCACGCAGGGCTGGACGGGGAAATCCTCGATCCGGACCGGGTGGTGCAGGCCGAAGACATGCCAGAGCACGATGTCGGCATTCTCGATCGGCCGGTCCTGCTTCACGAAATCGGGCAGGCCGCCGGCGCCGGTCGAATGGTTCATATGCTCGCCCGCCGGGAAGCGCTCTTCCGGATCATAGGCGGTGACCCAGACATGGTTCTGCACGAAGCCCGCCCGCTTTCCCGAGGGGCTGTCGGGATGGACGAAGGGGGTGACGCAATGGCCGGGTTCCAGCTTGTAGGCGACCGGCGTGCCGGCATGGTTCAGCCGGCCGGGGTTGATCACCTTCCAATAACGATGGCTGGCGGGATCGATCCGCCGGCAGGCCTCCAGCTCGGTCTTCAGCACCGTCTGGGCCTCGTAGAAGGCATTGCCATAGGGGTTGTCGGGGCCCGGCGCCTCGGCATAGGTGTTGCACTCGACGAAGCTGTTGGCGTCGCCGTCGATCGCCATGTCCAGCCGGGCGCAGAAAATGTGCTGATGGATATGGCCGACCACCCCCGGCGCCACCTCGCGGCCGTATTTGGGCGGCTGGCCGGGGATGCAGGCGGCGGTGTTGATGATGCCCGTCGCCTTCATCTCGAACTCGATCGTGCCGTCGATGTGGAAGTACCAGTAGAGCGCATATTCGTAATTGCCGACCGTGCAGATGCACGACACCACCAGCTTGCGCGCCCGGCGCACCTCGGCCCGTTCGGTGCGGAAGTCCCAGTGCTTCCAGAGCAGGCCGGAATCCTCTTCATGGATGCAGATCGCCTTCTCGATGGTCATCACCTCGCCGCTCATGGTGGCGAGATGGACGTCGAGATATTCGATGGCGCCCAGGCAGTCGCAGCCGAGCTTGAGCGAATTGGCGAGCTTGCCGATGCCGTATTCGCCGATGTCGAACACGTTCTTGCGGAAATGGCCGTTGTCGGGGCTGCCATAGGGCACAACCATCTCGACCAGCGAGGCGCGGTGGATGACCGGCCGGCCGTCATAGCGGATGTCGTGGAGGGTGAGCGATTCGCGGGCATTGAAGCCCACCACCAGCGACCACTTGTCCCAGCTGAGCACGGGGCCGTCGAGGCGGAAGCTGACGCCTTCGGGCTGAACCACGTTGAGCGGCTTCAGCGCCGGGCGGAAGCTGTCGCGGAACTGGGATTCGTAATTGTGCTCTCCCATCGGCACCGGCACGACGCCGTAATCGTCGACCCGGATGACCTCCTGCGTCTTCAGGTCGACCACCGCATTCACGCCCTCGATCGGATGGGCGTAGAAGTTTTCGTTCTCGCGCAGCCGCAGCCAGGCGAAGGTGTGGCAGAGATGGCGGTCTTCCTCTCCCGGCACCGAGAAATTGCCCGCCGACCAGGGGTCGACGCAGACCATCGCCATGTCGGTAATGCCGCGCTTCGCACAGGCGGCGACGAAATCGGGGCTCGCCTTCACGATGTCCTCGATCGCCATGAACTGTTCCAGCTGGATCATCGGCCGGGCATCCGGCGCTTCGGTGACCGCGGTGACGGCGCCCGCATCCAGGTCGACCACGGTGCGGGTGACGCCCAGCCGGTGCAGGCTGAACAGGTTGACCCGCGCCTCACGCGGGACCGGGCTCCCGGCCCGATAGGCGGCCTTGTCGGGCTCTTTCAACTCGACGGTTTCGATGGCGAGCCCGGCCAGTTCGGGCCGGGTGCGGACGATCGAGACCGCCTTGCGGATCTCGTCCGGTGACAGCGGACGCAGCGGGTGCAGCACGTCGAGGGTGCGGGTGGCCTGGCCGTGGCAGCAATCCATGGGGCGAACTCCTGAAGGCGTGACGTCTGAAGGAATGCGGGGGATGCGGGGGCCGGGAAAGGTGTGAGAGCGGACGGTCAGGCGATCTCTTCGAAGGCCCTGCCGATGCGGGCATAGACGGCGGGCCTGCGGGCGCGCAGGCCCAGGGCGAAGGCGATGCCGAGGGCGCCGATCGCCAGGATCAGCAGCGGGAAGGCGGCGACCAGGCCCGAATCCGATCCGCTGACCAGCTCGACATTCGCGATCACCAGCCAGAGACAGACGGCAAGCCCGAGGCCCGACAGTGCCGGCGCGATCGCCCGGTTCCAGAGCCGGACGCCGCGGCTGTCGCTGCGGAAGAAGCCCAGCACCGACAGCGAGACCAGGATCTGCATCACCAGAATGCCGATGCTGGCGAAGGTGCTCATCCAGGCGAAGACCACGGCGAAGGGGTCGAGACCCGAAAGCGCGAACAGGATGACGGCAGCCATGGCAAGCCCGGTCTGCACCAGCCCTGCCACATGAGGAGACTGGTGATCGGCATGGGTGCGGGCAAGGCCGGCCCAGGCCAGACCTTCCCGGCCGATGGCGAAGAAATAGCGGTTGATGGTGTTGTGGAACGACAGCGCGCAGGCGAACAGGCTGGTGATCAGCAGCAGGTTCATGATCGTGGTCACCGCCGGGCCGAGCAGCGCGTCCGAGGCATCGAAGAACAGGGTGGCGGTGTGTTCGGTGGCGGCGGCGACGATATGGGACGGGCCGTAATACTGGGTGATCGCCCAGGTCGAGAAGGCATAGAAGCAGGCGATCACCACCACCGCCACATAGGTGGCGATCGGGATGGTCCGCCGCGGATCGCGGGCCTCTTCACCGAAGATGACGGTGGCTTCGAAGCCGATGAACGAGGCGACGACGAAGACCAGGCCGATGCCCAGCCCCTCGCCGCCGATGGTGGCGGGGGCGAAACTGGTGGCGGTGAAGCCTTCGGGGCCGCCGCCGGTGGCGACGATCGCGAGGTCCAGCACCAGCAGGATCAGGATTTCCGCCGCCATGCAGATGCCGAGCACCCGGCCGCTGAACTCGATCCGGCGCATGCCGCAGACATGGACGGCGAGACCCAGCGCCAGCGCGAAGGCCCACCAGGGCAGCAGGCCGCCGGTGGTGTCGGCCATGAAGAAGCCGAACAGGCCGAAGACCGCGATGTCGATGGCGTTGTAGGTGGCGAGCGCGATCAGCGCCCCGCCCACGCCGACCGGCTTGCCGAGACCGGCGGCGATGAAGGGATAGAAGCCGCCGGCCGAGCCGACGAAGCGGTTCATGGCGGTGAAGCCGGCGGCGAACAGCAGATAGAGTGCGCCCACCAGCAGATAGGTGCCGGGCACGCCGGCGCCGTTGCCGAAGGCGAAGGCCGCGGGCGAGGCGCCGACCACTGCGGTCAGCGGCGCCGCCGCAGCCAGGACGAAGAAGACGATGTGCGAGACGCCGACGGCGTCGCGGCGCAGTGCGCCGGCCGCCGGCGCAGCCGGGCCCTTGGCACCGGTTGCTTCCGTGATCGTGGACATGAGACCCCCGTCTGCGGCCCGGCGACGCGCTCCCCGCGTGTCCGGTGCCACATGCCTTGCGCCGTGGTCGGCGTCGTTTGCGATGTTCATCCACGAGCCTGGGGCCTTCGGCGCCCGGTCACTTGACATCGAGCGACAATTTGCCGCGCTGCATCATGAACGCGAGGGTCGGACGGGGGGCGATGCGGCTGCGCCCGGGGGTTCAATCTGCCCCCGACTTTGGTCCATCGGCGGCAAACTGTGATTGAAGCAACTTTACAAACGGCGGATCTGTGCCCAAATGCCGCGCGGGCGCGTGACCTGAGCGGTGTCGGGGGGATGCCGGCGGCCATGCACCCGTCCCGCATCGAGGAGAGCCGGAACATGCCGTCCACGACCACTGAGACCGTCAAGCCCGTCGCCCACGAAGTGGTGTTGATCGAAGGCGACGGGATCGGACCCGAGATCGCTGCAGCCGTGCGGCTGATCTTCGAGGCGGCGGCCGCCCCGGTGAGATGGACACCGGCGATCGCCGGCGGCCGCGCCTTTGCGGCCGGCGTCGCGACCGGCGTGCCGGCCGAGACGGTCGACGCGATCGAACGCGCCCGTCTGGTGCTGAAGGCGCCGCTGGAAACCCCGGTCGGCCATGGCGGCAAAAGCGCCAATGTGACGCTGCGCAAGCTGTTCGAGATGTATGCCAACATCCGGCCGGTGAAGGAACTGGCCGGCATCACCACCCCGTTCTCGGGCCGCGGCATCGACATGGTGATCGTGCGCGAGAATGTGGAAGACCTGTATGCCGGCATCGAACACATGCAGACGCCGGACACCGCCCAGGCGCTGAAGCTGATCACCCGCCGCGGCTCTGCCAAGATCGCCCGCGCGGCCTATGAACTGGCCCGGCGCGAAGGCCGCAGCCGCGTGACCGCGGTGCACAAGGCCAATATCCTGAAGCTGACCGAGGGCCTGTTCAAGCGCACGGTCGAGGCGGTGGGCGCCGGCTATCCCGACATCACCACCGACCACATGATCGTCGATGCCTGCGCCCACAAGCTGGTGGTGGCGCCCGAGCAGATCGACGTCGCGGTCATGACCAACATGAACGGCGACATCCTGTCGGACCTGGCCGCCGGCCTGGTCGGCGGCCTGGGCCTCGCCGCCAGCGCCAATGTCGGCGACCATGCGGCGATGTTCGAGGCGGTCCACGGCTCGGCCCCCGATATCGCCGGCCGCGGCCTTGCCAACCCCACCGCCTTTCTGCAGGCGGGCCTGATGCTGCTGCGCCATCTGGGCGAGGCCCGTGCGGCGGCGCGGATCGAGGCGGCGCTGGCGCTGACCCTGTCCGAAGGCCGGGTGCTGACCGGCGATCTGGCCCGCGGCAAGGTCGAGGCGGCATCGACCATGGCCTTTGCCGAGGCGGTGGCCGCCAATCTGGAGCGGGTCGACCCCGCCGCCCTGCCCGAGGTGACGGCACCGGCCGGGGCGGACGCAGCCGCCGTCCAGGCCCCGACCCCTGCCCTGCCCGACCGCATCACCGTCACCACCCGTGACGATGTCGGCTTCGACCTGTTCTTCGAGGTGGAGAACGCAGACCCTGCAGAACTGGGTGCCGAGATCACGGCGCTGGCCGAAGGCTCTCCCTTCCGGCTGAAGCACCTGTCCAACCGCGGCACCGCGATTTGGCCGGGGGCGGTGTCGCGCACCGAACTCACCCCCCACTGGCGCGCCCGTTTCGTGCGCCGCGCCGATGCCGCGGCCGGTTTCGACGATGCCGCGGCCCTGGCCCTGATCGGCAAGGTGGGCGCGCGCCATCGCTGGATGCATGTCGAGAAGCTGCTGGTGACCGATGGCGCCGACGGCTTCAGCCGCGACCAGGGCGAAGCCTGATCCGGACCCGTGCAGGGGGCGTCGCCCCCTGCACGGGGCTTGCGCTGCACGCATATCCGCCGCAGACGAAAACACCCCGCCAGGGCTGCCCTGGCGGGGTGTTTTTCTGAAACTGGAGCGGGCGATCGGGATCGAACCGACGACATTCAGCTTGGGAAGCTGACGTTCTACCGCTGAACTACGCCCGCGCGGTGCAGGCAAGATAGCCGGGCGCCCCGCCGCGATCAAGGCCGCAGATGCGGCCGCCGCCTGTGGGGCCCATGGTTTCTGCATGGTTGACCTTCCGGCCGTTCCGGGCGTGTATGGGACCGAAGCTGGAAGACAGATGATGCAGGAGGGCCCCTGATGCCGCAGATCAGCCGCCACCTCGCCGTTCTGGCCCTGCTGGGGCTTGCCGCCTGTGCGACGAAGGCGCCGGTGGCATTCCTGGCGGATGAACCGGTCCGGCCCTTCGACGGGCCGGTGACGCTGGCAGGGCCTGGGGCTGAGACCGAACTCGACTGCCGGCTGGCGATGCAGGCGACGCTGGATCCGCGGATCGGCGCGCGGGAAAGCCGCAGCGAGGGCCCGGTCGGGGTTGCCTATCACCCCCTGGACGATGGCGCGGTCCGGCTTGCCGCCGCCTTCCGCAACGCCTCGGTGGGCGCGCGCATGGTGCCGTCCGAGGGCCGGGTGGTGGTGCGGATGGATGGGGATGCCGATCGCGACCCCGCGCTTCGCCCCGCCTATCTGCTGTCGGGCTATCTGGGCTTTCTGGGCGGGGCCGGCGTCTATGGCCGGCCGCTCGACCAGGGCGACGACCTGCCGGTGCCGCCAGATCCGCCGCTGATCGCCCTGTTCCAGCAGGCGCTGGTGGCCGATCCGGCGCAAAGCGTCTATGTGCGCCGGCCCGAGGCCGCCGAACGCAGCCGGGTGGTGGCGGGCGGCATGGAGATCGACGGCCGCCCGGCGGTGATGATCCGCACCGTGTCGCATCAGATGACCGAGGTGGCGCCCGGGGTGGTGCGCGCGGGCTATCTGTCGTCGGACTATGTGACGGAAGAGATCTACGACACCGCAACCGGCCTGCCGCTGCGCCAGCAGCTGGACCTGACCATCGATGCGGTCGATGGTGCCGAGCGGACGCGGATGGTCCATCACGTCTCGACCATGACCTGTGATCCGGCGGGCGGGCCGGCGGGCGGAGATGCGCGCACGCCGACGTGATTTGTGCGCCCGCCGATGATCCGGCATATGCTTGAGACGACCGACAGCCTGGAAGAGGATGCCGAGGGATGACGCTGTGGATGCGGATCGGAGGACGGGTGGCCCTGGCGGTGGCGCTGGCCTGGGGGGCGGCGGCCCATGCGGCCGGGACCACGGCCCCCGCGCCGCAGCCGGCACCGAAGCCCCAGGGGGCCCAGCTGCGGGCGCAGACCGACTGGCAGGCGGTGCTGGACGAGGCCCGCGGCCAGACCGTGCGCTTCAATGCCTGGGGCGGTGATCCCGACATCAACGAATTCATCGAACGCGTGGCGGCCGAGACCGAGGGCTGCTGCGATGTCGTCGTCGAGCTTGTGAAGCTGGCCGATACCGCCGAGGCGGTGGCCCGGATCAAGGCCGAGGCGGCGGCAGGGAGAAAGACCGATGGCGGTTCGGTCGATCTCATCTGGATCAACGGCGAGAATTTCGCGGCGCTGCGCACGGCGGATCTGCTCTGGGGGCCGATGCTCGACCGGCTGCCCAATGCCCGCTTCATCGATCTGGGGGCCAATCCGGCACTTGCCCGCGACGGGTCATTGCCGGTCGACGGCTACGAGGTGCCCTGGGGGCTGTCGCAGTTCGGCCTGGTCTACGACCGGACGGTGACGCCCGAGCCGCCGCGCAGCCCCGCCGCCCTCGCCGACTGGATCGAGGCCCATCCCGGCCGCTTCACCTATCCGGCGCCGCCGGATTTCATCGGCAGCGCCTTCCTCAAGCAGATGCTGATCATGCTGCTGCCCAAGGAAAAGCGCCCGGCCCTGGCGCGCCCGGTGGATCCGGCCAAGGCGCCGGGCCTGACCGCGCCGCTCTGGGCCTGGCTCGACCGGATCCGGCCGGCGATGTGGCGCGAGGGGCGGGCCTTCCCGCCCAACGGCCCGGCGCTGGAGCGGATGCAGGCCGATGGCGCGGTGGATCTGGGCTTCACCTTCCATCCGGGCCAGGCGGCCTCGGCCATCGCCTCGGGGCTGATGCCGGCCTCCACCCGGGTGATCGGCTGGTCGGGCGGCAGCATCGCCAATGCCCATTTCATCGCCATTCCCGCCAATGCCGATGCCAAGGCGGGGGCGATGGTCTTCGCCAACATGCTGATCTCGCCCGAGGTTCAGGCCGCCAAGCTGGATCCGCTGATCTGGGGCGACATGACCGTGCTGTCAGCCGGGCGGCTGTCGGCAGAGGACCGGGCGGTGTTCCGCGACATCGATCTGGGCCCCGCCTGGCCGAGCGAAGAGGAGCTGGGCCCCGCCATCCCCGAGCCGCATCCCAGCTGGACCGACTGGCTGGAGGCCGAATGGGCGCGGCGCTATCTGGCCGGCTGAGCCGGGCGTGACCGGGCAGCCGGGTGCCGGAGACTGGCGGCCGGCGGCGCCGCCCGCGCGGTCGCCGCTGCTGGCCGCCGCCCCCTGGATCGCGGCCGCGGTGCTGGCACCGCCGCTGGCGGGCGGGCTGGTCGGGGCGGTCGCCGCGGCCCCGCTTTCCGCCTGGCGGCTGCTGGCGGCCGAGCCGGGCATCGGACGATCGATCCTGACCTCGGTTCTGGTGGCGGTGGCGGCGACCCTGATCTCGGCGGCGCTTGCCGGGGCGATCGCGGCGCTGGTCGCGGCACGCCCCGGCCGGGCCGGGGCCACCGAGCGGCTGGCCCTTGTCCTGGTGGCCGCCCCCCATGCCGCCGTGGCGGTGGGGCTCGCCTTCCTGATCGCGCCCACGGGACTGCTGTTCCGTCTGGCGGGCGGCTGGGTCTATACGCGCGCCGACGGGCGGGCGCTGCCGCCCGATCTGCCGCTGCCCGGCGATGCCTGGGGGCTGTCGCTGATCGCAGGGCTGGTGGTGAAAGAGATGCCCTTCCTGCTGGCGCTGACCATCGCGGCGCAGGAACGGGTGGGCGCGCGCGCCGCACTCGATCGGGCGCGCAGCCTGGGCTGGCCGGCCGCCAGCGCCTGGTGGCGGGTGGTGGCGCCGCAGATCTGGCCGCTGCTGCGCCTGCCGGTTGCGGCGGTGGCGGTCTATGGGCTGGGCACGGTCGACATGGCGCTGGTGCTGGGGCCCAGCCTGCCGCCGGTGCTGGCGGTGCGCAGCCTGTCGCTGCTGTTCGACCCCGATCCGGCCCGCGCGGCGGCCGGTGCCGCGGCCGCCCTGCTTCAGCTGATCCTGGCGGTCGGGGTGATCCTGGCCGGGCTTTGCATCGAACGGCTGGTGCGGTGCGGCGGGGCGGACCGGCTGACCGTCCGCCCCCGCCGGCCGCTGGCGCCCTTTGCCTCCCGCCTTGCCGCCGGGTTGGGGCTGCTGGTGCTGGTGATGGCGGTGCTGGCCGTGGTGACGCTGGTCTTCTGGGCCGGGGCCGCGGTCTGGCGCTTCCCCGACCCGCTGCCCGCCGGCTGGTCGACGGCACGGCTGACGGGCATGGCGGCCGGTCTGGCCCCTGCGGCGGGGGCAAGCGCGCTCTATGCCCTGCTGCCGGTGATCATCGCGGTGCCGCTGGCCCTGCTGCTGCTGGAAGGCCGGGCCAGCCGCCCTGCCGCCAGCCGCCCTGCCAATGACGCCGGCGACGCGCTGATCTATCTGCCGCTGCTGCTGCCGCCGGCGGCGTTTCTGGCCGGGTTGCAGGGCCCCGTGCTGCGGCTTGGCCTGGATGGTACCGGGCTTGCCCTGGTCTGGTGCCATCTGGCGACGGTGTTTCCCTATGTCTTTCTGGCGCTGCGCGAAAGCTATCGCCGGACCGATCCGCGGCCGCGCCGGCTGGCCCGCAGCCTGGGCCGCAGCGGCTTCGGCGCCTGGGCGGCGGTGATGCTGCCGCTGACCGCACGGCCGCTGGCGGTGGCGGCGGCGATCGGCTTTTCGGCCGGGGTGGCGCAGTATCTGCCGGCGGTGATGATCGGTGGCGGCCGGATCCCGCTGCTGGCGACCGAAGCGGTGGCGGCGGCGGCCGGGCTGGACCGTCGGGCGGCGGCGGCGGCAGCCCTGCTGCTGGCCCTGCTGCCGGCGGCGGGCTTTCTGCTGGCGAGCCTGATCCCCGAGCCGGCCGGCGGCCGGAGGCGCCGATGAGCCTGGAGCTTGAGGAGGTGGCGGTGGCGATCGGCGGCCGCCGGCTGGTGGGGCCGCTGAACCTCGGCGTGTCGCCCGGGGTGATCGGGGCGGTGCTGGGGCCGTCGGGCATCGGCAAATCGACCCTGCTGGCGGTGATCGCCGGCATCGCCGACCCGGTCGTGGCCATGCGCGGCCGCATCCTTCTGGACGGAAGGCCGATCGACGACCTGCCGCCCGAGCGGCGCCGGGTGGGGCTGATGATGCAGGACGACCTGCTGTTTCCGCATCTGACGGTGGCCGCCAATATCGGTTTCGGCCTGCCGGCCGGGCTGGACCGGGCGGCGCGGCGGGACCGGATCGCCGCGGCGCTGGCCGAGGCCGGGCTGGACGGGCTGGGCGGGCGACATCCGGCGACCCTGTCGGGCGGGCAGCGGGCGCGGGTGGCGCTGATGCGCATGCTGGCCGCGGATCCCCGGGCGGTGCTGATGGACGAACCCTTCGCCCGGCTGGACCGGCCGCTGGCCGCACGCCTGAGGGCGCTGGTCTTCGACCGCCTGCGGAGGCGTGGTGTGCCGGCGCTGATCGTGACCCATGATCCCGACGAGGCCGCCGAGGCGGGCGGGCCGATCCTGCATCTCCATCCGCCGGATGGGGAATTCTCCTGACATGATCGGTACTTGACCCCCCGTGGCGGGCGGGCGTATCGTGCCTGTCGCGTCGCCGGGGCAGGGCCTGGCGGCGATCGTGGGGATTTGGGCCGGCCGGCTTGCGGACCACGTTAATCACGCCGCTAAAAGGTCGGGGGCCGCGCACCGAACCCTTCACGCGCAGACCCGGCCAGAGGCCGGGTTTTTTTGTGGGCCGAAGACCATGCGGGATACCGAAGACCGGACGGATGTCGACGCCGACTGTGGCGACGGATTGTGGAAGGCCACGGCGGCTGCGGCCGGAACGGAAGCCGCGGCAGAGCGCGGGCTTGCGACACGCGGGCTTGCGACGCTGGCGGTACGCGCCGGGCTGGACCGCAGCCCCCATGGCGAGACCGCCGAGGCGCTGTTCCTGAATTCGGGCTATGTCTATGACGACGCCGCCCGCGCCGAGGCGCGGTTCCGCGGCGAAGAGCCGGGCTTCGTCTACAGCCGCTACGGCAATCCGACGGTGCGGACCTTCGAGGCCCGCCTGGCGGCGCTGGAAGGTGCCGAGGCCTGCCGGGCGACCGCGTCGGGCATGTCGGCGGTGTGGAATGCGCTGATCTGCCAGCTTCGCGCCGGCGACCATATCGTGGCGGCCGAGGCGCTGTTCGGATCCTGCCAGTACATCCTGGCCGAACTGCTGCCGCGCTTCGGCATCACCACCAGCTTCGTGCGCGGTGCCGATCTCGACGCCTGGGCGGCGGCGGTGCGCCCCGAGACCAAGCTGTTCTTCCTGGAGACGCCGTCCAACCCGCAGCTGGAGCTGATCGACCTGGCGGCGGTGGCCGAGATCGCCCATGCCCATGGCGCGACGCTGGTGGTCGACAACGTCTTCGCGACCCCGATCCTGCAGAAGCCGATGGCGCTGGGCGCCGATGTGGTGGTCTATTCCGCCACCAAGCATATCGACGGCCAGGGCCGGGTGCTGGGCGGGGCGATCCTGGCCAGCGAGGCGTTCTGCGACGGGGCGCTGCGCGACTTCCTGCGCCATACCGGCCCGACCCTCAGCGCCTTCAACGCCTGGGTGCTGCTGAAGGGGCTGGAGACGCTGCCGCTCAGGGTGCGGGAACAGACCCGCAGCGCCACCACCCTCGCCCGCCGTTTCGAGGGCCATCCCGCCCTCAACCGGCTGGTCTATCCGGGACTTGCCTCCCATCCCGGCCATGATCTGGCCCGGCGGCAGATGGCGGGCGGCGGCACGCTGCTGGCCTTCGATTTCAAGGGCGGCAAGGAGGCGGCCTTCCGCTTCCTGAACCGGCTGGAGATTGCCGACATCTCCAACAATCTGGGCGACGCCAAGACGCTGGCGACCCATCCCGCCACCACCACCCATCAGCGGCTGCCGGCCGAGGTGCGGGCGGCGGTGGGCATCGGCGACGGCCTGGTCCGGGTGTCGATCGGGCTTGAGGATGTCGAGGATCTGGCGGCCGATCTGGCGGCGGCACTCGACGCCGCCTGAGGCCATTGCTGCCCCTGAAACGGGTGTCGGGACACCCCGTCCCGACATCTTGGGGGCATCACCGCTTGCGCTCCGCCCTGGAAATCGGTTGCATGGGTCGCGATATTCCCTGTCCGGGCCCCTTCCGGGCCCGTCGATCCACGTTGCAGCAGGTAGGACCCATGGCGGCGGACCACGAATACAGCGCGACCACCCGCTCGATCATGGTGGCGGTGCGCCCGTTCTACGTCGACGACCAGTCCTCGCCCGAGGACGGGCAGTTCGTCTTCGCCTATCGCATCCGGATCGAGAACCACGGCGACGAGACGGTGCAGCTGCGTGCCCGCCACTGGCGGATCATCGACGGCCTGGGCCGGCTGCAGGAGGTTCGCGGTGCGGGTGTGGTCGGCGAACAGCCGGTGCTGGCGCCGGGCGAGAGCTTCGAATACACCAGCGGGGCGCCGCTCACCACGCCTTCGGGCATCATGGGCGGCAGCTACCAGATGGAGAGCGCCGGCGGCGAAACCTTCGAGGTCCAGATCCCGACCTTTTCGCTCGACAGCCCCCATGCGGCGCACACGATCAACTGAGTCCGATCCCGGTTCTGCCGTGGCCCGCGCTTGCAGGTGCCTGCGCTGCGACCTATAGTCAGAGTTACGTCGAACACATCATCAGCAATCAATGGTTGATATGTGCTTCGGATCGTGGGCAGGATGATCCGCCGTATCGCGGCTCGCCGGCCCACACCATCGCGGCTCCGTCGCGATACGCTCTCCACCCCGGTGATCCATCGGTTGCGGGCTTGCGTAAACGAAACGGAATCCGCACACGGCCGGAAGCCCGATGCGCCGTCCCCCGCCGTTCGCGTGGGCCCGCTGCGCACCTGCCGGCCGCACCCTGGGAGTTGCACGTCAGATGACACGTGAAAACGTCGTGGCCGTGAAAATGGGAGGCCCGGCAGAGGTCGGCGCATCCGAGGCGCCCAAGGCCGCTGCCCCCGAAGGCCGCCCCAGCCGCGCCGAGGCGGAAGCCGCCGTGCGGACCCTGATCCGCTGGGCGGGCGACGACCCGGACCGCGAGGGCCTGCTGTCCACGCCCGACCGCGTGGTGCGGTCTTACGAGGAATTCTTCGCGGGCTATGTTCAGGATCCGGTCGAGATCCTGCAGCGGACCTTCGAAGAGACCGACGGCTATGACGAGGTCGTCGCCCTGCGTGGCATCCGGATCGAGAGCTATTGCGAGCATCACATGGTGCCGATCATCGGCGTCGCCCATGTGGCCTATCTGCCGCGCAGCCGCGTGGTGGGCATTTCCAAGCTCGCCCGCGTGGTGGAGGCCTTCTCGAAGCGCCTGCAGATCCAGGAGAAGCTGACCTCGCAGATCGCCAATGCGATCGAGGAAGTGCTGCAGCCCAAGGGCGTGGCCGTGGTGATCGAGGCCGAACACCAGTGCATGAGCACCCGCGGCGTTCACAAGCCGGGGGTGAGCATGGTGACCAGCCGCATGCTGGGCGAGTTCCGCCACAACCCGACGCTGCGCCGCGAATTCCTGACCCTGATCGGCAATCCGGCCGGGTTCTGACAACGGCGCGGGGCATTGCCCTCAACCCGGCTGTCGAGACACCCCTGCCTGTTCACGGATGGGCAGGGGTGTCGTGTTTGACGGAACCGTCCCTGATGGTGGCGTCACCTCGGGCGTGGACAGCCGCGACGCTTTCCCCGATCATCGCGGGCGGCGCCGCATGCCCGATCGGGGGTGCGGCTTGGGTTCCGTGCGCCTGATCAGGGGCGCCGCACTGCTCGGGGGTCCGCGGCCGTGATCGACGTCAAGCCGGTGCTGTTCATCATCGGCGTGCTGCTGGCACTGCTGGGCGCCACCATGCTGGTCCCGGCGGCCTTCGATGCCGTGGCGGCCAGTCCCGACTGGTCGGTCTTCGTGGTGTCGTCGCTGGTGACCATCTTCGCCGGCGTCAGCCTGGTGCTGACCACGCGCACCGCGCACCCCACCTCGCTCAGCCTGCGCCATGCCTTTCTGACCACCACGCTTTCCTGGCTGTCGGTGGCGGCCTTCGCGGCGCTGCCGCTGCTGTTCGCATCGCCCCATATCACCTATGCGGGCGCGTTCTTCGAATCCATGTCGGGGCTGACCACCACCGGATCGACGGTGCTGTCGGGCCTGGACACCGCCCCGCCCGGGGTGCTGATCTGGCGCGGCATGCTGCACTGGCTGGGCGGCATCGGCATCATCGTCACCTCGGTCGCGATCATGCCCATGCTCCGCATCGGCGGCATGCAGCTGTTCCGGACCGAAAGCTCGGACAATTCCGAAAAGATCGTGCCGCGGGCCGCCCAGCTGGCAGCGGCCTTCGGCCGGGTCTATGTGGTGATGACGCTGGCCTGCATGGCGCTGCTCTGGGCGGCAGGCATGACCGGGTTCGAGGCGCTGGTCCATGCCATGGCGACCGTCTCCACCGGCGGTTTCTCCACCTCCGACGCCTCGATCGGCCATTTCGACAGCCCGCTGATCGAGATGATCATCGTGGTGTTCATGATCGGCGGCGCCCTGCCCTTCGTGCTCTATATCCGGGTGCTCGGCCAGGATCGCGATGCGCTGTGGCGCGACACCCAGGTCCGGGCCTTCTTCCTCGCCATTCTGGTCTGGACCGTGACGCTCAGCCTGTGGCTGGTGCTGCATGAACATGTGGCGCCCCTGCAGGCGCTGCGCGTGTCGCTGTTCAACGTGGTCTCGGTCATCACCACCACGGGCTTTGCCACAGCCGATTACAATCTGTGGGGCACGTTCCCCTTCGCGGTGTTTTTCTGGCTGATCCTGGTCGGCGGCTGCACCGGCTCCACCTCGGGCGGCATCAAGGTCTTCCGCTTCGTGATCCTGGTGACGGCGGCCCGGCGCCATCTCCGCCAGCTGGTCCACCCGAATGCGGTGATCGTGCCCACCTACAACCGCAGGCCGGTGCCCGAAGCCATTCTGCTGTCGGTGTTGAGCTTCACCACCGTCTTCTTCGCGGTCTTCGTGGTGCTGTCGATCGTGGTGGCGCTGCTGGGGGTGGACTTCATCACCGCCGCCACCGCGGTGTCCCAGGCGCTGGCCAATGTCGGCCCCGGGCTTGGGCCGATCATCGGCCCGGCCGGCAATTATGCCACCATGACCGACCCGGTGCTGACGGTTCTGGCCTTCGCCATGCTGCTCGGCCGGCTGGAGCTGTTCACCGTGCTGGTCCTGTTCACCCGCGCCTACTGGCGGGGGTGACCCTGCCGCCTCCGTTGCGCCGAAGCCCGGACCTGTTTACGGTTTGAGAAACCGGAACGGTCTTCGCAGGTGCACATGTCGCCGTGATGGCCGCTCTCTCCGTCTGCCAGCTTCCTTCTCTGTCAGCCTCCCTCCCTGAAGGTCGCCGTCTGCCATGGACGCCTCGATTGACCTCGCCGGCCGGATCGGCCCGGCGGCCGACCCGGCGGTACCGGATGCCGAAGCCGCGGCCCTGATCGCCGCCCTGCCGACGGCTGCCGCCCGGCGCGATGCGCTGCTGGCGCGGCTGATCGCCTTCGATACCACCAGCCGCTACAGCAACCTGCCGCTGATCGCCTTCGTCGAAAGCTGGCTGGATCTCTATGGGGTGCGGCACGAGCGCATCCCCTCGGCCGACGGCACCAAGGCGAATATCTTCGCGACCCTCGGCCCCGACGGCCGGGGCGGCGTCATGCTGGCCGGCCATACCGACGTGGTGCCTGTGGACGGCCAGCCCTGGACGACCAACCCGTTCCGGCTGACCGAACGCGGCGGGCTGATGCTGGGGCGCGGCACCTGCGACATGAAGGGCTTCATCGCCTGCGTGCTGGCCAAGCTGCCCGACTGGGCGGCCCTGCCGCTGACCGACCCGGTGCATTTCGCCTTCACCTATGACGAAGAGGTCGCCTGTATGGGCGCCCCCGACCTTGCCCGCCACATCCGGGGCCTTGCCGCCCGGCCGCGGCTGGCGGTGGTTGGGGAGCCGACCTCGATGCGGGTGGTGACGGCGCATAAGGGCGTCTGCCTGTGCCGCACCCGGGTGACCGGGGTGGAGGCACACAGTTCGCAGCCGCATCTGGGTGCCAATGCGATTTCGGCCGCGGCCCGCATCACCGGCTTCCTTGAGGAGCTGGAGGCCGAATATGCCGGGATCGGCCAGCCCGACAGCGGTTTCGAGCCGCCCTATACCACCGTGACCGCGGTGATGGTGCGGGGCGGTGCCGCCGTCAACATCATCCCCCGCGATGCCGAACTGGACTGGTCGGCCCGGCTGATGCCCGGTCATTCGATCGACGACATCGTCCGTCGCCTGGATGCACGGGTGGAGACCGAGGTGCTGCCGCGGCTGAAGGCGGTGTCGGACGAGGCCGGCGTGACCACGGTGGTGGACGTGAACGTCGAGCCGCTGACGCCCGAGGCCGACAGCCCGGCCGAGGCGATGGCGCTGGCGCTGACCGGCAGCAACAGCACCCATGTGGTGGCCTTCGCCACCGAGGCCGGCATTTTCCAGCGCGCCGGCGTGCCGGTGGTGGTCTGCGGGCCGGGCAGCATCGACCAGGCCCATCGGGCGGACGAATTCGTCGCCCGCGAACAGCTGGACCAGTGCATCACCTTCCTGGACAAGCTGGACGGCTGGCTGGTCGACGGGCTGGACAGGCGCCTTGCGGCGCGGGTTGCATGACGATCCGGACGGCGGAGACCATGCGACGGGGAGAGACCATGGCGGGAGACGACCGATGACCGACATCACCGACCGGCCCGCCCAGGCGGGCGAGGACAAGGGCTGGATCTTTCATTTCGCCGAGGCGGCACGCTGGGCGGCGGCCAATCCGGGTGCCTATCGGGGCGGCCGGCTGTGCGAGACAGACGGCTTCATCCACTGTTCCACCGCTGGTCAGCTGGCCGAAACCGCCCGGCTGCATCTGAAGGGCCGGGACGATCTGCTGCTGCTGACGATCGACGTCCGCCGGCTGGGCGCGCTGCTGCGCTGGGAACCGTCCCGCGGGGGGCAGCTGTTTCCGCATATCTACGGGCCGCTGCCGTCGGTGGCGGTGGTGCGCACCGATCCGCTGCCGCTGGGCCCCGACGGGCTGCACATCTTCCCCGCCCATGCCGGGGCCGGCGGAGCCGGGGCATGAGCGATGCCTGGGGGCGGCTTGCGCCGCTCGTCTATCGCCTGGACCCGGAACGCGCCCACGGCCTGTCGCTGTTCGGCCTGACCAGCGGCCTGGCCCGGCTGGCGGTGCCGCCGCACCCGGCCCGGCCGGTGCCGGCGCTCGGCCGCCGGCTCTGGGGGCTGGATTTCGCCCATCCGCTGGGCCTGGCCGCCGGCTACGACAAGAACGCGGTCGCCGTGGATGCGCTGTTCGGCTATGGCTTCGCCTTCATCGAGATCGGCGGCGTGACGCCCAGGCCCCAGCCGGGCAACGACCGGCCGCGGCTGTTCCGGCTGACCGAGGACCGGGCGGTGATCAACCGCATGGGCTTCAACAATGACGGGCTGGAGGTGGTGGCCGGCCGGCTGGCCGCCCGCGCCCCGCGCCGGCGGACGACCGGCCCGGTCTTCGCCAATCTGGGCAAGAACAAGACCAGCGAGGATGCGCTGGCCGATTATACCGCGGGGCTCGCGAAGCTGGGGCCGCTGGTCGACGCGGTGGTGGTGAACGTCTCGTCGCCCAACACGCCGGGGCTGCGCGACCTGCAGGGGCGGGCGCATCTCTCGGGCCTGCTCGGCGGCCTGAAGGCGGCGCGCGACCAGGGGATCGCCGGCACGGCGCGGCCGCCGATCCTGGTCAAGATCGCCCCCGATCTGGACGAGGCGGGCCTGGCCGACACGGTGGATGCCGCCCGCGATGCCGGGATCGACGGCATGGTGGTCGCCAACACCACCATCGCCCGGCCGGACACGCTGCAAAGCCCCCATCGCGGCCAGACCGGCGGCCTGTCGGGGCGGCCGCTGAAGGCCCGGGCCCTGGCGCTGACCCGCGAGGTGTTCCGGGCGCTGGACGGCACCATGCCGATCATCGGCGTCGGCGGGATCGAGACCGCCGACGATGCCTGGGACCGGCTAGCGGCCGGCGCCGACCTGCTCCAGCTCTATTCGGCGCTGGTCTATGAGGGGCCGGGGCTGGTCGGGCGGATCGTCGAAGGCCTGAACCGGCGCATCGCCGCCGAGGGGGTAAGGGATGTTGGGGAGATCGTCGGCCGGGCGGCGTGAACCACGGATCGCCCCCGAAGACCTGGTCGAGGACGATGTCCTGGGGGATGTCGATGCCGTCGACGTAACCGGCCGGCCGGTGCCACCGCCGGTGGAGCCCTTCGCGCTCGACCGGCGCGACCGTCTGTACATGGCCGGCTATGCCGCCGTGGGTCTGCTGCCCGCCGCCCTGATCCCCGCCGAAGGCGTGCTGTTCCGGCTGATCGTCTGGGCGGCGGCCTCGGGCGGCCTGGCGCTGGCCCATCTGGTCGTCGCCCTGCTGTCCAGGCTTGCGGTCGAAAAGCGGGAGCGGATGCAGCTGGCCATCGACCTTCGCGCCCTGTCGGACCGGGTCGCCCGGATCGAGAGCGGCGGCCAGTCGGGCGATCTGGTCGACGAGCTGCGCAGCCTGCAGCGCCTGCTGCCCGAACTGGCCCGCAACCGGCGCGAGCCGGCGACGGGGCCCGCCCGCGCCACCGCGACCGCCCGGGCCACGGCCCAGGCCAGCCCTGCCGACACGCGCCCGCCGCCGCCGATGCCGCCGCTCGACCCCGAAGCGGTGCTGGATGCCGCGGTCGGTGCCGGGGCGATCGACGTGATGGTGACCTCCATCGTCCGCCTGCCCAGCCGGCGCCCGGCGCTGGTCGAGGCCCGCGCCGTGGTCCACGGCCCCGACGGCCGCGTGATCGGCCTGGATGTGGTGGAGGACCGGGCCAAGGTGCCGGGGCTGGCCCAGCGGCTGGACAACCATCTTCTGCTGCGCGCACTGCGCGTCGGCCGCCGGCCCAGGGCGGGGGAGCCGAACCTGCCGGTGGTGGCCTATGTCACCGGCCACGGCCTGGCCGACCCGCTGGTGCACGAGGATCTGGCCGATTATCTGGCCGAGGATGCGGGCGTGCCGTCCTCGGTGATCGTCGCCGCCCCGGCCACGACCTGGATGGCGCTCGGCGATCCGCAGATCGAGGCGCTGCAGCGGCTGACACGGCTGGGCTGCCGCTTCCTGGCCGACGGGGTCGACCCGAAGCGGATGAGCACCGATATCCTCGCCCGCGGCCGGCTGCTCGCCTATGTGAAGATCCCGGCCGCGGTGGCGCTGGCCGGCGCCCGCACGCCCGACGGGGCGGCCGCCTTCCGCGACCTGCTGCGCGAACTGCGCGCCCGCAGCATCCGGGTGGTGGTCGACCATATCGACGACGAGCAGCGGCTGATCGACCTCTTGGACCTTGGCATCGAATACGGTGCGGGCTATCTGTTCGGCGAACCGCGGCGCCTCGGCTGACCTGCCCGCCCTCTCCCTCCCCCCGCCCTCTCCCTCCCCGCTGCCCAGAACGGATCCGCCTCTCCGATGTCCATGACCGTATATGATGGCGTCGCCGCCATCGCGCCCGCCCATGACGGTTTCATCCTCGACCTCTGGGGTGTGATCCATGACGGCCGCCAGCTCTATCCCGGCGCCGTCGACTGCCTGACCCGGCTGCGCGAAACCGGCCGGCGGATCGTGTTCCTGACCAATGCGCCCCGCCGGGCCTCGCGGGTGATCGAGCAGCTGGACCGTTTCGGCGTCGATCGCGGCCTCTATGACGGGGTGGTGTCGTCGGGCGAAACCGCGCGCGATGCCGCAGCCGCCATGCTGGCGGCGGGGGAGATCGGCCGGCGGGTGCTGCATCTGGGCCCGCCGCGCGATGCCGGCCTGCTCGACGACCTGCCCTTCGTCGACGTCGACGATGCCGCCGGGGCCGATCTGGTGCTCAACACCGGCTTCGACGACGAGGATCCGCGGCTGGAACCGCTGATGCCGGCACTGGAAGCGGCGGCCGCCCGCGGCCTGCCGATGATCTGCGCCAATCCGGACATGGTGATCGTGCGCATCGACGGTTCGCGGTTTCCCTGCGCGGGCGTGATGGCCGAGGCCTATGAGCGGCTCGGCGGCAAGGTGATCTCGTTCGGCAAGCCCTATGCCTCGGTCTACGAGCGCTGCCTGACCATTCTGGACCTGCCGCGCGAGCGGGTGGCCGCCGTCGGCGACGGCCCCCATACCGATATCCAGGGGGCCACCGGCTTCGGCATCCCGGGCTATTTCATCGCCGGCGGCATCATGGCCGAGAAGCTGGGCCTGGCCCATGGCGACCTGCCCGACGCAGACCGGGCCGAACGGGTCTGCGCCGAAGAGGGCTTCATGCCCACCGCCATGCTGCCGGCCTTCGTCTGGGCGCGCTGACGGACGCCGTAGCCCGTGGGCAGCCGCGCCACGACGACGCACCGTCTCGCGATCGACGCCATCCTGATATAGGGTGATGTGCATCACATCCGCGGCGACCGGACCGGAGCGGCCACCCACATGACCATCCGAAATCTCGACGCGATCTTCGACCCCAAGGCGGTGGCCGTGATCGGCGCCAGCACCCGGCCGGGCAGCGTGGGGCGCATGGTGATGCGCAACCTGCTGGATGGCGGTTTCGCCGGCCCGATCATGCCGGTCAACCCGCGCTACAATTCGGTTGAAGGCGTGCTGGCCTATCGCACCATCGCCGATCTGCCGGTGACGCCCGATCTGGCGCTGATCTGCACCCCGCCCGAACAGGTGCCGGAGATGGTCCGCCAGGCGGGCCAGCGCGGCGTGCGTGCCGCGGTGCTGATCGGGGCGGGGCTGGGGCGGACCTATACCGCAGGCGGCGCCTCGCTCGCCCAGGCGGCGGTAGAGGCGGCGCGGCCGACGGGGCTGCGCCTGGTGGGCCCCAACACGCTGGGGCTGGTGGTGCCGAAAGTGGGGCTGAACGCCAGCTTCGCGCCCGCCCGGGTGCCGCGCGGGCGCATCGCCTTCCTGACCCAGTCGGGCGCGATCGGCACCGCGGTCATGGACCATGCCGTCGCCCACGGCATCGGCTTTTCGGCCATGATCAGCCTGGGCGACTGCCGCGATGTCGGTTTCGCCGACGTGATCGACTATCTGGCCGGCGACCCCGCCACCCGCGCGATCCTGCTTTATGTCGAAGCGATCGATTCCGCCCGCCGCTTCCTGTCGGCGGCGCGGGCGGCGGCGCGCAACAAGCCGGTGCTGGCGATCAAATCCGGCCGGGTACCGGCAGGCGCCCGCGCGGCCTTTACCCATTCCGGCGCCGCGACCGGCGAGGACGAGGTCTACGAGGCGGCGCTGCGCCGCGCCGGCATTCTGCGCGTGGGCGAGATCGACGAGCTGTTCGACGCGGTCGAGACCCTGCACCGGTTGCAGCCGCCGCGCGGCGACCGGCTGGCCATCCTGTCCAATGGCGGCGGGCCGGGGGTGATGGCGGTCGACAGCCTGATCGCCGCCGGCGGCAGCCTGGCGGAGTTGGCACCCGAAACCGTGGCGAAGCTCGACGGCGTGCTGCCGGGGGTGTGGTCGGGCGGCAATCCGGTCGATATCGGCGGCGATTCCGATGCCGCGCGCTATGCCGAGGCGCTGGACATCCTGCTGGAGGACAAGGGGGCCGATGCGGTCCTGGTGCTGCATGCGCCGACCGGCGTTGCCGACGGCGCCGATGTCGCCCGGGTGGTGACCAAGGCGGCGGAGCGCACCCGCCGGCCGATCCTGACCAGCTGGCTGGGCGGGCAGGGCGCGGCCCCGGCCCGCCGGGTGCTGAACGAGGCCGGCATCGCCACCTATGACACGCCCCATCATGCCGTGCGCGGCTTCATGCACCGGGTCGGCTATCGCCGGATCCAGGACATGCTGATGGAGACGCCGTCCTCGGTGCCCGAGACCTTCACGCCGGATGTCGCGGCCGCCCGGGCGGTGATCGCCGGCGCGCGTGCCGAAGGCCGCAGCCGGCTGACCGAGATCGAGGCCGGCCGGATACTCGGCGCCTATGGCATCGCGACCATCGAGACCCGGCTTGCGGCCGATGCCGAGGCGGCGGTGGCCGCCGCCGCGGCGCTGGGCTTCCCGGCGGTGCTGAAGGTCGCCTCCAGCGGCATCACCCACAAGAGCGAGGTGGGCGGTGTGGTGGTCGACCTGCAGAATGCCGACGAGGTGCGCGGTGCCGCCGCCAGCCTGGCCGAGCGGCTGCGCACCCGCGCGCCCGGCGCGCCGCTGGACGGTTTTCTGGTGCAGCGGATGATCCGCCGGCCGCGGGCGCACGAGCTGCGGATCGCCGTGATCCACGACCCCGTCTTCGGCCCGGTGATCAGCTTCGGCCAGGGCGGCACCGCCGAGGAACTGGTCGACGACCGGGCCCTGGCCCTGCCGCCGCTGAACACCGTGCTGGCGCGCGAGCTGATGATGCGCACCCGGGTGCACAAGCTGCTGCTGGGCTATCGCGACCGGCCGGCGGCGGATCTGGACGAGATTTCGGGCGTGCTGATCCGCGTGGCACAGATGGTGGTCGACCTGCCCGAGATGCGCAGCCTGGACGTCAACCCGCTGATCGCCGACGACATGGGCGTGCTGGTGCTGGACGCCCATGTCGAGGTCTTCCCCGGCGGCGGCGCCCGCAACCCGCTGGCCATCCGGCCCTATCCGCTGGATCTGGTGGAAACGGTGACGATGGCCGACGGCCGCCATGCGGTGCTGCGCCCGATCCGGCCCGAGGACGAGCCCGGCCATCAGGATTTCGTCCGCCATCTGACGCCCGAGGACATCCGCTACCGCTTCTTCGGCGTGGTGCGCGAGTTCAGCCACACCGAAATGGCCCGCTTCACCCAGATCGATTACGACCGCGAGATGGCCTTCATCGCCCGCACCCGCTTCGACGGCGGCGACATCCCGCCGGTGAAGCCCGGCGTGCTGCCCGACGAGACCGGGGCCGAGACGGTGGGCGTGGTGCGGGTGGTGTTCGATCCGGATGCGGTGGATGCCGAATTCGCCGTGGTGGTGCGATCGGACCTGAAGGGCCGCGGCCTGGGCATCCGGCTGATGAACAAGGTGATCGCCTATTGCCGGGCCCGCGGCATCCACCGGATCGTGGGGCAGGTGCTGCGCGACAACCGGCCGATGCGCAAGCTGATGGTCACGCTGGGCTTCACCGTGCGCGATTCGCTGGAAGACGACGTGGTCGAAGTGGTGCTGGACCTGCGCAAGACCGCAGAGAGCCCCGCGCCGCCGGTATCGCGCTGAACCGGTGGCGCGCCGGCCGGTCCTGCTGCCGCGCGGGCGGCTGATCGCCCATCGCGGCGGGGGCGCCCATGCGCCCGAGAACACGCTTCAGGCCCTGGCCGGCGTGCCGATGCTTGGCACCGACTGGGCCGAGGTGGATGTGCGGCTGACCGGCTGCGGCACGCCGGTGCTGCTGCATGACCCGGATCTCGACGCCACCACCAGCGGCAGCGGGCCGCTCGCGGCCGTGGCGGCGGCAGACCTTGCCCGCATGGATGCGGCGCTCTGGTTCGGGGCAGGGGCGGTGGCAGAGCCGCCGGCCACCCTGGCCCGCGCCCTGGCGCTGGCCGCCCGGATCGGGCTTGGTCTCAATCTGGAACTGAAGCCGCCGGCTGAGGCGGGGGAAGACGCGGCAGTCGGGCTGGTGACCGCCGTGGCGCGCGCGATCGAGGCCGCGCCTTTGCCCCCCGGCCGGCTGGTGGTGACCTCGACCTCGGCGGCGGTGATGAGCCTGGCCGCGCGCCTGTTGCCGACCCTGCCGGTCGGGCCGGTGCTGCGCCGGCCGGCCGATGCCGCCGCGATGGCCGGGGTGATCGCTAAGGCGGATCTGGTGGTGGTGAACGCCCGCCGCTTCGGCCCGCGCGCGATCAGGGCGCTCCGCAGCCGCGCCGATCCGCCGCTGGTGCTGGTCTATGGCACCGACAGCCGCCGCCGCCTGCGCCGGCTGATCCGCGCCGGCGCCGCCGCCGCGATCGTCGACGCCCCCGACCGCATCCTGGGCGCCCCGCTCCCCACCCCACTTCTGCCGGTCTGGCTGCGCCGGCTGCGGAACCGGTGGTCGGGGAAAGGTTGAGGACCAGGGGGCTGCCGTCAGGCGGTGTTGTTTCCGTCAGACCGCGGGAGACCCGCTTCATCGTACAGAAAATCCTGACTGCGGGCCGCGGTCGGTCCCACTGTCGCTTTTGCTGAAGCTGCGACGCGAAGTTTCTGGAGCAGGGCGCGGCGTGACCGGGTTGTGGCGGTGCCTGCCTCATCATCATTGTTCAGTGCCGGAAAGGGCATGCGGTGCCTCTGCGTCGAGCCGCTGCGGATATGATCCTGTCGGGTATAAGAACATGGCAGGGGGCGGGACGACAGAGCCTTATGCCTTACGGCACCCCGTTGCTGTGCCCCTGGCGCAACACGCCCCCCAGGCGGAGCATGGCGGCCTCGATCTCGTGGGCGGCGAGGGAGGCGTAGCCCAGCAGCCAGCCGGGGCGGGCGCCGGGGCCGATATGCAGGCGGCCCAGGCCCGGCAGCACAAGCCCGGCTGCGGCGGCGCGGGCGATGGTATCGGCTTCCGGCCAGCCGGGCTCCAGGATGCAGGGGATCTGCAGGCCGCCGGGCGGGCGGGTGGCGGTGGCGATGCCGTCCAGATGCCGGGCGATGGCATCGAGCATCACCTGCCGGCGACCGGCATAGAGTTTGCGCATGGCCCGGATATGGGCATTGTAATGCCCGTCGGCCATGAAGCGGGCGAGGGTGAGCTGCTGCAGCTGCGGGGTGTGGCCGTCGATGATGCTGCGGGCGCGGGTGAAGGCCTCGACCAGCGTCGGGGGCAGGGCCATATAGCCGAGCCGCAGCCCGGGATAGAGCGTCTTGGCGAAGGTGCCGATATAGATCGTCCGCCGGTCGCGGTCCAGGCCCTGGACGCAGGCGGTCGGCAGGCCGTCATAGTGGAACTCGCTGTCGTAATCGTCTTCGATGATCCAGCCACCGGTCTCTGCGGCCCAGGCGATCAGGTCGATCCGGCGGTCCAGCGACAGCGTGGCGCCGGTCGGATACTGGTGTGACGGCGTGACATAGACGCAGGCCGCGCCGCTCTGATCGGCCCTGACCAGATCGGTCCGGATGCCCCGGGCATCGACCGGGATCGGCACGATCCGCGCCTCGGCCGCCTCGAAGGCCTTGCGGGCGCCGAAATAGCCGGGATTTTCCATCAGGATCGGCCCGCCGGCATCGACCAGAAGCTGGGCGCAGAGATAGAGCGCCTGACGGGTGCTGCTCAGCACCAGGATCTGATCCGCGGCCACACCGGCGCCGCGCTCCAGGGTGAGATAGGCGGCGATCGCCTCGCGCAGGGCTTCGGCCCCCTGCGGGTCGCCATGCAGCAGAATGCCGTCGCGATGGTCGCGGATCACCCGGCGTTGCAGACGTTCCCAGATCTCGGTCGGGAAGGTGCAGGTCTCGGGCAAACCGGTCACGAAGGGGCGGACCGCGCGCTGGTCGGCGATGCCGCCGCTGTCCAGCACCATCCGGCCGCGCCGGCTCAACCCCTGTCCGCCGGCCGGGTCGTGGCGCGCCTCCGCCTGCCGGCGGAGCCGGCGGCGGGCAACCCCTTCCAGATCCGTGCCCAGGGTGGGGGAGACATAGCTGCCCGAGCCTTCGCGCCGGATGATGAAGCCGTCGCGGTGCAGCTGGACATAGGCGTTTTCCACCGTGTCGCGGGCGATGCCGAGCGAGGCCGCCAGCCGGCGACTGGCCGGCAGCTTCATGCCCGGGGCCAGCGCCCCGTCGAGGATCAACCCGCTCAACGCCCGCTGGATGCGCTGATGCAGGTCGAGGCGCTGCATCTCGGCATCCGCCAGCCGGATCTTCAGCGTGTCGAGTTCGAAGGTCTTCAGGGCGTGCGGCTTCACTGACGGGGGCGGGGAGGGGGTGGGGGTGCCGCCGGAGATGGGGCGGGGGTGCCGCCGAAGAGGGCGCGAAACCCGGACATTCTATGCAGCCACCGCGATCGGCGCCATCGGCATGCGCTTCCGCGGCGGTCGGACAAAGTGGTCTGGTCATCCTGCGGAAAGTGTCCGGGCTCAACCAGCCATTGGCGCGCTATCACGTGGCGCGCCGCCCGGGAGCGGGCGGTCCCCTCGCTACGGAGGATCCCCGACGCCATGCGCTCATCCGCTCAACCGCGCGCCATCGGCCCCACCGACCTTATCCATCCGGTCGTGGCCGGCCTCGTCTCGGTCATCGTCAACTACGGCGGGACCTTCATCCTGGTCTTCCAGGCGGCCCGTGTGGCCGGGCTCGACCCGGCGCTGACGGCGTCCTGGGTGTGGTCGGTGTCGATCGGCGTCGGCATCACCGGGCTTCTGCTCAGCTGGCGGTTCCGCGCCCCGATCATTACCGCCTGGTCGACGCCCGCCGCCGCCTTTCTGGTGGTGGCGTTGCAGACCACACCCTATGCCGAGGCGATCGGCGCCTATCTGATCTCGGCCGCGGGCTTCGTGGTGCTCGGCCTTTCGGGCTGTTTCGACCGGGTGATCCGGCTGATCCCGCCGGGGGTGGCGGCCGGCCTGCTTGCCGGCATCCTGCTCCAGTTCGGCATCGGCGCCTTCGGCGGCATGAGCATCGATCCGCTGCTCGCCGGGCTGCTGATCCTGGCCTATGTGACCATCAAGCGCTTCACCGCCCGCTATGCGGTGGTGGGCATCCTGGTGCTGGGGCTGGGCTTCCTGCTGATCCAGGGGCGGGTGGATCTGGAGGGGCTGGAGCTTGCGGTCGCGGCCCCCGTCTTCACCCTGCCCGCATTTTCGCTCAACGCCCTGCTGTCGGTGGCCCTGCCGCTGTTCCTGATCACGCTGACCGGCCAGTACATGCCGGGCATGCTGGTGCTGCGCAATGACGGCTACAAGACCAGCGCCAGCCCGATCGTGACCGTCACCGGGCTCGGCTCTCTGCTGATGGCGCCCTTCGGCTCCCACGCCTTCAATCTGGCGGCGATCACGGCGGCGATCTGCACCGGGCCCGAGGCACACGAGGACCCGTCGAAGCGCTGGATCGCCGGCATCGCGGCGGGGGTCGCCTACATCCTGGTCGGCGTCTTCGGCGTGACCCTGGCCGCCGTCTTCATGGCCCTGCCCGCAACCTTCATCACCACACTCGCCGGGCTTGCCCTGCTGGGCACGATCGGCGGCAGCCTGGCCTCGGCGCTCGCCGAACCGGCCGGCCGCGAGGCGGCGCTGATCACCTTCCTGGCGGCTGCCGCCAACATCACGATGCTCGGCATCGGCGGCGCGTTCTGGGGCCTGCTGATCGGTCTTCTGGCGCATCTGGCGCTCTGCCGCCGCGGCCCGTCGGCGCGGCCGGTCGCCCCCCGGCCCTCGCGGGAAGGAGCCGCCCGGTGATCCATCCCGACACCGCCCCCGCGAGCGACACCACCCCTGCGACCGGCGCCGCCACCGAAACCGGCACCGCCTGTCTGATGCAGACCTACGCCCGCCTGCCCGTCGCCTTCGTGCGCGGCCGGGGCATGCAGCTTCAGGACGAGGCGGGCATCGACTATCTCGACGCCATTTCGGGTGTCGCGGTCACCGGTCTCGGCCATGCCCATCCCGAGATCACCGCGGCGATCGCCGGGCAGGCGGCCGAGCTGCTGCACACCTCGAACCTGTTCCGCATCCCCTGGCAGGAGGAGCTGGGCCGCCGGCTCTGCGCCCTGTCGGGGATGACCCGGGCCTTCTTCTGCAATTCCGGCGCCGAGGCGAACGAAGCGGCGCTGAAACTCGCCCGGCTGCATGCCGCGGCGATGCGGGTGGCCGCCCCGCAGGTGGTGGTGATGGAAGGCGCCTTCCACGGCCGCACCCTCGCCACCCTGGCGGCGACCGGCAATCCGGCGGTACAGCGGGGGTTCGAGCCGCTGATGCCGGGCTTCCTGCGCGTGCCCTATGACGATATCGATGCCGTCCGCAGGCTTGCCGATGAACAGCCCGGCATCGTCGCGGTGCTGCTGGAGCCGGTGCAGGGGGAGGGCGGGGTGCACCCGGCCTCTCCCGGCTATCTGAGGGCGCTGCGCGCCCTTGCCGACCGGCACGGCTGGCTGCTGATGATCGACGAGGTCCAGACCGGCATGGGCCGCACAGGCACCTGGTTCGGCCATCAGCATGCCGGTGTGGCCCCCGATGTGATCACGCTGGCCAAGGGGCTGGGCAACGGGGTTGCGATCGGTGCCTGCCTGGCCCGTGGCCCGGCGGCGGCGCTGTTCTCCCCCGGTCATCATGCCTCCACCTTCGGCGGCAACCCGCTGGCCTGCCGGGTGGGCTGCACCGTGATCGACGTCATGACCCGCGACCGGCTGCCCGAGCGGGCGGCGATGCTGGGCGCGCGACTGCTCGCCGGGTTAAGGGGGGCGCTTGCCGGGCATCCGCGGGTGGTCGCCATCCGTGGGATCGGCCTGATGGCCGGTATCGAACTGGATCGGCCCTGCGGCGATCTGGTCGGCCGGGCGCTGCTGGAGGAACGGCTGCTGATCACCGTCACCCGCGCCAACACCATCCGCCTGCTGCCGCCGCTGATCGCCGGCACGGCGGAGATCGACGAGGTGGTCACCCGCCTGGCCCGCCTGCTGGCCACCCTCGACTGACCCCGCCTCTTCCGGACAGATGGGAGCTTCCCGCCATGTATGATCCGTCCATCCGCCTTGCCGATGTCGATCCCGAGCTTGCCCGGGCGATCGCATCCGAGGAAGACCGCCAGGAAGATCATGTCGAGCTGATCGCCTCGGAGAATTATGCAAGCCCGCTGGTGATGGCGGTGCAGAACTCGGTCTTCACCAACAAATATGCCGAAGGCTATCCCGGCCGGCGCTTCTACAGCGGCTGCGCGCATGTCGATGTCGCCGAGCGGCTGGCGATCGACCGGGCGAAAGCCCTGTTCGACTGCGACTATGCCAATGTCCAGCCCCATGCCGGTGCCCAGGCGAGTGCGGCGATTTTCCTGGCGCTGGTCCGGCCCGGGGACACGGTGATGGGCATGAACCTGTCCGAGGGCGGCCATCTGACCCATGGCAACCCGGCCAACTTCTCGGGCCGGCACTACCGGATCGTGCCCTATGGGCTCAATCCCGACACCGGGCTGATCGATTATGACGACATGGCCCGCATCGCCCGCGAGACCCGGCCGCGGATGCTGATCGGCGGCTTTTCGGCCTATTCCCGGCGCAAGGACTGGGCGCGCATGCGGGCAATTGCCGACGAGGTGGGGGCGATCTTCTGGGTCGACATGGCCCATGTGGCGGGCCTGGTGGCGGCGGGCGAATACCCCGACCCCCTGCCGCATGCCCATGTGGTGACCAGCACCACCCACAAGACCCTGCGCGGCCCCCGCGGCGGGTTGATCCTGGCCAAGGGGCAGGGGGAGGAATTCTACCGCAAGCTCGACGGCGCGGTCTTCCCCGGCATCCAGGGCGGGCCGGCCATGCATGTGATCGCAGCGAAGGCGGTCGCGTTCAGAGAGGCGCTCTCGCCCGGGTTCCGGACCTATCAGAAACAGGTTCTGGCCAATGCCCGGGCGATGGCCCGGGTGATCATGGATCGCGGCTACCGGATCGTCTCGGGCGGGACCGACAATCACATGATGCTGATCGATCTCTCCGATCGCGCCTTCACCGGTCGGGATGCCGATGCGGCACTGGCCGATGCCTGGATCACCGCCAACAAGAACGCGGTGCCGGGCGATCCGCGCTCCCCCTTCGTGACCTCGGGCCTGCGCATCGGCACGCCGGCCGTCACCACCCGCGGCTTCGGCATCGCCGACTGCGAGGCTCTGGCCGGCTGGCTGGCCGATGTGCTCGACGCCCTGGGGACCGGTGCGGCCCCCGCCGTTCGCGATCGGGTCCGGGAGCAGGTCGTGACCCTTTGCCGCCGCCACCCGGTCTATCGCCCTGCCATTCACTTAAACCAGCGAGGAGTCGTTCAGTGATCGTCGTGACCTTCGAACTCGAAGCCGTGCCCGGACAGAATCAGACCTATGTGAACATGGTGAACCGGCTGCAGCCGATGTTGCAGAAGATGGAGGGCTTCATTTCGGTCGAATGCTTCCAGAGCACGCTCCATCCGGCCAAAGTGATGTCGGTGACGATCTGGGAAGACGAGGCGGCCGTCCTGCGCTGGCGCAATCTGGACCCTCATCTTTCGGCTCAGAAGGCCGGGCGCGACCGGATTTTCCATGATTACCATGTACGGGTGATGACGGTGCTCAGGGATTACGGCCTGCACCAGCGTGCCGAGGCGCCGGAGGACAGCCTGATCGGCCGTCACTGACCGGCGGCGGCCTCCAGCATCCGCGGGGTGACGAAGCGGGTCAGGCGGGCGTCGCCCGGCCGCCATCCGGGGCCCGCCAGATCGAGGACGGCGAGGGCGGCGGTGGGGAATTTCGCGGCGAGGGCCGCGCGGGCCTGGTCGTCGCCGGCGGTCGCCATCGATGCCGCCAGCTCGTGCAGGCCCGGGTTGTGGCCGACCACCATCACCGCCGCGTGGTCGGCCGCATGGGTGCCGACCACGGCCAGGATGGCGGCCGGGGCGGCGTGGTAGAGTGCCGCGTCATGGACCACGCGGCCGGCGGGGAAGGCACCGGCATCGACCATATGCTCCACCGTTTCCCGCGTGCGGCGGGCGGTGGAGCAGAGCACCAGGTCCGGGGCCGCCTCGGCCACAGGTTTGGCCATCAGCCGGGCGGCGGCGCGGCCGCGGCGGTTGAGCGGCCGGTCGTGATCGGCGAGGGCGGGGTCGTCCCAGGCCGATTTGGCATGACGGAGCAGGATCAGGCGCGGCATTCGGGGGCAGTCTCCCGGGCAGGTGAGGGGCGCGGTCCGATCCGCGGGCTCAGGCGCGAAATGGCATCTCGATCATGCATCCGCAACAAAGATCCGCTATCGTGAACATTGTTTTCACGCCTGATACCCGCCCAGGAGAGCCATCTTGCCGACCACCCCCCGCGCCGCGCAGCCTGCCACCGAAACCGACGCCGCCGCGGCCCCGGCGGTGGAAACGGCCGCCGAGGCCGGGACTTCCGCCACCCGCGGCGAGGCGGCTGCGGCCGAGGCCGCAGCGGCGGCCGGTGCCGCAAGCGTGGTGCCGAGTTCCGCCGAGAGTGCGGCCGAGGTCGAGGCCCGGGCGGTGGCGGCGGCGACGGTTGCGGTGGAACCCGTGGCAGCCCCGGCCCCGGCGGCAAGCCGGCCCGCCCGCGGCCAGCGGCGGATCGACATCACCTCGCCGCAGCGCTTCATCAACCGTGAATTGTCGTGGCTGGCCTTCAACAACCGGGTTCTGGAAGAGAGCTGGAACACCCGCCATCCGCTGCTGGAGCGGGTGCGGTTCCTGTCGATTTCGGCCAACAATCTGGACGAGTTCTACATGGTCCGCGTGGCGGGGCTGTGGAGCCAGGTGGAGATGGGTATCGAGCTGATCGGCCAGGACGGGCTGACGCCGGCCCAGCAGCTGCGCCAGATCCGCCAGCGCACCCACGACACGATGCGCGAGCAGCAGCGTTCGGTGCGCATGCTGCGCCGGGAGCTGAAGGAGCAGGGCATCCGGGTGGTCTCGCCGTCCGAGCTGACCAAGAAGGAAAGGGTCTGGCTGGACGAGCATTTCCGCAACCAGATCTTCCCGGTGCTGACCCCGCTGGCCGTCGATCCGGCCCATCCCTTCCCCTTCATCCCCAATGGCGGTCTGGCGCTGGTGCTGGAACTGCGCCGCAAGGCCGACGGCACGATGATGAACGCGCTGGTCCGCCTGCCGGCCCAGGTCGGCCGTTTCGTGCGCCTGCCCGAGACCGACGAGGTCCGGATGATCGGCATCGAGGACACGATCCTGCTGCTGATCGACGGCCTGTTCCCGGGCTATGACGTCATCGCCTCGGGTGAGTTCCGGGTGCTGCGCGACAGCGATCTGGAAATCGAAGAAGAGGCCGAAGACCTGGTGCGGCTGTTCGAGAGCGCGCTGAAGCGCCGCCGCCGCGGCAGCGTGATCCATCTCGAGATCGACGATGAAATGCCGGAAGGCCTGCGCAATTTCGTGTCGGCGCAACTGGGCGTGAAGAGCCCCGACATGGTGGTGGTGACCGCCATGCCCGGCATGGCCGACATCCGCCAGCTGATCATCGACGACCGGCCGGACCTGAAGTTCCAGAGCTTCAACAGCCGCTTCCCCGAGCGCATCCGCGAGCATGGCGGCGACTGTTTCGCGGCGATCCGCCAGAAGGACATGATCGTCCATCACCCGTATGAGAGCTTCGACGTGGTGGTGCAGTTCCTGCGCCAGGCGGCGATGGATCCGAATGTGGTGGCGATCAAGCAGACGCTCTATCGCACCAGCAACGACAGCCCGATCGTGAAGGCGCTGGTCGCCGCCGCCGAGGCCGGCAAGTCGGTGACCGCCCTGGTCGAGTTGAAGGCCCGGTTCGACGAAGAGGCCAATATCCGCTGGGCGCGCGACCTGGAGCGTGCGGGCGTGCAGGTGGTCTATGGCTTCATCTCGCTCAAGACCCACGCCAAGCTGAGCCTGGTGGTCCGGCGCGAGGGCGAGGGGCTGACGACCTATGTCCATTTCGGCACCGGCAACTATCACCCGATCACCGCCAAGATCTATACCGACCTGTCCTTCTTCACCGACGATCCGGCGCTGTGCCGCGATGCGGCCTATCTGTTCAACTATCTGACCGGCTATGCCGAGCCGTCGCATTTCGAGAAGATCGCGGTCAGCCCGCGCGGCGTGCGCCTGCGCCTGCTGGAGCATATCGACGGCGAGATCGCCAATGCCCAGGCCGGCCGGCCGGCGGCGATCTGGGCCAAGATGAACAGCCTGGTCGATCCGCTGATCATCGATGCGCTCTACCGCGCCTCTCAGGCCGGTGTCGAGATCGACCTGATCATCCGCGGCATCTGCTGCCTGCGCCCGGGCGTGCCGGGGCTGTCGGAGCGGATCCGGGTGAAGAGCATCGTCGGCCGCTTCCTGGAGCACAGCCGCATCGTCTGCTTCGGCAATGGCCAGGCGCTGCCCTCGCCCCAGGCGAAACTGTTCATCTCTTCCGCGGACTGGATGCCGCGCAATTTCGACCGGCGGGTGGAAACCCTGGTGCCGATCGAGAACCCGACCGTGCACCAGCAGGTGCTGGATCAGATCATGGTCGCCAATCTGAAGGACACGCTCCAGAGCTGGACGCTCGGTCCCGACGGCGTGTATAAGCGCATGGCCCCGGTTGGCGAGGGCTTCTCGGCGCATACATATTTCATGACCAATCCCAGCCTGTCGGGCCGGGGCAAGGCGCTGCGGAAGCGGGGGGAAGTGCCCCACCTGTCGCTGACCTGACGGGTCGGCCGCGTTGCCCGTGGCTGGTGACAGGATGGACGGACCGCACACCCCAAGCGGACGGAGTGGATGAGCGAACGGGTATTCCCGACCACGGCCGGCACCGATGCGGCGCCGGATCTGCGTCTTCCCGGCAACGGCCCGCGCCGCCTGGGCGTGATCGATATCGGCTCGAACTCGCTGCGGCTGGTGATCTTCGACGGGCTGAAGCGCATGCCGCAGCCCATCTTCAATGAAAAGGCGCTGTGCGCGCTGGGCGCCGGCGTGGCCGATACCGGCCGGCTGGACCCTGAACGGGCCGACGCCGCGGCGCTGGCCTTGCGCCGCTTCGCCGCCATCGGCCGCGAGCTTGCCGGCGATGCGATCATTGCGGTGGCGACCGCGGCCGTGCGCGATGCCGCCGACGGCCCCGCCTTCATCCAGAGGGTGGAGCGGGAGTGCGGCATTCCGATCCGGATCGTGACCGGTGTCGAAGAGGCGACGCTCTCGGCCCTGGGCGTGCTGTCCTCGGAACCCGAGGCCGACGGGCTGGTCGCCGATCTGGGCGGCGGTTCGCTGGAACTGGTGCGGGTGGAGCAGGGGGCGGTGGGTCGCCAGATCACCCTGCCGGTGGGGGCGCTGCGCCTGGCCGCCCGCGGCTCCGACGCCCGGGCCTGGACCGAGGCGGTGGAGAAGGCGCTCGACGACGCCCCCTGGGCCGCAGAGGCGGCCGCGCGCGGGCTCTATCTGGTCGGCGGCGGCTGGCGCGCCATCGCGCGGGTCCATATCGCGGAGACCCGCCATCCGATCGCCGCCATTCACCGCTACACGCTCGACATGACCCAGACCCTGGCGCTGGCCGACAAGGTGATGGGCATGAAGCCGGCCGATCTCGCCCGGCTCAAGGCGGCACCGGCCCGTCGGCTGGCGACCCTGCCCCATGCCGCGGCGGCGCTGGCCGGGCTGGTGCGGCGGGTGAAGCCGTCCGAGGTGGTGTTCTCCACCTATGGCCTGCGCGAGGGCGTGCTCTACGAGAACCTGCCGGCGGCACTGAGGGCGGCCGATCCGCTGATGGCCGCCTGCCGCGACATCGCCGATCAGCATTCGGGCTTCGGCGCCTATGGCGACCGGGTCCATGACTGGATCGCGCCGCTGTTTGCCGGCGAGACGCCCAATGATCTGCGCCTGCGCCATGCCGCCTGTCTGCTGTCGGAAATCGCCGTCGCCGCCCATCCCGACCGGCGGGCCGATCATGCGATCGAAGAGATCCTGACCATGCCCTTCCTGCCGCTGCGCCATCGCGAGCGCGCCTTTCTGGCGCTGGCGGTCTATGCGCGCTATGCCGGCAACATCACCGGGCTGCATGCCCGGCCGGCGCGGGATCTGCTCGACCAGCCGGCCCAGGCCCGCGCCCGGCTGATCGGCCTGGCCCTGCGGCTGGGGGACACCTTCTCGGGCTGCGCCCCCGCCCTGCTCGACCGCGGAGAGCTGGAGCTGACGCCCCAGGCGCTGACCCTGCGCGCCCGCCCGGGCGGGCGCGACCTGATGGGCGAGGTGGTGGAACGCCGGCTGGAGGCCGTGGCCAAGGTGATGCGCCGCCGCTGGCGGATGACGGCCGAGGGCGCCTGAGCGCCTCTGGCGCCCGACCGCTCAGATCCCCGGGCACTCAGATCCCCGGGCCATCAGGCCCCCTGGCGGATTACCCCGACGACCAGTTCTGCCGCGCCGTCGAGCACGAATTGCGCGGCAAGCGCCGCCAGCAGGATGCCCAGCACCCGGCTGATCACCGCGGCCGCGGTCTCGCCGATCAGGCGGTTCAGCCGGCCGGCGATCAGCAGCGCGCCCAGCGTCGAGGCCAGAACCAGGGCCAGGATGCCCAGCACCAGCAGCGTCGCCACCCAGTCGCCCCCGGCACGGGTGGTGAGCAGCAGGGTGGAGGTGATGGCGCCGGGGCCCGCGATCAGCGGGATGGCGAGCGGGAAGACCGAGACATCCTCGTGTTCGTGCTCGAAAGCCTCTTCCAGAAGTTCGGGGGCGGCGAAGGCCGATTCCGCCGCCAGCATCGCCGCGGCCCCGGCCTGGGTGTCGGCGGCATGGGCGGCTTCGACCTGACGCTTGCGCCGTTCCGTGCGCCGCTCGAAGACCATGTCGAAGGCGACGACGAACAGCAGGATGCCGCCCGCCACCCGGAAGGCATCGAGCGAGACGCCGATCGCATTCAGCAGCGCCTCGCCGCCCAGCGCGAAGCCGAGCAGCACCAGCCCGCCCACGATCACGCCGCGACAGGCCATCCGCCGGCGCTGCGCCTCGGTATGTTCGCGGGTGAGCGCGCCATACATCGGCGCCAGCCCGACCGGATCGATCACCACGAACAGGGTGACGAAGGCACTGATCGCCAGTTCCAGCATCGCACTCTCCCTTTGGGGCCGCGCGGCAGCCGCGCCGTCAGACCGACGATGTCACGGGGCATGTGACGGTCGCAACCCCGCCGCGGGGCTGGCGGGCGGATAAGCGCGGCTCGGATCAGCCGGCCGACCGGCTCAGTTCAGGCGATGCGGCGGGACGGTCGCGTATTCCGTGGGCGGCGGGGTCGGGCCCGACTGGTGGTGGACAATCTTCCAGGCCCCGTCCTCGCGCGCCAGCAGGTTGGTCGCGATCAGCACCGCATCGTTGATCCGCTCATAGGCCAGGATGCGGGCGGTGCTGTCATAGACGGTGACGTCGATCAGGTCGACCGCAAGCGTGGGGCTCGACGGGTTGGCCAGGATCGTCCGCCAGCTGGCCATCACCGCCTCGCGCCCGACCAGGGCGCCCCAGCCGGGATGAATGCAGGCGATCGGCAGGCGCGCCGCCCAGATCGCCTGCATGGTGGTGAAATCGCGGGTTGCGAAGGCCTCGTAGAAGGCGGCATGGGCACGCAGCAGGGCCTGGATATCGGCCCGCTGCCGGGTCTCGGTCTCGTCGCTCATCGGTGCGGCATCCCTGGCCGGCAATGTGTCGCGGGCAGTCTGCCCCGATCGGATGATTGCACCCGACGGGGATCTGATCCAGGCTCGGCGGCATCGCCGCCAGCCCGGCCCGCATGATCCTGACGCCACGGAGCCCGCATGTCATCCGCCAGTCCCGTCCAGGCAGCCAGTCCCCTCAAGGGCGGCCGTCCCGTCCAGGCTCATGAACTGCTTCTGCCCGAGGATGGCCCCGTGCGGCGGCTGGTCGTTCTGCTGCACGGCTATGGCGGCGACGGCCGCGAGATGATGGCGCTGGCCCGGCGCATGGCGCGGCGGATGACCACGGCGGCCTTCTTCTGCCCCGATGGCGGCGAAACCTGCCCGGACGGGGTGAGCGGCCGGCAGTGGTTCTCCACCCCCGGCTTCCGCCCGGGCTGGGTGGCGGGCGATCCGGCGGCGATGCCGCCCGCAGATGCCGCGGGCCATGCCCTGATGGGCCGGAATGCCGCGGCCGTCTGCCCGGCACTCGATGCCCGGATCCGTGGCCTGCTGGCGGCCCTGGAGGTGCCGGCCGCCGCGACCGCCTTCGCCGGCTTCTCGCAGGGGCAGATGATGTCGCTGGCGATGATGATGGCGCGGCTGGCCACGGGGCAGCCGGCACCGGCTGCGGTGGTGGGGTTCTCGGGCACGCTGCTGGGGGCGCTGCCGGACCTGCCGGAGGGGGGACCCCGGCCGCCGGTGATGCTGGTCCATGGCGAGGCCGACGACGTGGTGCCCTTCGCCTCGGCACGCTGGGTGCAGGCGCGGCTTGGGGCGGCCGGCTTTCGGGTGGAGCTTCTGGCCCGGCCGGGGCTGGATCACCGGGTCGATTTCGCCGGGCTTGCGGCGGCGACCGCTTTCCTCGACGATCACCTGCCGCAGTGACCCATCCGACCGCCTGTCCTTTCGGGAGACCAGACCCATGACCGCGCCCGCCACCCTGACCGGCCCCGATCTTCTGCCCAAGGACGGCATCGTCCGACGGATCGTGGTCTTCCTGCATGGCTATGGCGCCGACGGCCAGGACCTGATCGGGCTGGCGCCGTTCTTTGCCCAGGCGCTGCCGCACACCGCCTTCTATGCGCCGGATGCGCCGTATCCGTGCGAGATGTCGCCCTTCGGCCGGCAGTGGTTCGGCCTGGACGATTACGACCCCGACATGCTGCGCCGCGACCCGGCCAACATGGCGGCGGCCCATGCAAGGATGGCGGCGGGGGTTGCCCGCGCCGCGGCGCCGCTCAGGGCGTTTCTGGCCGAGAAGCTGAAGATCCACGGGCTGGGCGCCGACCGGCTGGCCCTGATCGGCTTTTCGCAGGGCACGATGATGTCGCTGGGGGTGGGGCTGGCGCTCGACCAGCCGCCGGCGGCGATCGTGGGCTTTTCGGGGGCCATGCTGGGCCAGGTGCCGCCGATGGCCGAGGGCGCGCGCCGGCCCGACGTGCTGCTGATCCATGGCACCAACGACCCGGTCGTGCCGGTCGAGGCCTCGGGCCATGCGCTTGCCAAGCTGGAGGCGGCCGGCATCCAGGCGGCGCTGATCCGCCGGCCCGGCCTTGCCCATGGCATCGACCAGCAGGGCGCCGAGGCGGCGGCCCGCTTCCTGATGGAGCGGCTGCCGCAGGATTGACCGCGCCTAGGCCGCCTCTGCCGCGGCGGCGAAGGCTTCGGCCGGACCGTCGCCGCGCCCGCGCGGCCAGGCCGCCAGCACCTCGACCTCTGCGGCGGCGGCGGGCAGGGGGGTGAGGGCGATGCCGGGGCCGGTATGACCCTGGAAGACCCGTTCCGGCAGGATGGTGAAGCCGAGCCCCGCCGCCACGCAGCCGATCACACCGTCGAGCGTGCCCAGCTCCAGCACCCGGACCGGCAGGCGGCCCGCCTCTCGCAGCAGTTTCTCGGCCCGCGCCCGATAGGCGCAGCCCGACCGGAAACCGATCAGCGGCAGGGGCAGCCCGTCGCTGCCGGTCTCTGCCCCGGCGACAGGGGCCGCCTGGACCAGGCGTTCGGTCCAGACGCGGCGGCTGGCCAGGGCAGGGTGGTCGAGGGGGCCCGCGATCAGCGCCACATCCAGGCGATGGCGCAGAAGATCCGCGACCAGTTCGTCGGTGGTGCCGGTGGCAAGGCCGATCGGCCGGGCGCCGCTGCCGGCCTGGCGACGGAAGCGGCCCAGAATGCCGGGCAGGCGGGTAGCGGCGATGGTTTCCATCGCACCGATCCGGACCGGCAGACCGGCCATACCGCCACCGGCCACCGCGTGGCGGGCCTCTTCGGCCAGCATCAGCAGCCGGTCGGCATAGTCTTTCAGCCGCTGCCCGGCCTCGGTGAGATCCAGCCCGCGGGAGCGGCGGCGGAACAGGGCGACGTCGAGTTCGGCTTCAAGCCGCTTCAGGCGGGCGGTGACGGCCGAGGGCACGCAGTTCAGCCGCTCGGCCGCCGGGGTGGCGCCCCCCAGTTCCGCCACCGCCTTCACTGCCGCCAGATCCGCGAGGTCCATGACGGGCGCTCCTGATTGCACAAAATCTGCAAACAGGATCCATCGATCGTCGCTGGTGTGCAAGCAGCAAGGGGGGGTAGGCTGAAGACGGTCCAGAAGCCCCTGCCGGAGGTCGCCCGCCATGCCCGCCCATCCCGTCGTCACCACCGATCTGACCCGTCGCTTCGGTCTTGCCCTGCCGGTGATCCAGGCCCCCATGGCCGGGGGGCCGACCACGGCCGGGCTGGTGGCCGGGGCCAGCGAGGCCGGGGTGCTGGGATCGCTTGGCGCCGCCTATACCCGTGCCCAGGACATACCGGCCGAGATCCGGGCCATCCGCGCGCAGACCGACCGGCCGTTCGCGGTCAACCTGTTCTTCCATCAGGGACGGATCGCCGGGGCAGACGAGATCGCGGCCGCACGCCGGGCGCTGGAACCGCTGGCGACGCGGGTGGGGGCGGAGCTGCCTGCGGATGTATCGGATGCCGCGCCGCCGCTCGATGCCCAGATCCGGGCCGTGCTCGACGAGGCGCCGGCGGCGTTGAGCTTCACCATGGGTCTGCCCCCGGCAGGGCTGGTCGAGGCGGCGCGGGCGCGCGGCATCGCGCTGATCGGCACCGCGACCACGCCGCTGGAAGGCCGGGCCTTGATCGTGGCGGGGGTGGAGATGATCGTGCTGCAGGGCGCCGATGCCGGCGGGCATAGCGGCATGTTCGATGCGGACGGGCCGCCCCCGGCCTTCGGCTGGCCGGCCCTGCTGGAAGCGCTGGCCGCAGAGGCGGCAGCCGCCGGGGTGATGCTGATCGCGGCCGGGGGCATCATGACCGGCCGCGGCGTTGCCGGCGCGCTCGCCATGGGGGCTGCCGGCGCCCAGCTGGGCACGGCCTTTCTGTCGACCGCAGAGGCCGGCACGAAGCCCGGCCATCGCCGGCTTCTGGCCGAGGCGGCGGCGGCCGGCGAGGGGCGGACGGTGCTCACCCGCGCCTTCACCGCGCGTCAGGCCCGCAAGCTGCTGGCGGCCGGAGAGGCGATGCCGGTGGAACCGGCAGAGCTGGCGGCGTTTCCGGCCCAGCACGGGCTGACCAAACCGATCCGCGCCCGCGCCGATGCGGCGGGCGTGCCCGAGGCACAGGCCTGGTGGGCGGGGGCGGGGGCCGGGCTTTCCCGGTCGCTGCCGGTGGCCGGGCTCGTCGAGCGGCTGGGGCAGGAACTGGCCGCAGCGCTCAAGGGTCTGACACGGTCCGACCGGTAGGGCCGGGCCCTTGTGTCCGGTGCCGAGGTTGCGGTGCGCAAGGGGGCATGGTTCCATGTGAAACCCCCCGGCCGCATCCCGCAGCCGCGTTCAGGACGGACCATCCCATGAGCAGAGACGAAGATTTTCTCCGGCCGGAAGAGCGCCGCACCGGCGGAACCGACCAGACCGTCATGATGATGCGCTATGACAACGAGAAGAAGAGCGCGCTGCTCGCCTATCTCCTCTGGTTCTTCCTGGGATGGTTCGGTGTGCACCGGATGTATCTGGGATCCTGGGTGTCGGGGTTGATCATGCTGGCATTGAACGGCATATCTGCCGTGCTGGTGTTTTTCCTGGTCGGATATCTCGGCTATGCGCTGCTTGCTCTGTGGCTGTTCCTGGACCTGTTCCTGATTCCGGGCATGGTCCGTCGTCGT
The DNA here is from genome assembly GCF_039634785.1 of Tistrella mobilis. Classification (NCBI taxonomy): domain Bacteria; kingdom Pseudomonadati; phylum Pseudomonadota; class Alphaproteobacteria; order Geminicoccales; family Geminicoccaceae; genus Tistrella; species Tistrella mobilis. The sequence goes on along the minus strand of NZ_JBBIAB010000001.1, from coordinate 200,002 downwards.
AACGAGGAGCTGATCGGCCGCCTGACCCGCTGACATCTGGTCAGTCGCCCGACCCGGACGATATCGGCATGGATGGACCGATAAGGAGACCTCGTCCGCATGGATCAGGTGACGACCGAAATCGATGCCGTGATTGCGGCTCTCAGCACGCTGGCGGTGACCTATGGCATGGCGGTTCTGGGCGCCATCGCGATCCTGATCGGCGGCTGGCTGATCGCAGGCTGGCTGGAGAAGGGGGTGGACCGCTCCCTCGGCCGGGTCAGCCACATGGATCCGACGCTCCGGCCGTTCATCGCCAGCCTGGTGCGCTATGGCATCCTGGTCCTGACGGTGATCATCGTCCTCGGCCAGTTCGGGGTGCAGACCGCCAGCATCATCGCCGTGCTCGGCGCCGCCGGCCTCGCCATCGGCCTGGCGCTGCAGGGCACGCTGTCGAATGTGGCGGCGGGCATCATGCTGCTCTTCCTCAGGCCGTTCCGGATCGGCGATTTCATCGATGCCGGCGGCCGCGCCGGTTCGGTGATCAACGTCAATCTGTTCACCACCGAGCTGAAGATGGCGGACGGGGTGTTCATGAGCCTGCCCAACAGCCAGGTCTGGGGGCAGCCGATCACCAACTACGCCCGCAACCCGATCCGGCGCATGGATATCGTGGTCGGCATCGCCTATGACGACGACATCGACACGGCGATCGAGGCGCTGTCGGCGGTTCTGGCGGCGGATGAACGGGTGCTGAAGGATCCCGCACCGCAGGTGATGGTGACCAATCTGGGCGAAAGCTCGGTCGACATCACCATGCGCTTCAATGCGGCGATCGGCGACTACTGGAGCCTGCGCTGGGACATGATGAAGCGCGCCAAGCTGGCGGTCGAAGCCGCCGGCTGCAGCATCCCCTTCCCGCAGCGCGACGTGCATCTGATCGCGCCCAAGGGCGTCACCGTGGGGCTTGCCCCGGAGAATGGGACCGAGAGCGCGCGCACGGCGCCGCCGCAGGTCGGCTGATCATCTCGGGCGGGCGGTCAGGCGCCGAGGCGCCGGCCGTCACCGCCGAAGACATGCAGCCGGTCGAGCCGCGCCTGGAGGGCCAGATGCGCCCCGGGCGCCGCCTCGACCGCGCCGGCCAGGCGGGCGGTGACGAGGCCGCGGGCCTCGCCCGCCGCATCGGCGAGCGCCGTGCCGCAGGGGGCGGTCGGCCGGCCGTGGATCAGGGTATCGGCCCCCAGCGGCTCTACCGCCATCACCTCCAGCCCCAGCTCCATCACCGGTGCGCCGGCAAGCGCACTGGCGCCCGGGCGGTGCAGGTCTTCGGGCCTGAGCCCCAGCACGGCGCCATCCCCGGCTGCGTCATTCCCGGCCTTACCGGTCAGACCCTGAAGGCCCATGGCCGCCGGATCGACCCGGATCGGCCGGTCGCCCTGCACCAGAACCGCATCGGACGACAGGGCTGCGGGCATGAAGTTCATGGCCGGCGAGCCGATGAAGCCGGCGACGAAGCGGGTGGCGGGCCGGAGATAGAGATCGAGCGGCCGACCGATCTGTTCGGCCCGCCCGCCGTTCATCACCACCAGCCGGTCGGCGAGGGTCATCGCCTCGACCTGATCATGGGTGACATAGAGGCTGGTGACGCCCAGGCGCTGATGCAGGCGCTTGATCTCCAGCCGCATCTGAACCCGGAGCTTGGCATCCAGATTGGACAGCGGCTCGTCGAACAGGAAGAGCTTCGGCTCACGCACGATGGCGCGACCCATGGCGACGCGCTGGCGCTGGCCGCCCGACAGGGCCGCCGGCCGGCGGTCGAGCAGGGCCCCCAGACCCAGCATGGCGGCGGCCTCGTCCACCCGCCGGCGGATCTCGGCCTTGGTCATGCCGCGGATCTTGAGCCCGTAGGCCATGTTCTGAAACACGGTCATATGCGGGTAGAGCGCGTAGTTCTGGAACACCATCGCGATGTCGCGATCCCGGGGCTCCAGCTCGTTCACCACCCGGCCGTCGATCAGGATCCGGCCGGCGGTGACCGTCTCCAGCCCCGCCACCATGCGCAGCAAAGTGGACTTGCCGCAGCCGGACGGCCCGACCAGCACCACGAACTCGCCATCGGCGACATCGAGATCGACACCATGGATGACCGGGGTGTCGGCATAGGATTTGCGCAGATCGGCCAGGGTCAGCGTGCTCATGGGACAGCTCTGCCTTCGGATTAAGACGGGATTCCGCATACGGACGAGGGTGGTCAACAAGCCGCCATTGAGGCGGCGGCCAAGGGTGCGGCAGCACCCGCTTGGGCCGAGGGGCTAAAACACTCCCGCCATTGAGGCGGCGGCAGCACCCGCTTGGGCCGAGGGTCGTCAAACAGCCGCCATTGAGGCGGCGGCCAAGGGCGCGGGAGCGCCCGCCCGGCGAGGGACTAAAAGACTCCCTCGCCAGCAACTACTTCTCTGCGTCGACCAGGCCCTTGACGAACCAGCGCTGCATGCCGAGCACGACCGCGAGCGGCGGCAGCAGGGCGAGCAGGCTCATCGCCATCACCAGGTTCCAGGGGGTCAGCTCGTCGCTGCCGGACAGGGCGCGCTGGATGCCGATCAGCATCGTGGTCATCTGCGGATCGGTGGTCACGATCAGCGGCCAGAGATACTGGTTCCAGCCATAGGCGAACATGATCACGAACAGCGCTGCGATGTTGGTGCGCGACAAGGGCAGGATCACGTCGACCAGAAAGCGGATCGGCCCGGCCCCGTCGACGCGCGCGGCTTCGATCAGCTCGTCCGGGATGGTCAGGAAGAACTGCCGGAACAGAAAGGTCGCGGTGGCGGAGGCGAGCAGCGGCACGATCAGCCCGCCGAAACTGTTCAGCAGCCCCAGATCCGACACCACCTGGAAGGTCGGCACGATCCTGACCTCCACCGGCAGCATCAGGGTGGCGAAGATCATCCAGAACCACAGCATCCTGAGCGGGAAGCGGAAGAAGACGATCGCATAGGCCGAGAGCAGCGAGATCACGATCTTGCCGATGGCGATGCCGAGCGCCATGACCAGCGAGTTCAGCATCATGGTCGCCACCGGCAGGTCGCCGAAGGTCGGAATGCCGGTGGCGAGCACCCGGGCATAGGTCGGGACCAGGTCGGGGCCGGGCAGGAGCGGGATCACGCCCTGCAGCATGGTCGAGGCCTCGTGGGTCGAGGTCACGAAGGCGATGTAGACCGGAAAGACGATCGCGGCGAGCAGGCCGCAGATCAGGGCATGACGGACGAGACGCGAGCGGGTGCCGCCTTCGACCATGGCCATGGGAGGACTCCTCGCTCAGTAGTGGACCTTGCGCTCGACCCAGCGGAACTGGACCACGGTCATGGCGGCGACCACCACCATCAGGATCACCGACTGCGCGGCCGACCGGCCGAGATCGAGGCCGATGAACCCGTCGCGGAACACCTTGTAGACCAGGGTTTCGGTGGCATTGCCGGGGCCGCCCTGGGTGACCGCGTGGATCACCGGGAAGGTGTCGAAAAAGGCATAGGTCAGGTTCACCACCATCAGGAAGAAGGCGGTGGGCGAGAGCAGGGGCAGGACGATGCTGACGAAACGCCGCCCGGGCCCGGCCCCGTCGATCGCCGCCGCTTCGATCAGCGAGCGGGGGATGGATTGCAGCCCGGCCAGGAAGAACACGAAATTATAGGCGATCTGCTTCCAGGCGGCGGCGAGGATCACCAGCAGCAGGGCCTGATCGCCGTTGCGGACATGGTTCCAGTCGATGCCGACCAGGCCGAGCCAATGGGTGACGATGCCGACCGTGGGGTTGAAGATGAAGAACCAGAGCGCGCCCGCGACCGCCGGGGCAATGGCGTAGGGCGCGACCGAAATCGCCCGGTAGATGGCGCCGACCCGCCGTGAGGTGATCCCGTCGACCAGCGCCGCCAGCAGCAGCCCCAGGCTCAGCGAGACCAGCATCACGCCGATGCTGAACAGCGCCGTGACCGCGATCGCGTTGTGATAGCCGGGATCGGTCAGCACGCTTTCGAAATTCTCGAACCAGACGAATTCCGAGCCGAAGCCGAAGGCATCCTCGATCAGCATCGACTGTTTCAGCGCCTGGGCCGCGGGCCAGACGAAGAAGACCAGGGTGATGGCGATCTGGGGCGCGACCAGGGCAAGCGGCAGGGCTCTGCCGCGAAAGAGCGAGCGTGTGGCCATGGGGCGGACGGGTTCCGGGCGGATGGGAGGCGAAGCGATGCGGCCCGTGCGGGGGACATGCCCCCGCACGGGCCGGCAGCACGGATCTTCGGGCGATCAGTTGCCGGCGGTGCGCTCGAACCGGCGCAGCAGCTCGTCACCGCGCGTCTTGGCATCGTCGAGTGCCGCCTTCGCGGTCTTCTTGCCGGCGAAGACCTGCTCCATCTCTTCCTCGATCACGTCGCGGATCTGGACGAAGTTGCCGAGGCGCAGGCCCTTGGAGTTGGCGGTGGGCGGGTTCAGGTTGATCTGATGGATCGCGACTTCGGCCTCAGGGGTCTTGTCGTAGGCACCCTGCTTTTTGGCGTAGTCATAGGCGGCCGTGGTGATCGGCAGATAGCCGGTGAACAGGTGCCAGTCGGCCTGGACCTCGGGCGAGGACAGGTAGCTGAAGAACTTCGCGACACCCTTGTACTCTTCGGCCGACTTGCCGTTCAGCACCCAGAGGCTGGCACCGCCGATGATCGAGTTCTGGGGCTTTTCGACCGCGCTCTTCCAGTAGGGCAGCATGGTCACGCCGAAGGTGAAGTCCTTCACGCCGTTGCGGATGCCGGCGAGCGAGGCGGAGCTGTCGATATAGAGCACGCATTCGCCCGAGATGAACTTCGGGCGGGCATCGCTGCGGCGTCCGCCGTAGTCGAAGGCCTTGGTCTTCTGCCATTCGCCCAGCGTCTCCAGGTGCTTCACCTGCACCGGGCCGTTGAAGGTCAGTTCGGCGTCGAAACCGCCGAAGCCGTTTTCCTTGCTGGCGAAGGGCTGGTTGTGCCAGGCCGAGACGTTCTCGAGCTGGGTCCAGGACGGCCAGCCGGTGGTCAGACCGCAGGTATAGCCGGCGGCCTGCGCCTTCTTGATATAGTCGCCGACCTGTTCCCAGGTCGCGAGATCGGTCTTGTAGTCGATGCCGACCTTCTTTGCCGCATCGAGGTTCACATACATGACCGGGGTCGAGCTGTTGAACGGCATCGACAGCATGCGGCCGTCGGTGGTGCTGTAATAGCCGGTCACCGCCTGGAGATAGGCCTTGGGATCGAAGGGCTCACCCGCCTCTTCCATCACCTGATAGACCGGCTTCACGGCGCCCTTGGCCGCCATCATGGTGGCGGTGCCGACCTCGAACACCTGCACGATCGCGGGCTGCTGGCCGGCGCGGAAGGCGGCGATCGCACCGGTCATGGTCTCGGCGTAATTGCCCTTGTAGACCGGGACGATTTCGTAGTCGGACTGGCCGGCGTTGAAGTCCTTGGCGATCTGCTCGACCTTCTGGCCAAGCTCGCCGCCCATGGCATGCCACCATTCCACCTTGGTGGCGGCATCGGCGGCACCGGCGAAACCGCCGACGGTGAAGCCGGCGGCCACGGCCGCGGCGACGATCCAGGTCTTGTTCATGACGACGCTCCCTGAGGGTCCGGAGGTGCTGTCTTCCGGTGTCGGTCTTGGGGACAGGTGCGGGTCGACCGGATCGTCTGCGGCAGCGGGCGGGGGTCAGCCTGCCCCGGACAGCATCCGGTCGGGGAAATCGGTGAACACGGCGGTCACGCCAAGGGCGTGCAGACATGCGGCACGGGCGGGGTCGTTGACCGTCCAGGCCCTGACATCCAGGCCGCGCAGGCGCGCCCAGGCGACCAGGTCTTCGTCGATCACCCGTTCCCACAGATGCAGGGCGACGGGGCGCAGCTCGCCGATCAGCGCATCCAGGGTATGGGGGGCGGGCAGGCCTTCGAACAGCAGGGCCCGCGGCAGGTCGGGGGCGACGCTCAGCGCGGTGCGGAGCGAGGCCATCTCGAAGGAGGACAGCAGCGGCGGCCGCTTGCCCGCCGGCCAGAGACGGCGCAGCTCTTCCGCCACGACCGCCGCGGTTTCGATCTCGCGATGGGGGCAGGGCTTGATCTCGACATTGGCATCGAGACCGGTTTCAGAGAGCAGCGCCACGGTCTCGGCCAGGGTGGGGATGCGGGTGCGGGCGAAAGCGGGGGCGAACCAGGCGCCGGCATCCAGCGCCTTCAGCGCCGCCAGTTCGAAGCCCGCCGCCGGGCCGCGGCCGTCGGTGGTGCGGTCGACCCGGTCGTCATGCAGCAGCACCGGCACGCCGGAGCGGGTGAGCTTCACGTCGAACTCCACCATTGGCGCACCCAGCTCCGCCGCGCGGCGGATCGCCGGCAGCGTGTTCTCGGGCGCATGACCGCTGGCACCGCGATGGCCGATGACGAAGCCGGCAGGCAGGCTGGCGCGTGAAGCAGGACGGGACACGGCGTCGGATGTGCTCATGATGGATCACCGGATCGACGGTTGAGACGAAGGTGCAGAACCGTCGACTGGTCGCGGTTCTACCGTGGCCTTTTGACGGTTTCGTGGCGGCGATGTTACCGCAGCGTGATATCGCCCGCCGATGGCGTTGCACCACTGCGCAAGGCGGGGACTTTCGCCGCCTGGGGGGCGATGCTATCTAGAAGGCTGGAGAGATGGGGGAAGTCCAGAGCCAGACCGCGCCTTCGGGCGTCGTGGGTGCCCGAGGAGACGACAGTGAACGCGCTCGAAAAGGTGATCGACGGCTTTCGCCGCTTTCGTGACGATGCCCTTCAGACCCGGCCGGAATTCTTTGAAAAACTGGCCCGTCAGCAGACGCCCAAGGTGATGGTGATCGGCTGCTGCGACAGCCGCGTCGATCCGGCGATCATCACCTCCGCCGACCCGGGCGATCTGTTCATCCTGCGCAATGTGGCCAATCTGGTCCCGCCTTTCGAGCCCGACGGCGCCCGCCACGGCACCTCGGCGGCGCTGGAATTCGCGGTCGACGGGCTGAAGGTCGAGCATATCGTGGTGATGGGCCATGCCGGCTGCGGCGGCATCCGGGCCCTGCTCCAGCGCGATCCCACCCAGCCCAGCACCGATTTCATCGATGTCTGGATGTCGCAGATCGACGGCGTGCGCGAGCAGGTGCTGCATGATCACGCCCATGTCGATGCCCACGAGCACCAGCATCTCTGCGAACTGGAATCGATCAAGGTGTCGCTTAAGAATCTGGCGACCTTCCCCTGGATCGCCGAGCGGCTGGAGCAGGGGGCGCTGCAGCTCCATGGCTGGTACTACGATATCGGCCGCGCCCAGCTGATGGCCTATGACGCTGCGAGCGACGACTTCAAGCCGATGTAAGCCTGTGCCCCGCAGGGCGGCGGATCAGTGGTCGGCGCCGTCATCCTGATGGCGGCCGACCACCAGCGGCAGCAGCTGGGCGTAGCCGTCGGCCCTGAGCTGGCCCAGGCAGGCTTCGGTCTCTTCGGCCGACTGCCCGACGGCATCGAGGGTTGCGGCGGCAAGCATCAGGCTCGCCTCGATGGTCTCGGGCAGCACGCGATCGGCGCCGGCGACCCGCAGCCGGTCGGCATGGCGGGTATCGTGGGCGCGGGCGATGATCTGCACTCCCGGTGCGGCATGGCGGATGGTCCTGACCGCACGCTCGGCCGCGCCGGCATTGTCGATGGTCACCACGACCGCCGTGGCGCGTTCGATGCCGGCCGCGCGCAGCACGTCGCGGCGGGCGCCGTTGCCGAAGAAGACGTTGTGGCCCTGGGTGCGGCCCTGGGTCACCCGCTCGCTGTCCAGATCGAGCGCCAGATAGGGGCGGCGGCTGTTTTCCAGCACATGGGCCAAGGTCCGGCCGACCCGGCCGAAGCCCAGCACCAGCACATGTTCCTCAAGATCGGCCGCCTCGTCGCCCAGCGCCGTCTGGGGCGTGGCGACCGGCGGGGTGAGCCGCTGTTCCAGCCGCCGGCCGGCGGCATCCAGAAGCGGCGTCAGCGCCATCGAGAAGGCGACGGCCGCCACGATCGGCGCCGCCTCGGCCGGGGCGATCAGGCCGAAGCTGCCGGCGGTCGCCATCACCACAAAGGCGAACTCGCCGCCCTGGGCGAGCAGCAGGCCCGATCGCACCGACAGAGAGACCGGCAGGGCGAAGCCGCGGGCAAGGCCGCCCAGCACCACCGCCTTGACCAGGATCAGCCCGGCGGTCAGCCCCAGCACCAGCGGCAGTTCGCGCAGGACCAGCGCCAGATCGATGCCCATGCCCACCGACAGGAAGAACACGCCCAGGAACAGGCCGCGCACCGGCTCGATATCGCCTTCGATCTGATGGCGGAAGGCGGTGCCGGCCAGCAGGGCGCCGGCCAGGAAGGCCCCCAGCGCCAGCGACATGCCGGCAAGCGCGGTCAGCAGGGCGGTGCCCAGCACCACCAGCAGGGTGGCCCCCATGAAGACATCCGGGTTGCGCAGCGCCGCGATCCGCCGGAAGGCCGGCTGCGACAGATAGCGGCCGGCGAGCGAGATGCCGACCAGCGCCACCGCCGCCTTGGCCACCGCCAGGCCCAGCGCCACCAGCGCATCCTCTCCGGGGGTGCCGAGCAGGGGCAGGGCGGCCAGCATCGGCACCACCGCCAGATCCTGGAACAGCAGCACGGCGATGGCGACCCGGCCGATGCGGGTGACCTGTTCGCCGCGTTCCACCATCAATTGCAGCACCACGGCGGTGGACGAGAGCGCAAGGGCGCAGCCCAGAATGCCGGCGGTCATCGGCGCCAGGCCCAGCGCCGTGCCGATCGCCGCAATGACGGCGGCGGTCACCACCACCTGCGCGGCCCCCAGCCCCAGCGCCAGGCGCCGCATGGTCCGGATGCGTTCGAAAGAAAGTTCGAGGCCGATCGAGAACAGCAGGAAGACCACGCCGAATTCGGCAAAGAGATGCAGTGCCGGGCCCTCTTCGACCAGGCCGAAGCCATGGGGGCCGACCGCAAGGCCCGTGGCCAGATAGCCCAGCACCGGCGAGGCGCCGATGCGGATCGACACCGGCACGATGACCACGGCGGCGGCAAGTGCCGTGACGATGTCGACGAGCGGGCCGAGCTGGCTCATGGGCAGGGGCTTCCGGTGGCGGTGGGGTCTTCTGTTCCAGAACAGCAGCCCCGGGTCGACGTCAACCGCAAAATGACGGGGCGGGGCTCTTGTCATGCATCTGACGCCGGCATCGCCTAGACTCGTCCTGTCCGGGCCGATCTCTCCCGGCGGTCGAGGAGCCGGTGCCCTTGTCGATACCCCCTTCCCGTCATGACGCCACGATCGTCTCGGCCCGGATCGGCCGTCGCGGCCTGATCAGGGCCGGTGCCGCCGGGCTGGTACTGGCCGGCCTGCCGGCGATAGGGCTGCCGGCGGCGCCCGATCCCACGGCGGTGCCGGTCTCACGCGTGGCGCTGATGTCCTGCATCCATCAGGCCCGGCCGGCACCGGCGCTCGACCATGTTCTGGCCTATGACCCCCAGGTCGCGATCTTCGCCGGCGACAATGTCTATGGCGATGTCAGCGGACCCGCGATGTCGGAACTCGCGGCTGCCTATGACCTTGCCGCCGGCCGGCCGGCGCTTGCCGCCCTGCGCCGCAACCGGGCGGTGATGCCGATCTGGGACGATCACGACTACGGCCTGAACGACGGCGGCGCAGATTTTCCGCACAAGGCGGCGGCAAAGGCCCTGTTCCTGAAGTTCTGGGAGGTCGAGGCCGGAGATCCGCGGTCGGCACGGCCGGGGCTCCATCATGCCATGGTCTTTGGTCCGGAGGGTCGCCGGCTGCAGGTGATCCTGATGGATCTGCGCAGTTTCCGCACCGCCCTGCGCCCCGCGCCGCAGGGCACCACCATCCCCGGCGGCGGCCGCTATCTGCCCGCCGGACCCGGCGCCCGGATGCTGGGCGAGGATCAATGGGCCTGGCTGGCCGGATGTTTCCGCCAGCCGGCGGATCTGAGGCTGGTGGTCAGTTCGGTGCAGCTGGTGGCCGACGGCCATGGCTGGGAAGGCTGGTCCCGCATGCCGGACGAGCGGGCCCGGTTCTGGCGCCTGATGCGCGATACCGGTGCCCGCGGCGTGGTGCTGCTGTCGGGCGACCGGCATCTGGGGGCGATCTATCGCCGCGCGGCCGGGCCGGACGGGCCGCCCTATCCGGTGACGGAACTGACGTCGAGCAGCGTCAACCTGCCCAATCTCGCGATCGTCGACGAACCGGGGCCGAACCGGCTGACGCCGATCTGGCCGCTGGAGAACTGGGGCCGGATCGACATCGACTGGTGGGCGGGGCGTGTCGATCTGGCCGTGGTCGATGCCGGCGGCATCCCGCGGCGGCGGGTGAGTGTGGCCATGGGGGACATCGCCTGACCGATCTTTCCGCCCCGCCGGCCCCAGCCCCGCCGGTCTCAACCCCGCCGGGTCTCAGCCCTGCCGGTCTCAACCCAGGGCGATCGGCGGCGCGATGGGCACCGGCGGCACGATGGTCGGCGCGCCCAGCGCGTCCAGCAGGTGGCGGACCATCAGCCGCACCGGCTCTGACGGACGCTCGGCGGTCTTGAGGGCGATATCCACCGTGGGCAAGGCGGGGAAGCCGTCCTCGGGCCCCAGAATCCGCCAGTCCGGCGGCACCGTGCTGCGGGCGAGGGCGGTGAGGGCAAGGCCGCTCGCCACCGCGGACTGGATGCCCGACAGGCTGCCGCTGGTCAGCGCCACCCGCCAGGGTTTCTGCGCCCGGTCGAGCGCCGAGAGCGCATGGGGCCGGAAGGCACAGCCCTCGGGGAAGAGGGCAAGCGGCACGGTTTCTGCCGTTTCGGGCCGGTGATCGGCGGCGGCCGCCCAGACCAGCGGCTCGCGCCGGACCAGGGATCCGCCGCCATGGCCGTCGCGGCGGGTGACCAGGATCAGGTCGTGGCCGCCCTGGGCAAGCTCGGCCTCCAGCTCGCGCGAGAGGGCGCAGCGCACCTCGATCTCGACCCGGGGATTGGCGGCCGCGAACCGGGCGATGATCGGCGGCAGGAAGACGCTGGCATAGTCGTCGGGCGCACCGATCCGCACCCGGCCGCGGGCACCGGCATCCAGCAGGCGCAGCACCGCCTCGTCGTTCAGCGCCAGCATGCGCCGGGCATAGCCGATCAGCACCTCGCCATCGGCCGTGGGGCGCACGCCCCGCCGGTCGCGCTCCACCAGCCGGCGATCCAGCCGGTCTTCCAGCCGCTTCAGCTGCATCGACACGGCAGACTGGGTCAGGTTCAGCCGCTCGGCCGCGGCGGTGAAGCCGCCCTGGTCGATCACCGCCACCAGGGCGCGCAGCAGGTCGATATCCAGCGCCGGCAGCACGGGGTCCGGGCGGCCGGGCAGGCCGGCACGGGCAAGGGCGAGTTCGGCGGTGCCCATCGGCGTCATCTCCGTTTCAGCATCACGATCCGTGATGCTGTCATTAGAAACATTCACTTTCATCATAGCGGAAGCGACGGCAGAGTGGCCACTGCCGGATTGCGCCGCCCTCCCCCCCTCTCCCCCGCAGATCCGCATCCGCCGCCCGGCCCCCGTTCCGGTGGCGGATGCCGGCGCGATCCGGCGCTTCGCACTCCCCCCGCTCCCCCGCACGCGAAGTTCCCCTGCCGATGATCTCATCCTCCCCCGCCGTTCCCGGCGGCGGGCGCCTTGTCGTCGCCACGGCTGCCGGTACCGGCATGGCCTGGCTGATGATGATCGCGGCCGTCGTCTGCCTCGCCTTCGTTCCCTTCCTGGTCCGCGCTGCCGATGTCGGGCCCGGTGCCGCCGGCTTCTGGCGCATGGTTCTGGCCCTGCCGCTGCTGGCCGCCTGGTCGGCCACGATCGATCGGCGGCAGCCGGTTGCGACACCGGCATCCGGCGCCCGCCGGCGTGGTTTTCTTGCCGCGATCGCGGCCGGGCTCGCCTTCACCGGCGACCTGTTCTTCTTCCATCGCGCCATCGGGACCACCACCGTCGCCAATGCAGCCCTGCTCTGCCAGCTGGCGCCGGTGATGGTGGTGGCAGCCCTGTGGATCTTCGGCGGCGAGCGCCCGGGCCGCGGGCTGATCGCCGGCCTGGGGCTGGCCCTTGCCGGCGCCTGGCTGCTGGTTCGCGACACCGGCGACCGTGCCGGGGCCGACATCATGGGCGACCTGTCGGCCGTGGCGGCGGCGGCCTGCTATGCCGCCTATCTGATCGCGATCAAGGCGGCCCGGCGCAGCATCGCCGCCGGAACCACCATGCTGGTCACCACGGCGGTCTCGGCTGTGGGGCTGGGCCTGCTTGCGGTGGCATCGGGCGAGGTTCTGATGCCCTCCAGCCTTGCCGGCTGGGCCGCCGTCGCGGCACTGGGCATCCTGGCCCATGCCGGAGGCCAGGGCCTGGCCACAGCGGCACTCGGCCGCCTGCCGGTCGGCGCCGCCTCGCTGCTGCTGCTGATCCAGCCGGTGATCACCGCGGCATTCGGCTGGCCGATCGAAGGCGAGATGCCGAGCCTGGTGCAGGTCGCAGGCGCCATGCTGCTGCTGGCGGCCCTGGCGACGGCAAATCCCGCAGTGCGGCCGGCATGGCGTCGCACTGGACCCGCCCCCCTGGCCGCGCGATAACCGGAAGGTGCAGACAAAGCGCACGCGGCGACCAGACCGCGCGCCGTACCGGAGGAGACGCACCCCATGACCACACCTGCCGAGACCAGCAACCAGGGCGCGCCTGCCGAGGTCGCCGTCGTGACCGGATCGGGCAGCGGGGTGGGCCGCGCAGTGGCGCTGGCTTTCGCCGCCCGCGGCGCGGCGGTGGTGGTGAATGCCGCCCGCAGCCGCGACGCGGCGGAAGAGACGGCCGGGATGGTGCGGGCCGCCGGCGGCCGGGCGGTGGTGGTGATGGGCGACATCGCCTCCGACGAGGACTGCCGCCGGATCGCCGCCGGAGCCGAAGAGGCCTTCGGGCGCATCGACCGGCTGATCAACAATGCCGGCACCACCCGCTTCTGCGACCATGCCGATCTGGACGGGCTGCAGGCGCAGGATTTCCTGGATCTCTATGCCGTCAACGTGGTCGGCGCCTTCCAGATGACCCGGGCCTGTGCGCCGGCGCTGAAGCAGTCGGGCAGCGGCGCCGTGGTCAATGTCTCGTCGATCGCGGGCATTGCGGGTGTCGGCTCGTCGGTCGCCTATGCGGCATCCAAGGGCGCGCTCAACACCATGACCCTGTCGCTGGCCCGGGTGCTGGGGCCCGAGATCCGGGTGAATGCGGTCTGCCCCGGCTTCATCGAGGGCCGGTGGCTGCGCGAGGGCATGGGGGCCGACCGCTACGACGCCCAGAAGGCGAAGCTTGAGAAGACCACGCCGCTGCGCCGGGTGGCAGCGCCCGAAGACGTCGCCCGCGCGATCCTGGCGCTGGTCGACACGCCCCATGTCACCGGCGAGACGCTGATGGTCGATGGCGGGGCGCATCTGTTCTTCACGCCGCTGGTCGCACGCTGACGCAGGGAGGCCCGCGGATGCGGATGTTCCAGGTCGACGCCTTCACCGACCGGCCCTTTGCCGGCAACCCGGCCGCGGTGCTGGTGCTGGACGGGCCGGCGCCGGTTGCGGCGATGCAGGCGCTGGCGGCCGAGAACAACCTGGCCGAGACCGCCTTCACCTGGCCCGAACCGGGCCGGCCGGGGGTGCGGCGGCTGCGCTGGTTCACCCCCGTCGACGAGGCCCCCTTCTGCGGCCATGCCACCCTGGCCACCGCCCATGTCCTGATCGCGGAACTGGGCGAAGCGGGGCCGCTCGCCTTCGAGACCGCGGTCGGGCCGATCCGGGTGGCGGCGACCCCGGCCGGCTATGAACTCGATCTGCCGCGCTTCGACATGGCGGCGGCGGCCCTGCCCGAGGCGCTGGCCGGCATCTTCCCCGAGCCGCCGGTCTTCGTGGGTCGCAATTTCGAAAACCTGTTCGTGGTATTGGCCGAGGCCGGCCTGGTGCGGGATTTCGTGCCCGACCAGACGGTGATCGGCGGCATCCATCCCGAGGGGCTGGTGATCACCGCGCCGGCTGAGCCGGGCAGCGGCATCGATTTCGTGTCGCGCTTCTTCTGCCCCGGCTGGGGGATCCCTGAGGATCCGGTGACCGGATCGATCCATGCGACGCTGGCCCCCTGGTGGGCGGAACGTCTGGGCCTGACGGTGCTGCAGGCCGTTCAGGCTTCGCCGCGCGGCGGCCGGTTGGTCTGCACCGTCGAGCCCATGCGGGTGCGGGTGGCGGGCCCGGCGGTCACCGTCTTTGATGCCAGGCTTCACCCCGGGATCGCCGCCCGCTTCAGATCGTCCGCGCCAGCCGGGTGATTTCTGTCCGTAGCCAGCGATGGGCGGGCAGCCCCTCGTCGCGGCGATGGAACATCAGCGCCAGCCGTGCCGGCTGCGGGTTCAGCTCGGCCGGGGGGCGCATGACGGTGAAGCCGCCGCGGCGTGCGATGGTGAAGGCGGTGGGGCCGACCGCGGTGAGCAGGGCCCCGGCGCATGCCGCGATCTCGGCGGCACCCGGCAGGGTGGAGGCGACGGCAAGGAGCCGGCGCTCCCGCCCCAGATCGGCCAGCGCCCGGTCCATCACCCCCTGTGCGCTGCCGGTGGCCGAGACCAGCACATGCGGTGCCGCCGCGAAGGCGTCGAGGCTGATCAGGGGCAGCGCCTCCGGCCCGTCCCGCGGGTCCGGCGGCACGGTGTCGATGTCGAGCCCGTCGGGCACCAGGGTCAGCAGCGGGTCGCGGCGCAGAAAGATGCGGGTGATGCGGGGCGGCGGGTCGGGCAGCATGCCCAGCGCCAGCCAGATCTCGCCGTCATCCAGCGCCCGGGCGGCATCGCGGCGATCGATGTGGTGGAAGCGGGGCGCAAGCCCCGGCGCCTCTGCCTGAAGATGGCGGACGATCGCCGGCCCCATCACCAGTTCTGCAATCTCGGTGACGCCGATGCCGACCTCGCCGGTCACCGTGCAGGGGTCGAAAGGGGTGGCCGGGGTCAGGGCGGCGCGCATCTGGCCGAGGGCGGCGGAAATGCCCGGCCAGATCTCGGCGGCGCGGGTGGTGGGCTCCACCCCCCGGGGCGTGCGCAGGAACAGCTCGTCATCGAAGATCCGCCTCAGCCGCCGCAACGCATTCGAGGCCCCGGCCTGGGTCATGCCCAGCCGTTGTGCCGCCCGGCCGACATTGCGTTCGGTCATCACCGCCGCGAAGACCTTGAGCAGGTTGAGATCGATGCGATCCGGATCACGCGCATCCAAGGGCTTGTCTCCCCATCCGTGGGCTTCACCACGATATTCCCATCAGCAATATCGAACCTTCAAGCAGGTGATTTGAGTTATGAGGCGCCCGATGGCAGCTTCATGTCACACCCGGGGCGACGGGAAGACGGAAGCCTGAAGCCATCGTCTCCGCCGCCGCTCGTCTCATGCGTCCTGGAGGTTTCGCCATGTCCCTGCTCAGCGGTTCCAACCCGTCTCAGGCAGCCCTGCTGCTGCGCCTTACCCTCGGCATCGCCGCCATTGCCCACGGCCTGATGAAGGTCTTCGTCTTCACCGTGCCGGGCACGGTCGCCTTTTTCGGCTCGCTCGGCTATCCGCCGATCGTCGCCTATCTCACCATCGCGGCTGAAATCGGCGGCGGCCTGCTGCTGATCCTGGGCATCGCGACCCGGCTGGTGGCGCTTGGCCAGATCCCGGTTCTGATCGGCGCGGCCCTGGTCCATGCCGGCAATGGCTGGGTGTTCTCGGCACCCAATGGCGGCTGGGAGTTCCCGGTGTTCTGGATCGCCGCCCTGGGCGTGCAGGTCCTGCTGGGCGACGGCGCCGCGGCCCTGGGCCCGAAGCTCTATGGTCGCGCGACCGGCGGCAGCCGCAGCCCCGTCCGGGCCTGATCACAGCGTCTCCGACCATCCCCTCTCGTCCGTCCGGAGCACCCCGCCCATGACCGATCGTCCCGCCCCCCGTCAGCCGGTTCTGTTCGTGTCGCATGGTGCCCCGGACATGGTGCTGGGCCGCAGCCCGACCCGGACCTTTCTCACGGGTCTCGGCGGGCTGCTGCCGGCGGCCCCCCGGGCCATTCTGGTGGTCTCGGCCCATTGGCGGGCCGGGGTGCCGACGGTCGGAACCGCGGCAAGACCCGCGACCATCCACGACTTCTACGGCTTCCCCGAGCCGCTTTACCGCCTGCACTACCCGGCGCAGGGCGATGCCGCTCTGGCGGCGCGGGTCCGCGACCTTCTGCTGGCCGCGGGCCTGCCCGTCGCCGAAGATGCAGAGCGGGGGCTGGATCACGGCGCCTGGACGCCGCTGATGCTGGCCTGGCCCGCAGCCGATGTGCCGGTGGTCGGCCTGTCGCTGGCCGAGACCGATGCTGCCGGCCATCTTGCGATCGGTGAGGCATTGGCGCCGCTTGCCGACGAGAACGTGCTGGTACTGGCGAGCGGCAGCCTGACCCATGACCTTCGCGGCTTCTTCCGCCACCGCGCGGCCGGCGGCGGCGAGGCGGATTATGCCGCCGCCTTCGCGGACTGGGTGGCGGAGGCGGTGACGACCGGCGATCTCGACGCCCTTGCCGACTGGCGGAAGCGTGCGCCCCACGGCCCCGACAACCACCCGACCGACGAGCATCTGATGCCGCTGATGGTGGCCGCCGGCGCCGGCGCCGGCCGAAGCCCCCGCCTGCTTCACCGGGCGGTGGAGGGCCGGGTTCTGCGTCTGGACGCCTGGGGCTGGGTTTGAGGCCGGCTCAGTTTCCGGTCATGGCGCGATAGTCGAAGATTGAGAGATCGCGCCCATCCAGACGTCGGATCTGGGTGGGGGCGGCCGGCAGGTCATAGCGGGCGCGGAGCGCGAGGTCGCGGCCGGTGAAGGTGAGCCGGCCGGTGGCGGCGATCCGGCGTTCGCGATCGCCGAAGGTGGAGCTGCCGATCACGACATCGTCCGTCCCGATCGACAGGCCGCGGGTGAGCAGATTGTCGATCTGGGCGATGATGCCCTGGCGGTCGATCAGAAAACCGCCCATCGAGCCGTTGGCGATCAGCCGCCCGTCTTCCAGCACCACCAGATCGTGGCACATCAGCCCCGGGAGCGTGAAGCGCTCCACCTGATTGAACTGCGCATCGAGCCGAAGGACTTCGGATGGTCGCGCCGGCTGAACGCCGGCATGGCTGAGCAGCACATAGAGATCGCGTCCGTCGCCGCCGATCCCGTTCATATGCACATAGCCGGGATCGTCTTTGGCATCGGCATCGGCCCGTCCGGCCGGATAATGGAGGTCGACCTCCGAAAAATCCTCGCGGAAGACGAGCAGTTTCTGGCGATAGGTGTCGACCACCACCAGACGGCCGCGGACGAAATCGATCTGATGGCAGCCATTGTCGAGCCCGTCCGCCACCACCTCGGCCGGGCCGAAGGCGGTGGTCGCCGGATCGATCGTCATGCGCAGGATCCGGCCCCGATTGGTGCGGGCGTGCAGATCCTCGTCCAGCGTCTCGAACACCCAGGCCGCGCCGTCGCGGATGGTGGCGCCGAAATAGAGCCCGTCCCGGCGGCGCTCGCAGCCGGCGATCCCTGCGACATAGAGCCCCTCGCGAGAAGCGACGAGATGGGTAAAGGCGGCCTCGGGCATGGCATCTCCTCTCTGCGGGGATTGCCGATAGTCTAGCACGCCCGGTGCGCACATCGTGACATGCCATCGGCGCCGCCGCGTCGACAGCGGCCCCTCTTGCGTGTTAAGCCTCTGTCCGGACAAGAACCACGAGCGGGATCCGATGTACCGGTATCGTCACGGCGCCTTCGGGCTGGTCTCGGATCTGGCACTGCCGGATCTGGTGAGCGATGCCGTCACCCCTGCCGATCCCGCCGGTTTCGATGCGACCGCCGTGAGGCTGCGGCTGGAAGCGGTGCCCGAGGCTCTGCCCGACCCCCACAAGACCGGCCTGCTGTGGCAGGCATCCGGCGACGAGGTGCTGTTTTCCCTGGGGGAGGCGGGCCGCTATCTGGTCCGCGGCGGACGGTCGATCGGGGTGGCACCCGGGCCCGACCACGACAGCCACCCGGATCGGCTGCTCAACTGGCTTTACGGCAGCGTCTTCGCCGCCGTGCTGCTGCAGCGCGGGTTGATGCCGCTGCATGTGGCGAGCCTGCGGACGGCCTCGGGCCTGGTTGCGATTACCGGGCCGTCGGGGGCCGGCAAGTCGACCATGGCCGGGGCGCTGCTCTCTCGCGGCCACGCCCTGCTCGCCGACGATCTGCTGCAGATCGACGATGTGGCCGGGTTGATACGGACGGGGCCTGCGACCACCGTCGCCGGCTGGCCGGGGGTGCCACGGCTCCGGCTGTCGGATGAGGCGATCGCGGCTTTCGGTCTTGGGCATGGCGACTGGGTGCCGGTGGAAGGACGGAGCAAGAGCGGCGCCCTGCTGCCGCTGGGCGGCAGGGGCAGGCCCGACCGTGCGCCCGGGCCGCTGACTGCCCTGGTGGAGCTGGCTGCGGCCCCCGATCCCCAGATGCCGGCGCGTCTGGATCGGCTGACCGGGCTGGATGCCATCCGCGCCATCCATGGCGCGCTTTACCGTCCGGGCCTGTCCCAGGCGCTGCTGGGGGTGACGGGGCTCAGGGCCTTCAGCTTCAATCTGGCGGCCCGGCTGCCGGTCTGGCGGCTGACACGCCCGCTCGGCTTCGACCGGATCGATGCCGGGATCGCGGCCCTGGCGCCGCTGCTCGGACGACAGGCCTGAATATTGACCTAGGTCAATATTCTATTTGGCATGAGGCGAATTCGGGTCGATGATGGCGGCCGGACATGTCCGGCATGTCCGGGCCGGCGCGCCGCTGCGCCGATCAGACGAGGCCTTAGCGATGACCGACACCTCCGTTCTCGACACAGAGACCCGCCACGATCTTCACGACCGCTGGCCGCGCGCCGAATCGGTCGAGGATTTCCGGGAGAATCTGGCGGCGGTGCATGCCCGCATCGCCGCTGCGGCGGCGCGGGTGGGGCGGGATCCGGCGACGGTGCGCCTGCTGCCGGTCAGCAAGACCATGGACGAGGCGCATATCCGCCTGGCCCATGCCGCCGGCTGCCGGCTGCTGGGCGAGAACAAGGTTCAGGAAGCTGCGCGCAAATGGGAGGCGATGGCGGATCTGACCGATCTTCAATGGTCGGTGATCGGTCATCTGCAGACCAACAAGGCCAAGCTGGTGGCGCGCTTTGCCGCGGAATTCCAGGCGCTGGACAATCTGCGGGCAGCCGAAGCGCTGGATCGCCGCCTGCAGATCGAAGGCCGCAGTCTCGACGTCTTCGTGCAGGTGAACACCTCCGACGAGGTGAGCAAATACGGCCTGCCGCCGGAAGATGTGGCGGGTTTCCTGAAGGAGCTGCCGGCTTTCAGCGCGCTCAAGGTGCGCGGGTTGATGACGCTCGCCCTGTTCTCGGCCGAGGCCGCCCGGGTGCGGCGCTGCTTCGTGCTGCTCCGCGATCTGCGCGACCGGCTGCGTCAGGACGCCCCGGCCGGGCTGTCCCTCGACGAGCTGTCGATGGGCATGTCGGGCGATTTCGAGATCGCGATCGAAGAAGGCGCGACCGTGGTGCGCGTCGGCCAGGCGATCTTCGGCGCCCGGAAGCTGCCCGACAGCCATTTCTGGCCGGGCTTGGTGGAGGCGTAAAACCGGTCAGGTCACGGTCGACTCAGACCGCCCACTCCGTCACGTCCTCTTCCTGGCCGATCAGGGCGAGGCCGTGGGCGATGGAGGTGAGCTCGTTGCCCGTGGCGATGCGCTCGCGGCCGAAGCGGTCTTCGAACAGCCGGCGGATGGCGGGGATCAGCGACGATCCGCCGGTGAGAAACACCCGGTCGATGGCGGCGGCCTCCACCTCCGCCTTGGCGAGGGCGGTGTCGACGGTGGCGGCGATGCGGGCGACGTCTTCGGCGATCCAGTCCTCGAACTCGGCGCGGGTGACCCGGGCATTGATGTCGAGGCCGGGGGCGCTGAAGGTGAAATCGGCCTCGGTCTCGGTGGAGAGCCTGCGCTTCACCTGGCCGACCGCGTCATAGAGCGGGTAGCCGAGCTCGTTCTCGATCACCGTGATCATCCGGCCGACCGCCTCGGGGTCCAGCGCCGCGCGGCGCAGGCGCTCCAGCGCATCCATGGTCTTCGGATTGCGCATCAGGGCGAGCTTCGACCAGTCGCCGAAATCCGAGAAGAAGCTCAAGGGGATGTCGAGCACCTTGTCGAAGGAGCGGTAGCGGCCGCCCTTGCCGAGGAAGGGCAGCACCAGCCGATCGAGGATGCGATAGTCGAACCGGTCGCCGGCGATGCCGATACCGGCCGAGCCGAGCGGCAGGCAGCGCCGCGCGGCACCCGGCTCCGCCACCCGCACGACCGAGAAGTCGCTGGTGCCGCCACCGAAATCGGCCACCAGCAGCGTGGCGGCGTGGTCCAGACCCGCGGCATAGCTGAAGGCGGCGCCCAGCGGCTCGTAGACATAGTGGATGCGGGTGCCGAAGGTCTCGAACATGCGGTCGTACCGCTCGCGGGCGAGGGCGGGATCGGCGCGGAAGCCGGCGAATTCCACCGGCACGCCGACCACGATCCGCTCCGGCCGCCGGTCGAGCCGGCCGCCGGCATGGGCCGTCAGGCGGCCCAGGAACATCCGGCCCAGCTCTTCGAAGCGGTAGCGTTTGTCGAAAATGGTGGCGTGTTCGAAGAGCGGGGTGGCGGCCACGCTCTTGAACGACTGGATGAAGCGGCTGTCCTGCGGAAAGGCCAGATACTCGGCGATGGCCCAGGGACCGGCCTCGTGGGCAATGCCGCCCTTCACCTCATCGTCCTGCCAGTAGCACAGCGCCGAACGAAACACGGCCCCGGTCGCCTTCGCCCCCTGAAACTCGACAAGCTCCGACACCCCGGGCGCGGTGGCCAGTGCCGCGACGCTGTTGGTGGTGCCGAAATCGAGGCCGAGCACCCCGTCCGTGATCTGCCGCATGGTCCTGTCTCCGAGGTCGAAGGGCCCGTTCCGGCATGTCGCCAGAGTGATTTCAGGGAAATCAATGGCTTATGCGGTTTTGGGGGAGGCAAGACTAGGCGCGGGCGGCGGATTGTGCAAGGTGGGAGTTGTTACGGGCGGTGGGGGATTGCCTCTCGTTTTCGCGCGCCGCAGAGACTCAACTCCGTTGGCCTCTCAGATACGAGACACAAACGATTTTGTCTATCACGGTTGGGAAAATTCGATAGACAACATGTTTTGCTTCTCTCAGAGTCGACGCTAACGCAGTTGTGTTTCGAATAAGCCGAAAAGCGAGAGCCAACATGAATGACGCCCGCTCTCCCGCCGGTTTCGATCCGAGCGATGCCGTTCAGTATCACTATGATCGGTTTCCGCCGCGGATGCTCGATCACGCACGGTTGATCAAGCCCATGTCGGAGGCTGCGGCAGCACTGGCCCGTTACGATCAGATGCTCAAGGGCATGCACAGCAGCGATATTCTGCTGGCGCCCCTCCGCAGCCGCGAGGCTGTGATTTCATCCCGCATGGAAGGGACTGTCAGCACTCTTGATGAAGTTCTGCGCCTGGAAGCGGAGCAGGAGGATGATGGCGACGTCGAGCATACGAACGCCCGCAGCGAAACGATCGAGGTTTTTCTATACGGCCGGGCCATGAAGATGGCGCAGGATTCCATGAAGGATGGGGCACCCCTGTCAAAGTGGTTGATTCGTTCTGCACATAAGGTTCTGCTCGGTTTTGGCCGAGGGTCGCATCTTTCCCCCGGTGAATTTAAGACAGAGCAGAATTATCTGGCGGATCGGGGGAGCCGGAAGATTCTGTTTATTCCCATCAGCCCGCAGCGACTGGATGAAGGCCTGGATCGCTTTTTCGATTTTTTGAAGGATGACGACTGCGAAATTCACATCCGCACTGCCATCGCACACCTGGAGTTCGAAGCACTGCATCCTTTCAAGGACGGGAACGGCCGTATCGGCCGCATGCTGATCCCATTGATGCTTTGGAAATCCGGCAAGATTTCCGAGCCGTATTTTTATATCAGCGAGTTCTTCGAACAAAACAAAGATGAATATATTGATCGCATGAGATACGTCTCTGCTTCCGGAAAATGGGAAGAGTGGGTCGTATTCTTTTTGACGGCAATCGAGTCCCAGGCGCGGCAGAATCTGGAAAAAGCCGAGCAGATCCGAACGCTCTATGAGGAAATGAAAGGCCACTTCAGGGAAACATTGTCCTCAAAGTGGGCCATTACGGCTCTTGATTTTATTTTTACGCGCCCGGTGTTTCGGAACAATACGTTCACCAGTCGATCCGGCATTCCTGCGCCGACAGCACATAAATTTACCAAGAATCTGCTTGATGCGGGCCTGTTAAACACGCTGGAACCAGCGGCTGGGCGACGACCGGCGCTCTATGCCTTCGAGCCGTTGATTTCGTTGGTGCGCGGCTGAGGCGCCTGCGACCGGAAAAGTGGGCTACGCCGCCTTGTCCGGTCGTGCGGACCGGCCCCATCCTGGGGCAGCGGGGCCATGGGGGCCCTGTCAGGATAAGGGAGGCTGCCTGATGCTCGACATGCGACCCGGCTGCGAGTGCTGCGATGTGGACCTGCCGGCGGATGCGCCGGGGGCTTTCATCTGTTCATTCGAATGCACCTTCTGCGAGAGCTGCGCCGGGGGCCGGCTTGGCGGGATCTGCCCGAATTGCGGGGGCGGGCTGGTGGCGCGGCCGGTGCGGCCGACGGCACTGCTCGGCCGCCATCCCGCCTCCACCCGGCGGGTGGTGAAGGCGGAGGGCTGCCAGGTCGGGTGAGGGCGGAACATCGGCAGGCGTGGCGGGATTAGCCGGACAAGCCCCGACCACGTCTCTTCCGCGCGCGCCCACGGGATTTCCGTCATGCACAGCCCTGCCTTCTTCGCCTTTGTTCTTCTGGCCGGCGCCACCATCTGGCTGCTGGGCCTGACGGGCAAGCGGATGAAGCGTGTGATTGCCCCGCCATTGCTGGCGCTGGCGGCGGGCGCCCTGCATCGCCTGATCTTCGGGCAGGTGATGCCCCGCGACGAGCTGCTCGGCCTGATGGAGACCCTGTGCTGGTTCGCCGTCGGCTTCGGCGTCGCCTCGATCGCCCTCAGGCTGAGGGGGCGGGATATCCGCAGCCTGCTCGGCACCGGCGGCGTTCTGGTGCTGGTGGCCATGGCCGGCATGTGGGTGGTGACCACGATGATCGTCGTCTGGATCTTCGGCCTGCCGCTGCTGGTCGCGGCGGTGATCGGCGCGATCCTGACCCCGACCGACCCGGTGATCGCCTCGTCGATCGTTACCGGCCCCTTCGCCGAACGGCATATCCCGGCGCGGATCCGGCAGATGCTGTCCTTCGAATCGGGCGGCAATGACGGGCTGGCCTTCCTGTTCATGTTTCTGCCGATCCTGCTGCTTCATGATGCGACCGACGGCTGGGGCGGCCCCGGCTGGGGCGACTGGCTGCTGCGGGTCGGGCTCTGGCAGGTGGTGGCGGCCGGGGTGATCGGGCTCGGGCTCGGCCACGGGGCCGGCCGGGCGCTGAAGGCCGCGCGAGCGGCGGGGCAGATCGGCCGCCGCTCGCTGATGCTGGCCAGCCTGACATTCATGGTCGGGCTGCTGGGCCTGATGAAGCTGATCGACACCGACAGCATCTGGGCCGCCTTCCTGGCCGGGCTGGCCCTGGCGACGGCCTTGGGCGACGAGGTGCGCGAGGCGGCGGACCAGTACGAGGAGGGCGGCAACAATCTGGCCATGGTGCCTGCCCTGATGCTGTTCGCGATGGCGGTGCCCTGGGGGGCGTGGGGCGGCATCTGGGGGGCCGGCCTGCTGGCGCTCGGCCTGGTGCTGGCCTTCCGGCGGCTGCCCGCGATCTGGCTGCTCTATGTGCTGCTGAAGCCCGGCGCGGGACGGCCGGCACCTTCGGCGGCGGATCAGGCACGCGACGGGGTCGACCCGCGCCCCTTCCGGGCGCCGCGCGATGTCTGGTTCTATGGCTGGTTCGGCCCGATCGGCCTGTCGGCGATGTTCTATGCCGGTGCGGCCCATCGCGAACTGGCGGATCCGCGGCTCTGGCCGATCACCAGCTTCCTGATCGCCGGCTCCATTCTTGCCCATGGGCTGACCGCGGCGCCGTTCACCCGGCTCTATGCCAGGGCCGCCCGGGACGATCGGTCCTGAATACGAAACGGCCCGGCACTTTGCAGCGCCGGGCCGTTCGAAACCGGTCGTCCGTTCACCGCCGGAACCGGCGGGAGCGAATGGCGGAGAGGGTGGGATTCGAACCCACGGTACGCTCGCGCGCACAACGGTTTTCGAGACCGCCCCGATCGACCACTCTGGCACCTCTCCGCTCGGGACGGCGCGGACCTTATCCGAAGAGGGGCAGGGGCGCAAGCCCTGTCTGTGACGGAATGAAAACGGCCGGCCCCGTCACCAGGGCCGGCCGTTTTCATGGACCGATGGCAGGCAGCCCGCCTCAGCGGCGGGCGATCATCGTCCCGCCTCAGCGGCGGGCGATCATCGTCCCGCCTCAGCGGCGGGCAACCATCATCTTCTTGATCTCCGCGATCGCCTTGGCCGGGTTCAGGCCCTTGGGGCAGGTCTTCGCGCAGTTCATGATGGTGTGGCAGCGATACAGGCGGAACGGATCCTCGAGCGTGTCGAGGCGGTCGCCGGTGTCCTCGTCGCGGCTGTCGGCCAGCCAGCGATAGGCCTGGAGCAGGATCGCCGGACCCAGATAGCGGTCGCTGTTCCACCAGTAGCTGGGGCAGCTGGTCGAGCAGCAGGCGCAGAGAATGCACTCGTAGAGACCGTCGAGCTGCTCGCGCTCTTCGGGGCTCTGCAGGCGTTCGCGCGCCGGCGCCGGGCTCTGGCTGCGCAGCCAGGGCTTGATCGACGCATACTGGGCGTAGAAGTTGGTCATGTCGGGAACGAGGTCCTTCACCACCTGCATGTGGGGAAGGGGGTAGATCTTCACCTCGCCCGCCACGTCCTCGATCGGCTTCAGACACGCGAGCGTGTTGCCGCCGTCGATGTTCATGGCGCAGGAGCCGCAGATGCCTTCGCGGCAGGAGCGGCGGAAGGTGAGGGTCGGATCGACCTCGTTCTTGATCTTGATCAGCGCGTCCAGAACCATCGGGCCGCAATGATCGAGATCGACCTCGTAGGTATCCACCGACGGCGTCTCGCCGCTGTCGGGGTTCCAACGGTAGATCTTGAAAACCTTGACGTTCTTCGCGCCGTCCGCCTTGTAGGTCTTGCCCTGGCGGATCTGCGAATTCTTGGGAAGCCGGAACTGGGCCATCGCTCGTCTCGTCCTCGGTCGACGTGGGGTCGTTAAGGCGGCGTCAGTAGACGCGCGCCTTCGGCGGGAACACCTCGACCTCGTTGGTCAGCGTCGTCATATGCACCGGGCGATAGTCGAAGGCGACCTCGCCCTCGTCCGAGCAGTAGGCGACGGTGTGCTTCATCCAGTCCTTGTCGTCGCGGTCCGGATAATCCTCGCGGGCATGGGCGCCCCGGCTTTCCGGCCGGTTGGCGGCACCGGCGATGGTGACCAGCGCCTGCCCCAGAAGATTGTCCAGCTCCAGCGTCTCGACCAGATCCGAGTTCCAGACCAGCGAGCGGTCGGTGACGCGGAGGTTGTCGCGCTGGGCGTAGATCTTGTGCATCTCGGCCAGACCCTCTTCCAGCACCTCGCCGGTGCGGAAGACGGCGCAGTTGTTCTGCATGGTCCGCTGCATCTCGTCGCGGAGCTCCGCGGTCGAGACGGTGCCGTTGGCATGGCGCAGCTTGTCGAAGCGGGCGATCGCCCGTTCCGAGGCATCGGCGCCGATCGCCTTGTGCGGCTGGCCGGGGGTGACGATCTCGGCGGCGCGGATCGCGGCCGCGCGGCCGAACACCACCAGGTCGAGCAGCGAGTTGGAGCCCAGACGGTTGGCGCCGTGCACCGACACGCAGGCCGCCTCGCCGATCGCCATCAGCCCGGGCACGACCTCGTCCGGATTGCCGGCCGTGGGACGGACGACCTCGGTGCGATGATTGGTCGGAATGCCGCCCATGTTGTAGTGGACGGTCGGCAGCACCGGGATCGGCTCCTTGGTCACGTCGACACCCGCGAACACCTTCGCGGTTTCGGCGATGCCCGGCAGGCGCTGATGGATGATCTCGGGGTCGAGATGCTCCAGGTGCAGATGGATGTGGTCGTTGCGCTTGCCGACGCCGCGGCCCTCGCGGATCTCGATGGTCATCGCGCGGCTGACGACGTCGCGCGAGGCAAGATCCTTGGCCGAGGGGGCGTAGCGCTCCATGAAGCGCTCACCATTGGAGTTGGTGAGATAGCCGCCCTCGCCGCGCACGCCCTCGGTGATCAGGCAGCCGGCGCCGTAGATGCCGGTCGGGTGGAACTGCACGAACTCCATGTCCTGCAGCGGCAGGCCCGCGCGCAGCACCATCGCATTGCCGTCACCCGTGCAGGTATGGGCCGAGGTGCAGGAGAAATAGGCCCGGCCGTAGCCGCCGGTGGCGATCACGACCAGATGCGAGCGGAAGCGGTGCAGGATGCCGGTCGCCAGATCCCAGCTCATCACGCCGCGGCAGGCACCCTCGTCGTCCATGATCAGGTCGAGCGCGAAATGCTCGATGAAGAACTCGGCGTCGTTCTTCAGGGCCTGCTGGTAGAGGGTGTGCAGGATGGCGTGGCCGGTGCGGTCGGCGGCGGCGCAGGTGCGCTGGGCGCGGCCCTGGCCGAAGCGGGTGGTCATGCCGCCGAAGGGGCGCTGGTAGATCTTGCCCTCTTCGGTGCGCGAGAACGGCACGCCGAAATGCTCGAGCTCGATGATCGCGGGGATCGCCTCGCGGCACATGTATTCGATGGCGTCCTGGTCGCCCAGCCAGTCCGACCCCTTGACGGTGTCGTACATGTGCCAGCGCCAGTCGTCCTCGCCCATGTTGCCGAGCGCGGCCGAGATGCCGCCCTGCGCCGCCACGGTGTGGCTGCGGGTGGGGAACACCTTGGTGATGCAGGCGGTCTTCAGACCCTTCGCGGCCATGCCCATGGTCGCACGCAGACCGGCGCCGCCGGCGCCGACGACCACGATGTCGTATTCATGGTCGATGATCTTGTAAGCCGTGGTCATTTCGCGTTCAGCCTCCGAAGGCGAGCTTCAGCACCGAGACGACGCAGGCGATGCCGACGATGACCACGGCGAAGGTCATGGCGGTCAGCGACGCGATCTTGCATGCCTCGTTGTGCACGTAATCCTCGATGACGACCTGCAGGCCCAGTTTCGCATGCCAGAACAGGCTGACCAGGAAAGCGATCATCAGTGCGGCGGAGACCGGCGAGGACATCCAGTCCACCATCTCCAGCCGGCCGGCGCCCAGATGCGCGATCACCGAAATCACGAACCACAGGGTCAACGGCACCATGGCCATGGCGGTCACCCGCTGAAGCCACCAGTGCTGGACACCTTCTTTAGCCGAGCCCAGCCCGCGAACGCGGGCGAGGGGATTGCGCAAGCTCATCTTGATCGTCCTCGAACCAGCCGCAGTTTCTGCAGTCTTTTCTCGCCCATCAGACCGACAGGCCGATGATCCAGGCCAGCAGGGTCAGGCCGCCGGCGGCGACCAGCACGATGCGGCCCATCTTCTCGGCCTGCTTGATGTCGAAGCCGTAGCCTGCATCCCAGACCAGGTGCCGGATGCCGTTCGCCATGTGGTAGAACAGCGCCAGGCTCCATCCGAACATCAGCAGCATGCCGAACCACGAGCCAAGAAAGCCCTGCACGGTTTCGAAAGACTCAGCGCCCGTCGCGGCGGCGATCAGCCACCAGGCGAGCAGCAGGGTGCCGACGCTCAACGCCACGCCGGTGGCGCGGTGCGAGATCGACATGAGCGCCGTCAGCGGCAGGCGGTAGACCTGCAGATGCGGCGAAAGCGGTCGGTTGTCGGTCTTGGCCATGGGCTTCTAGAACCTGCACTCCAGGGGCTCGTCCCGGCATGGCGAGGGTACCCCGCCGGGCGGCTCAACGTTTACGGCTTGAAAACGCACGCCTTTCGTCACGCCGTACTGAATAGGCCCACCCGCCGCCCAAGTCAACGAAAGCCCGGCGAAAGTCGCACCCCCCGTGCCATGCGCAGGCACAGGGGGCCGGAACCGGGCGCCCGAAGGTTGTGGGCGGCGGTGCTGTTCAGCCGCGGCGCGGCACCAGCACGGTGTAATCTAGGTCGAGAACGACGTCGGCAAGATATTTGCCGTCGGCATCTTTGAGCGGGAAGTCGGCGGCGGCCCGATTCTTTGTGGCAATGAGACGCAGTCGCAATGCACCCAGATCGGTGCGCCCGGGCAGGGCGTCGGCCGAGATCACTTCGGACCAGGCGTGGATGGTGTCGCCGGCGAAGGTGGGGTTGGCATGGGCACCGGCATTGATCGCCGCCACCCGGACGATGTTGGCCAGGCCGTTGAACGACAGCGACCGGGCCAGGCTGATGATGTGACCGCCATAGATCAGCCGCCGGCCGAAGCGGTTGCCATTGGCTTCCAGCTGGTTGAAATGGACCTTGGCGGTGTTCTGATAGAGGCGCGTCGCGATCTGATGCTCGGCCTCTTCGATGGTCATGCCGTCGACATGATCGATGCGCTCGCCGGGGCTGTAGTCCTCGAAGGCGTGCGGTTCACCCGAGAGGGCGAAATCGAAGCCGCGGGCATCCAGCCCGGTCGGCACCACCAGATCGGCGGCATCGACCGCCCTGGGCAGATCGGCGGGCGGGCAGTCATGGGTGGCCGAGACGTCGGTGCCGGGGGCGCGGCGCTTCACCATCACCCAGCGGACGTAGTCCAGCACCATCTCGCCCCGCTGATTGCGCCCGGTGGAGCGCACCCAGACCACCCCGGTCTGGCCGTTGCCGTTGGGCTTGAGGCCGATGACGGTGGAGCGGGTGGAAAGCGTGTCGCCGGCAAAGACCGGCACGCCGAACCGGCCGCCGGCATAGCCCAGATTGGCGACCGCGTTCAGCGAGACGTCGGGGACGGTCTTGCCGAAGACGACGTGGAAGACGAGCAGATCGTCGATCGGCGCGCCGCCGAGACCCAGGCCGCGGGCGAATTCGGCCGAGGAATTCACCGCGAAGCGGGTGCCGTAGAGCGCGGTATACAGCGACTGGTCGCCCTCGGTCACCGTGCGCGGGGTGGCGTGAACGATTTCCTCATCCAGGGTGAAGTCTTCGAAGAAGCGGCCGGGATTGGTCTTCTGTGCCATCGGTTCCGCCTCAGCCCAGGGTCTTGATCTGCTCTGCCATGTCGAGCAGGCGGCGGGCGCCGACCACATGCAGGTTCTCGACCAGCTTGCCGTCGACCACGACCACGCCCTTGCCCTCGGCAACCGCGGCCTGATGGGCGGCGATGATCTTCCCGGCCTTGGCGATATCGGCTTCCGACGGGCCGAAGGCCTCGTTGGCGGCGGCGAGCTGCTTGGGATGGATCAGGGTCTTGCCGTCCATGCCGAGTTCCGCACCCTGGCGGCAGACGCGGGCGAAGCCCTCTTCGTCGTCCAGATCCAGATGCACGCCGTCCATGACCGCGAGGTCGAAGGCGCGGGCGGCCAGGATGCACAGCGACAGGCTGGCGAGGAAGGGCAGGCGCTCCGGGGTATGGGCGCAGTGGAGATCCTTGGCGAGATCCGAGGTGCCGAGCACCAGGCCGGCAAGGCGCGGGGTGGCGCCGGCGACTTCCTCGGCCCTCAGGATCGCGAGCGGGGTTTCCATCATCACCCACAGCTTCAGATCGTCGGGCGCACCCGCATCGCGCAGCACGGCTTCCGCCTGCCGCACGCCCTCGGCGCCGTCGACCTTGGGGACCAGCACGCCATGGGCGCCGCTCTTCGCCGCCGCGACCAGATCCGCATGGCCCCAGGGGGTGGTGAGCGCATTCACGCGCATGATCAGCTCGCGATTGCCGTAGCCGCCTTCGGCCAGCGCCGCCACCACATTGGCGCGGGCGGCATCCTTCGCATCCGGCGCGCAGCTGTCTTCCAGGTCCAGGATCAGCGCGTCGGCCGCGAGGCTACGGGCCTTGTCGAGGGCGCGGGTATTGGCACCCGGCATATAAAGCATGCTGCGGCGGGGACGATTGGTCTTGGCCATGTCGCGGGCTTCCGTGGCTGGGGTGAATGGCGGAAAGGCGATCCCCGGCCGGACCCCGAGAAGGCCGCACCCGCGGCGCCGGATCCGCGGGCAGGGATCCGTGCGGCGGGACGGGAAGAAGGCCCGGCCGGCTCGCGCGCGACTATAAACCACCTTGTGCCGCTGCGAAAGCGTTGCGCAGATCCGTTCCGCAGCGCAACAAAGTTGCCGACCCGCGCCTGCAGGAGGTGCAGGTCCGGGCTGCAGCCGCCGACGGTGCGCAGGGGTTGAAGCCTCCGGCCCGGCCGTGCAAGCATCCAGGTCCGCGGCGCCTGCGAACACGGGCTGCCGCCGGAAGCCGGTCGCCACCCCCGACTTCCGTCTCCCGCCCCTGATCCCCTCTATGTCCGGTGCAGCCCGCGCGATGCCGCATGCGCTGCCGGACCCTGCGTTTTGGGAGTACCGCCGATGACTGTCCTCAGCATCCAGTCACGGGTGAGCTTCGGCCATGTCGGCAATTGTGCCGCCACACTGCCGCTGGAGCGGCTGGGCCAGGAGGTCTGCCCGATCGACACGGTGCGGTTCAGCAGCAACCCCCGCTATCCCGGCTGGCGAGGCACCGTGGTCGACGAGACCGAGATGCGTGGCATCGTCGAGGGGCTGGACGCCCTGCCCGAAGAGGCGGGCGGCGGGCTCGGTTTCGTGCGGGCGGTGCTGACCGGCTATTTCGGCAGCGCCGGCCAGGTGACCGTGGCGGCGGATGCGGTGGACCGCGTCCGCCGGCGGGTGCCCGGGGCCTTCTACCTGTTCGATCCGGTGATCGGCGACTATCCGGGCGGGCGCTATGTCCAGCCGGGCGTGGCCGAGGCGATGGTCGAACACCTGCTGCCACGCGCCAATCTGGTGGTGCCCAATCATTTCGAACTCGACCACCTGACCGGCCGCCACACCCGCACCCGCGCCGAGGTGATCGAGGCGCTGGACCGGCTGGCGGCCATGGGGCCCGAGATGGCGGTGGCGACCTCGGTCAAGGTTGCCGAGACGGCGGCGGGGTCGGTGGAGGTGATCGCGGTCGGCCGCGCCGGCCGCTTCCGGATCGAGACCCCGCTGGTGCCGGTCCATTTCTCGGGCACCGGCGACATGTTCTCGGCCGTGCTGCTCGCCGACTGGCTGACCCATCGCGACCTGGCCCGCGCCATCCGCCGGGCCGTCGCCGCCACCTGGGCGGTGGTGGAGGAAAGCCGCAAGCTGGGCGGGCCGGAACTGGCCCTGGTGGCGGCGCAGGAGGCGATGCTGGCCGCCGATTACCGTGCGGTCGGGGTCCATCCGCTCTGACGTCGGCCTGCCCTTGCCTCAGCCGTCGCGCTGCCAGCCGTCCAGGATCACCGCGGTCGAGACCGACTTGACCGCGGTGTGCCGGGCCAGGTGGTCGCGCAGGCCGTCGAGGGCTGCGACCGACAGGCAGTGGACGATGATGATCAGGTCGGGCGTGCCGGTCACCGCCCAGGCGGCGCGGCATTCCGGGCGCTGACGGATGGTGGCGAGCAGGCCGCGATGGCTGCCGGTGCGGGCGACGATCGAGAACAGGGCGTCGATGCCGCGATCTGCGGTGGTGGCTGCCGGCAGGGTGGTTTCGACCGTGAAGCGGCGGATAACCCCCTGCGCCTGCAGGCGATCGATCCGGCGGCGGATGGCGGGACGCGAGGTGCCGATCAGGGCGGCCAGCGTGCTGATGCTGCGGCGGGCATCCTCGCGCAGCAGGTCGATCAGCTGCAGATCGGTCTCGCTCAGGGACGGCTCCGGCGCGTCGCGGCGCCGGCCGGGTGAGGCCTGGTCCTGAGACATGATCATGGGTTCCGGTGCGGATGCGTGCCCCCTGGTTATTGCCCAGGGGTTTCATTATGGTATGAAGTGTTCAATTTGAACTCTGGTCTGGCGAGCAATGCAACGGTTAAGTGTGCGGTGACTGCGGTCGCAACTTGTAGCTTCCAAATCGATGTGGGGACGTCGATTTGCGGGGCCTGCGGCCGCACCCCCGCCATCGCCAGTCATGGGAAGACATCATGTTCGACACGGGACCGATGTCCGCTGCACCCGCGCCCTATCTGTCGCGCGACGATCTTGCCGGCCGGCTGCCTGCAGGCAGCTGGCAGCGGGTGGTGTATGACGAATTCGCCGCCACCATCTCCAGTCCGGTCCGGCCTTTCCCCTGCGTCTTCGGGGTGAAGGGCTTCGAGACCGACCAGCTGCGCTATCTGTTCATCGACGACGAGGCCGCGGATCCCGACGGGCCGGCGGCCGACCGGCTGGCCGCGGCGCTGGGCCGTTTCGTGGCCGAGGCCCGCAGCTTCGGGCCCCATGCCTCTCTGGTCGCCTTCTTCCGCCCCGGCCGCGTGGCGGGGATCGAGGAATACCGGGCGCGGATGTGGGGGCTGCTGGCGGCGCTGGCCCGACGCGATGCGGCGCCCTGGCCGGCGGAGATTCCGGCCGGCACCGATGAACCGCTCTGGGAGTTCTGCTTCGCGGGCGAGCCGGTCTTCGTGGTCTGCAACACCCCCGCCCATATCGCCCGCCAGAGCCGGCGGTCCAGCACCTTCATGCTGACCTTCCAGCCGCGCTGGGTGTTCGACAAAATCCTGGGGACGGAACAGGCCGCCGCGACGTCGTTCGCCAAGGTGCGGCGGCGGCTGGTCGCTTTCGACATGCTGCCGGCCTCGCCCGATCTCGGCCGCTATGGCGCACCCGAGACCCGCGAGCATCGCCAGTATTTCCTGGACGACGCCAACCGGCCGGCACCCGCCTGCCCGTTCGCGCGGCTCAGGGATACCGATGCGGAGGTGGTCTGAGCCATGGTCGAGATCCTGACCCGCCACCTGACCCCGCCGGCCCTGCCTGACCTGATCCGGACGCTGATGCCGGAACAGGGGGCGGTCGAGGTGCAGCGTGACCAGCCGGGCAAGGAACATGCCTGGCATGCCCATCCGGTGGACGAGACCCTGGTGATCCTGGAGGGGAGCCTGCGATTCTATTGGGCGGACGCGTCCGGCAACACCGAGACCGTCTGCCGCCGGGGCGATGTGATCCGGCTGCCGGCCGGTATCCGCCACGGTTCGGTAGCGCTGGAGGGGGGCGTGGTCTATCTGATCGCGCCCCGCATCGTGGAGCTGGGAGGAGGAGGGACGGCATGAGCGAGGACGGCCGCGAACTCGCACGCAATCTGGGCCCGCTTAAAGGGGCGGCGGTGATGCTGAACATCGTGCTGGGGGCAGGGCTGCTGATCCTGCCGGGCCTGGCGGTGCGGCAGGCGGGCGATCATGCCCTGCTGGCCTGGGGCATCTGTGCGCTCGCCGCCCTGCCACTGCTTGCGGTGTTCGTGATCCTGGGGCGGCGGTTTCCGGATGCGGGCGGCATCGGCCATTTCGCCGCCCGCGCCTTCGGCCCCGCCTGGGCGCCGGCCTCGTCCTTCATCCTGCTGGGGGCGGTGGCGATCGGCCTGCCCTCGATCGCGCTGACCGGCGGGTATTATGCCGCGGGCGCGGTGGGCGGCAGCCCGCATGCCTGGGCGGCGGGGCTGGTGACGGCGGGGTTTGCGGTGAACCTGCTGTCCGCCGCGGGGGCGGCCAGGGTGAACCAGGCGATGGCGGCCGTGCTGCTGGTGCTGCTGGGGGCAATTGCGGTGGCCGGCGCGGTGCTGGTGCCGGAAGCCGCCCAACCCCTGCCCCTGCTGCCCGACCGGATCGACTGGGCCCTGGCGCTGGCGCCGTTCATGATGATCTTCTTCGCCTTCACGGGCTGGGAGATCGCGTCCAACCTGTCGGAGGAGTTCCGCGACCCGGCCCGGGATTTCCCGCGGGCGATGGCGCTGTCTTTCGTGGTGGCGGTGGTGCTTTACCTGGTCATGGCCTGGATCGCCCAGACCCGCGATCTGGACGGCCGGTTCGAGACCCCGTTCGCGGCGATCATGGATGGCCGGTTCGGGGCTGTCGGCGGCCGGGCGGTGGCGGCGGTCGTGACCGTGATGATCCTGGCCAATCTGGCCGCCGCCATCTGGGGCGTGTCGCGGATGATTTTCGCCCTCGCCCGCGCCGGCACCCTGCCGTCGGCGCTGGCCGGCCTGCGGGGCGACCAGCCGGTCAGGGCGGCCGGTGTGCTGGTCATGGTGCTGCTGGCGGTGATCGCCGCCGACGCGGCCGGCTTCAGCCGGGTCGATGTCCTGCTCGGCATCGCCGGGCAGAATTTCCTGATCCTGTACGGGGTTGCGGCGGCGGCGCTGTTCCGGCTGTCGGAAGGCCCGGGCACCCGGCTGCTCGCCGCCGCCTGCGTGGTTCTGGTGGCCGGCCTCGCCCTGGCCCAGGGCGGATCGGTGATCTATCCGCTGGTGCTGGCGGCGCTGGGGCTGGCCGTCCATCGCCGCCGGGCCCTGCACGCGGCCTAGCCTTCCGCCTGGGCAGCCGCGCGGATGTCGTGGGAGATGCGCATCGAACAGAATGTCGGCCCGCACATCGAACAGAACCGGGCCGATTTATGGGCGGCGGCCGGCAGGGTTTCGTCATGCAGGCGCCGGGCGGTGTCGGGGTCGAGTGCCAGGTTGAACTGGTCCTCCCAGCGGAAATCGAACCGGGCGCGGGACAGGGCGTCGTCGCGCAGCCGGGCGGCCGGATGGCCCTTGGCCAGATCGGCGGCATGGGCGGCGATGCGATAGGTCACCACGCCGGTGCGCACGTCTTCGCGGTCGGGCAGGCCCAGATGCTCTTTCGGCGTCACATAGCAGAGCATGGCCGTGCCGAACCAGCCGATCATCGCGGCGCCGATGCCGGATGTGATGTGGTCGTAGCCGGGGGCGATGTCGGTGACCAGCGGGCCCAGGGTGTAGAAGGGGGCATCGCCACAGAGCGCCGCCTGCCGTTCCACATTCTCGCGGATCCTGTGCATGGGGACATGGCCGGGCCCTTCGACCATCACCTGGCAGTCGCGGGCGCGGGCGATGCGGGTAAGCTCGCCCAGGGTTTCGAGTTCGGCGAACTGGGCGGCGTCGTTGGCGTCGGCCACCGATCCCGGCCGCAGCCCGTCGCCCAAAGAGAACGACACGTCATAGGCCCGGGCGATGTCGCAGATCTCGTCGAAATGGCTGTAGAGGAAGTTTTCCGCCCGGTGGTACTGGCACCAGCGGGCCATGATCGACCCGCCGCGGCTGACGATGCCGGTCACCCGGCCGGCGGTGAGCGGGATATGGGCGGCCCGTACCCCGGCATGGATGGTGAAATAGTCCACCCCCTGTTCGGCCTGTTCGATCAGCGTGTCGCGATAGACCGGCCAGTCGAGCGCCTCGGCGATGCCGCCCACCTTTTCCAGCGCCTGATAGAGCGGAACCGTTCCGATCGGCACCGGGCTGTTGCGCAGGATCCATTCCCGGATGCCGTGAATGTCGCGGCCGGTCGACAGATCCATGACCGTATCGGCGCCCCAGCGTGTGGCCCAGACCATCTTCTCGACCTCGTCGGCCATCGACGAGGTGACGGCGGAATTGCCGATATTGGCGTTCACCTTCACCAGGAAGTTCCGGCCGATGATCATCGGCTCGATTTCGGGATGGTTGACGTTGGCGGGAATGATCGCGCGGCCCGATGCGACTTCGTCCCGCACGAAATCCGGGGTGATATGGCCATCCTCGCGGCCGAGGTTTTCCCGGATGGCGACGAACTCCATCTCGGGCGTCACGATGCCGGCACGGGCATAGGCGAGCTGGGTGGCCGCCGCTCCCGCTCTGGCGCGAAGCGGCCGGTGGCGGATCGGGAAGGCCGGCATCCGGCAGCGGCCGGGCGAGGGGGCATCGGGGGTGGGCCGGGGGGCGCCGTCGATCTCTTCGACATCGCCGCGGGCCAGGATCCAGGGGGTTCGGATCCGGGGCAGCCCCTCTTCCAGACGGGGCGTCCGCGTGGGGTCGGTATAGGGGCCCGAGGCGTCATAGAGCGGCAGCGGCGGCTCTCCGGACGCGGGATCGAGGTGAACCTCGCGCAGGGGCACCCGGATCTCGGGATGAAGGCGGCCCGGCACCAGGCGTTTCGTCGAGGCGGGCAGGGGACCCATGGTCACCAGGGGGGTGTCGGTCGGGTCGGTCGTGACATCAGGCCGGTCGGTCGACGGCATGAGCGAGGCTCCACATCATCGGCGTGGAGACCCAGTTCGCGGACGGACGGGTGGAGATTGCTCCGGAACGCGGTCGGGCAAAGGAGCGTAGCCGGGCATAGATTGAGACGCCTGGCTTGCGGCAGCTCTGCCGAGACGCGTGCACCATCCCTACGCCAGTATGAACTGGATCAGGTTCGGCGGGTCTCTGCGCTGCCAAGGTCTCGAAACCTTCGCCAGCAGACTCTCAGCCCCTTGTCGGGACTCCCCGGGTGAAGGCCTCTATTAGTTCAACAAGGCGTGGGTTCGTCAACCACGGAGGTCGACGTGGATCAGACGAAGCCGGGCCCGTGCACCCAGGCCACGAAGCTGTAGCGGCAGCCGCGGGTGACGGGCGTGACCTCGTGGACGACATAGGACGGAAAGGCGATGGCGGTGCCCCGGCGGCGCGGGCCGGTGATCGGCACGGCCTGGGGTTCCAGGATCAGATCGCCGCCGTCATAGGTCTTAGGCGCCGAGAGCTGGATCGAGATGCCGAGCTTGCGGCGCCGGGCGCGCGGGCCTTCGCCGCGGTCGACATGGCGGATATAGCCGCCGGCGATCTCGGCATCGTATCGGGCGATCTGGAAGGCTTCGTCGAAGCCGTCGAGGGCGAAGCCGAAGCGGGTGCGGTTGAGCAGGGCCGTCACCTCGGCCATCCGCCGGTCGACCGCGGCGGTGAGGTCGGGGTCGGGGCTGCTGTCGGCATCGAACCACAGCACCCGCGACCGCCGGATTCCGGCCGACTGCACCCCCTTGACCAGAGAGGCGGTATGGCCGCCTACGGCATCGAAGGCGGCGATCAACGCATCGCAGAGCGCGTCGTCGAAGACGCCGTCGAGGGCCGCGAATCCGGCAGGGCGCAGGCCGCTTGCCGGATAGACCGCCTCGTCGCGGAGCGGGGCCGGGCGGAAGGCCGGCACAGGAAGATCAAGACGGTCGGCCGGCCCCATATGGATCTCCGGATCAGGCCTCGGGGGTGCTCCCCAGGCGGGGGGTGAGGTGGTCGCGGAGCAGGGTCTCCGCAATCTCGACCGCGGTCAGCGCCTGGCCGCGATGCAGGTTGTCGGCGACGATCCAGAGATCGAGCGTGCGCGCATCGCTCCGGTCCGACAGCAGGCGCGAGACATAGACCGGCGCCTCGCCGACGATCTCGACCGGGGTGGTGGCGGCATCCTGGTCGGCCTCGCCGCCCGGCACCGGGGCGGTGACCGCCAGATCGCGATCGTCATGCAGCGCCGCCCAGGCCGCGGCCGGGTCGATCGCGCGCTCGAAGGTGACGGAGAGCGCGATGCTGTCGCCGATGAACACCGGCACCTGTGCGGTGATGATCCGGGCGGCGATGGCGGGGCCGAGCAGGGCGCCGATGGCACCGGCGATCTCGTGCTCTTCCCGCGTGCGGCCGGTGGCGGCATCGTCGGCCTCGGCGCCGATCACGTTGAAGGCGATCTGCTTCGGAAACTGCTCGGGATCGCGGCGGTTGCCGATGAAGATGTCCTTGGTCTGGTCGAACAGCTCGTCCATCGCCGCCTTGCCGGCGCCCGAAACGGATTGCAGCACGGTGGCGGAGAGGGCGGTCACGGGGACCAGGGCATGCAGCGGCTTCAGCGCCATGGCGATCGCGACGGCGGCAGCCGGCGGGCAGGCGACGGCACGGTGGCGGCTCCAGGCCCTGAGCGCGCGCGGGTTCACCGGCACCAGGGCCTGGGGCACGCCGTCGATGCTGCGATAGGCGCCGGTCATGTCGACCACCACCGCACCCGCGGCGGCGGCGCGGGGGCCGTGCACCCTGGCGATGGCCGGCAGGCCGGCGAAGATCGCGATCGCAACGCCCGCGAAATCGAAATCGGCAAGCTTCACGAGCGGCACTTCGTGGTCGTCGCCATAGGTGAGGGCGTCGCCGCGCTGAACCTCGGTCTCCAGCGCGCGGACCCGTTCGACACCGGTTCCGCGGGCCGCTAGAACCTGCAGCACTTCGCGTCCGGCGGCACCGGCGGCACCGATCACCGCGATCACATCGGCCATGACGTCTTCCTTCGATCTCGTCTGAAAAGGGCGGAAGCGCCGTCGGGGAGGCCCCGGCCCGTTACCGGGAGGAGGCTACCGGGAGGAGGCTACCGGGAGGAGGGGCTCCGGAACGGCATTGCGCCCGCCGGGCAGCGGCGAAACTCGCCGATGCCTTGCGGGCGCAAGATAGGGGCGGAGCCCTGCCGATGGAAGGGCTTCGCCGTTCTGTCGTCGTAAAGATCGGCTGGGGGCCGGGGCGTGATGCCTCAGCCCAGCTTCGCCAGCTCCTCGACGATCGCCTCGCCCATGGCCTGGGTCGAGACCCGGGTCATGCCGGGCTGCATGATGTCGCCGGTGCGCAGGCCGCGCGCCAGCACGTTGCGGACCGACTGCTCGACCTGGTTCGCCGCCTCGTCGAGGTCGAAGGAATAGCGCAGCATCATGGCGAAGCTGAGCACGGTGGCGAGCGGGTTGGCGATGCCCTGGCCGGCGATGTCGGGGGCCGAGCCGTGCACCGGCTCGTAAAGGGCGCGGCGGCGGCCGGTCTCGTCGGGATCGCCCAGCGAGGCCGAGGGCAGCATGCCGAGCGAGCCGGTCAGCATCGCGGCCTCGTCCGACAGGATGTCGCCGAAGATGTTGCCGGTGACGATCACGTCGAACTGCTTCGGATTGCGGACCAGCTGCATGGCGGCGTTGTCGACATACATGTGGCTGAGCTGGATGTCCTCATAGCCCTCGCCATGGAGCTTGATGACCTCTTCGCGCCACATCTCGGTGGTCTCGACCACATTGGCCTTGTCGACCGAGCAGACCTTCGAGCCGCGCTTGCGGGCCAGATCGAAGGCGATCTTCGCAACGCGGCGGACTTCCGGCGAGGTGTAGACCATGGTGTTGATGCCGCGGCGGGTGCCGTCGGGCAGGGTCTCCACACCGCGCGGCGTGCCGAAATAGAGGTCGCCGGTCAGCTCGCGGATGATCAGGATGTCGAGGCCGGCCACCACTTCGCGCTTCAGCGTCGAGGCATCGGCCAGCTCGTCGAACACGATCGCCGGGCGCAGATTGGCGTAGAGCTGCATTTCCTTGCGCAGCTTCAGCAGGCCACGCTCGGGCCGGATCTCGAAGGGCAGCGGCTCCCATTTCGGGCCGCCGACCGCGCCCAGCAGCACCGCATCGGCGCCCATGGCGAGGTCCAGGGTCTTGTCCGCCAGCGGCGTGCCGTAGGCGTCGATGGCGGCACCGCCGACGAGATCTTCCGCGATATCGAAGGAGAGCCCGCGGGCCTTTTCGAACCAGCCGATGATGCGGCGAA
This sequence comes from Tistrella mobilis, assembly GCF_039634785.1. Taxonomy (NCBI): domain Bacteria; kingdom Pseudomonadati; phylum Pseudomonadota; class Alphaproteobacteria; order Geminicoccales; family Geminicoccaceae; genus Tistrella; species Tistrella mobilis. Next base: position 160,333 of record NZ_JBBIAB010000001.1, on the reverse strand, counting down.
CCTCGCCCATCACCTCGGGGCCGATGCCGTCACCCGGCAGGATCAGCAGCTTCTTGTTGGCGGCCATGTGTCGCGTCCGTCTTTCTGTCTCGAATGGGGGGCGATCGTCCGGGGAGCGGTCGTCGCATCGAAGACGGCCGCGGCCGGGTCTTGCCTCCCCGCCGCGGCCCTCCTCAAGGGTCGGATCGGTCGTTCAGCCGGCGGCGTAGAGCCAGGGCTGGGCGGCCTTCTGCTTCGCCTCGAAGGCGGTGATCCGGTCTTCCGAGGTCAGCGTGATGCCGATGTCGTCGAGGCCTTCGAGCAGGCAGTGACGGCGGAAACCGTCGATCTCGAAACGGATCGGCTCGCGGCCCTGGGCGCGGATCTCCTGCGCCGCCAGATCCACGGTCATCACCGCGGTCTCGGGGTTCTCGGCCAGCGGCATCAGGCTCTGCACCAGGGCCTCGTCCAGCTTGACCGGCAGGATGCCGTTCTTGAAGCAGTTGTTGTAGAAGATGTCGGCGAAGCTGGGTGCGATGATGCAGCGGATGCCGAAATCGAGCAGCGCCCAGGGGGCATGCTCGCGGCTGGAGCCGCAGCCGAAATTGTCGCCGGCGAGCAGGATCTTCGCCTCGCGCCAGGGCGCCTTGTTCAGCACGAAATCGCCGGTCTCGTTGCCGTCGCGATCATAGCGGACGTCCGAGAACAGGCCGACCCCCAGGCCGGTGCGCTTGATGGTGGTCAGATACTGTTTCGGGATGATCAGGTCGGTGTCGATATTGACCCGCGGGAAGGACGCGGCGATGCCGGTCAGGGTCGTGAACTTGTCCATGGGATCAGGCTTTCGGCCGGAAGTTCAGAGAGCGGGGCTCAGAGGGCGCGCACATCGGCGAGCGTGCCGGAGATGGCGGCGGCAGCGGCCATCGACGGGCTCATCAGATGGGTGCGGCCACCGCGGCCCTGCCGGCCCTCGAAATTGCGGTTCGAGGTGGAGGCGCAACGCTCGCCCTCGCCCAGCCGGTCGGCATTCATGGCAAGACACATCGAGCAGCCCGCCTCGCGCCATTCGAAACCGGCCTCGACGAAGATCTTGTCCAGACCCTCGGCCTCGGCCTGCTTCTTGACCAGGCCCGAGCCGGGCACGACCAGCGCCTGCACGCCCTCTGCGACCTTGCGGCCCCGGGCGATGGCGGCCGCCTCGCGCAGATCCTCGATCCGGCCGTTGGTGCACGAGCCGATGAAGACCTTCTGCACCGGCACGGCGGCGAGCGGGGTGCCGGGTTCGAGGCCCATATAGGTCAGCGCCCGCTCCATGGCCGCGCGGCGCATGGGGTCGGCGATCTCGGCCGGGTTCGGCACGCTGCCGGTGATCGGCGCCACATCCTGCGGGCTGGTGCCCCAGGTCACCTGCGGCACGATGCTGGCGGCATCGATGGTGATCTCGTCGTCGAACACCGCACCTTCGTCGGAGACCAGCGTCCGCCAATAGGCGGCGGCCTGCTCGAACATCTCGCCCTTGGGCGACATCGGGCGGTCGCGCAGATAGTCGATGGTCTTCTCGTCGACGGCGACCAGGCCGGCACGGGCGCCGGCTTCGATCGACATGTTGCAGACCGTCATCCGGCCTTCCATCGACAGGCTGCGCATCGCCGAGCCGGCATATTCGACCACGCGGCCGGTGGCGCCGCCGGTGCCGATGCGGCCGATGATCGCGAGCACGATGTCCTTGGGGCCCACACCCTGCGGCAACTCACCCTCGACATTGATCCGCATGGTCTTCGACGGCGACTGAACCAGGGTCTGGGTCGCCATCACATGCTCGACCTCGGAGGTGCCGATGCCGAAGGCCAGGGCGCCGAAGGCACCATGGGTCGAGGTGTGGCTGTCGCCGCAGACGATCACCGTGCCGGGCAGGGTGAAGCCCTGCTCGGGCCCGATCACGTGCACGATGCCCTGACGGTCATCCATGATCGGGAAATAGGGCACGTCGAAATGGGCGCAGTTCTCTTCCAGCGTCTCGACCTGGGTGCGCGAGACCGGATCCGCGATGCCCTGGGCCCGCTGCACGGTCGGCACGTTGTGGTCGGCCACCGCCAGAAGCGCGTCGAGGCGCCGCGGCTTGCGGCCGGCGACACGCAGACCCTCGAAGGCCTGCGGGCTCGTGACCTCGTGGATGAGCATGCGGTCGACATAGATCAGGGCCGAACCGTCCTCACGGCTCTCGACCAGGTGGCTCTCCCAGATCTTGTCGTACAGGGTACGTGGGGCGGACATCGGTTCCTCGTTCACGCTTGGGCGGTCAGCGGGCCGTCTTGACGGCGGCGATTTCCGCTGCGCGACAGATTGCGTCGCATCGGCTGCTTCGAGGGCAAGAATAATATGTCGCCGTGTCCTTGGGAAGCGGAAAGAAATGTTCAAATTCAATGAGTTAACAGGTGGGGCCCCATTTTGGTATACCAATTGGGCATTCCGGCTGCCCGTCCTGCCCCCGCCGGCGGGGGGCGATGCCCTGCGGGAAGGCGACGCGGCGGCGCCCCCCAAACGAAAACCGCCGGCCATCCCGAAGGACGGCCGGCGGTTCGAAGCCCTGCGGCTGCTGGCCCCTTGCGGGATCAGCCGGCGGCCTGGCCGCGGGTGTCGCGACGCTCGGCGATGCGGGCGGCCTTGCCGGTCCGGCCACGCAGATAGTAGAGCTTCGCGCGACGCACGCGGCCGCGGCGGACCACGTCGATGCTCTCGATCAGCGGGCTGTAGAGCGGGAACACGCGCTCGACGCCCTCGCCATACGAGATCTTGCGGACGGTGAACGAGGCGTTCAGCGAGCCGCCCTTGCGGGCGATGCACACGCCCTCATAGGCCTGCACGCGCTCGCGGTTGCCCTCGACGACGCGCAGGTTCACGCGCACCGTGTCGCCCGGCTCGAAATCCGGCACGGCGCGGGCGGCGGTCAGCTGCGCGATCTGCTCCTGTTCGAGCTGCTGGATGATGTTCATCGCACCCTACCTCTTTCGACATCCGGCGGGCGGACCGGGCCGCCTGCCTTCGCCATGTTGGGGGCCGCGCCCCGGGCGCAGGCCAGTTTCAAGTCAATGCTTTCCCGGATAATCCGGGGGTCTTCCAGGTCTTTGGTCTTCAGCTTCTTCGGTCTTCAGCTTCTTCCGGCGACCCTGACGATGCCCGGACGAAAAACCGGGGCCGGCAAGGTTGCGCGGCGTCAGGTCCCGCCGCCGCTGCCGCGGCGGCGCGCCTCACGCCGCGCCCACAGATCGGGCCGTCGCTCCCGCGTCACCGCCTCTGCCCGGTCCTGTCTCCAGGCCCGGATCCGCTCGTGGTGGCCCGAGGTCAGAACCTCCGGCACCGCGCGCCCTTCCCAGACATCGGGACGGGTGTAGTGCGGGTATTCGAGCAGGTCGTCCTCGAAGCTTTCCTCTGCCTGGGAGGCATGGGCCCCCATGACACCCGGCAACAGGCGCACGCAAGCGTCGATCATGACCAACGCTGCGAGTTCCCCACCGGAGAGGATGAAATCACCGAGGCAGATCTCCTCGAACGGCCGGGCGTCGAGAAGGCGTTGATCCACGCCTTCGAACCGGCCGCACAGGACGATGACGCCGGGCCCGGCGGCCAGACGTCTGATCCGCGATTGGGTAAGCGGTTGCCCGCGCGGAGTCAAGTAAATCAAGGCGTGGCCGGGGCATTTTTCGATCGCGGCATCGATCGCGGGGGCCAGGACATCGGCCCTCATGACCATGCCGGGACCGCCCCCGGACGGCGTATCGTCGACCGCGCGATGCCGGCCGAGACCGTAATCGCGCAGCTGCGTGACGCCGAGCTTCCAAAGCCCGCGGTCGAGCGCCCGCCCCGCCAGGGAATGCCCCAGCGGCCCGGGAAACATCTCCGGATAAAGGGTCAGGATCTCGGCAGACCAGGGATGCCCGGTCCCGGTTTCCGGCCCGGAGGTGCTCATTCGAGCCCCTCCGGCGGATCGATCACCATCCGTCCGGCTGCGACCGACACTTCGGGAACATAGGCGCGGGTGAAGGGCAGCATCATCGATGCCCTGTCGCCCGGCCGGTCGATCTCCAGAATGTCGCCCGCGCCGAAATCGTGGACGGCCCGCACGCGGCCCACCACGGCGCCCGCCTGATCCACCACCTCGAGGCCGATCAGATCGGCCTGATACCAGGTCTCTTCGTCATCCTCGATCGCCGGCAGGGCGGAGCGGGGGACGTGGAGCCGGGTGCCGGTGAGGGCGGCGGCGGCGTCGCGGTCGTCCACGCCGTCCACCTTCACCACCAGCCCCACCTTGTGGGGGCCGGTGATGCGGATGCGGAAGGCGCGGGTGCCGGTGCGGTCATAGAGGGGGCCGTAATCGGCCACCGCCTCGGGATCCTCGGTGAACGGGCGCAGACGCACCAGCCCGCGCACCCCCTGGGGGGCGGCAAACTCGGCAATGCAGACCAGTTCTGCCGGATCGACCGGGGCGGGCTGCGGCGGGGCAGCCCGGCCCCCGGCGGGGCCGGCGGGACGTCCGGGGCGGGACATGGACGAACGGTGTTCCCTCTATGGATCGGGCCGGAAGCCTTGGCCCGGATCAGGCCTCGGCGGCAGCGGCTTCGGCGGCGGCAGCGGCGGCGGCCGCTTCCTTCATGCGCTCCTGCGCCTTCGCCTTCGGCTTGCCCTTGCTCGGGTTGCTGCGGTCGACCTTGGCGATGATGCCGGCGGCGGCCAGGAAGCGGGCGACGCGATCGGTCGGCTGGGCGCCGACGCCGACCCAGTACTGGGCGCGCTCGGTGTTCAGCACGATCCGGTTCGGATCGTCCTTGGCCGCCAGCGGGTTGTAGGTGCCGATCTTCTCGATATAGGCGCCGTCGCGGGCGTTGCGCGAATTGGCGACGACGATGCGGTAGACGGGGCTCTTCTTCGCACCCAGGCGGGTCAGGCGGATCTTCACGGACATCGGATGGAGGGTCCTGTATCGGAGGTGGTGTCTTCTTTGGAAAGACGGGGATCTTGGGGAAGCGTGCGCGCGGAGCGGGGGGCCGGTCGGGCCCTCTTGTCACATGCGCGGCAACAGGTTCTGCAGGCCGCCGCGCATCATGCCCTTCTTGCCGAGCTTGCCGACCTGTTTCATCATCTTGGCCATGTCCTGGTGCTGCTTGAGCAGCTTGTTCACGTCCTGGACGCTGCTGCCCGAGCCGGCGGCGATGCGCTTCTTGCGCGAGGCCTTGATGATCTCGGGATTGCGGCGTTCCTTCGGCGTCATCGACATGATGATCGCCTCCTGACGAACCAGGATCTTCTCGTCCAGCTTGGCCTCGTTCAGCTGCGCCTTCATCTTGGCGACACCCGGCAGCATGCCGAGCATGCCCTTCATGCCGCCCATCTTGCGCAGCTGGCGCAGCTGCTTGGCCATGTCGTCGAGATCGAAGCCCGTGCCCTTCTGGATCTTGGCGGCGAGCTTTTCGGCCTCTTCGCGGTCGATGGTCTCGGCCGCCTTCTCCACCAGCGAGACCACGTCACCCATGCCGAGAATGCGCGAGGCGATGCGCTCGGGGTGGAAGGTCTCCAGCTGGTCGAGCTTTTCGCCCTGACCCAGCAGCTTGATCGGCTTGCCGGTGACCGAACGCATGGCCAGCGCCGCACCGCCGCGGGCGTCGCCGTCGACGCGGGTCAGCGCGATGCCGGTCAGGCCGACACGGTCCTGGAACGTCTTGGCGATGGTCACCGCGTCCTGGCCGGTCATGGCGTCGGCGACCAGGATGGTTTCGTGCGGGCGGGCCTTCGACTTGACCGCCGCGACCTCGTCCATCAGCACGTCGTCGATATGCAGCCGGCCGGCGGTGTCGAGGATGACGACGTCATAGCCTTCGCGGGCCGCGATCTTCATCGCGCGCTCGGCGATCGCCACCGGCTTTTCGCCGAAGACGATCGGCAGGCTGCCGACCTCGGCCTGCTTCGCCAGAACTTCCAGCTGCTGCTGCGCCGCCGGACGATAGACGTCGAGCGAGGCGAGCAGGACGCGCTTCTTGTCGCGCAGGCGGAAACGGCGGGCGAGCTTGGCGGAGGTGGTGGTCTTGCCCGAGCCCTGCAGGCCGACCATCATGATCGCGACCGGGGCCGGCGCGTTCAGGTCGACCTCGACCGCGTCGCCGCCCAGCATGTCCGTCAGGTGATCGTGGACGATCTTGATGACCATCTGCGCGGGGTTGATGCCACGCAGCACCTCCTGGCCGACGGCGCGTTCGCGCACGGCGGAGATGAAGTCCTTGACGACGGGGAGGGCGACGTCGGCTTCCAGCAGCGCGATGCGCACTTCGCGCAGCGCCGCGGTCACGTCGGCTTCGGTCAGCGCACCACGGCGCTTCAGGCGGTCGAAGACCTCGCCGAGCCGGCCGGTCAGATTCTCGAACATCGTATCGGTTTCCGTCTCGCTCGGAGCGGGCCTGCGACGATCGCCGGCCTCTGATGCTCCCATCGGCGGGGACACATGCCTTCGTCGCCGAAGGTCCGTATCGCCCGACCGGGCGGGCGCCGGCCGGCCCCCGGCATCGGCCCCCGTTCCAGGGTGGTGATGCTGAAGATCGATCGGCGTGACGTTCCGCACAAGGGTGATGGCGGCGGATGTCGCCCGCCCTCGCGCGAAGACAGGCTTGTGACTCAGTCGGACCGTCTTTGTCAAGAGCCCGGTGCCCCTTGTCGGGCCGTTGCCGCAAGGCGGCCATTGCCGCGGCCGCGCCGACAGGCTAGAACCCGCGGATGTGCATGACGATCCGCCATGGCGCCGGCCCGGGATCCCGTCTCTGTCGGGCCCCCGAAACCGGCGGAACCGGTGCCCCGGCGCCGGTGGTCCGCCTCGCGAGCGAGGCGGAGACGGAGGCCTTTGCACAGCGCCTGGCGCCGGTGATGGCCGCCGGCGGCATGGTCCTGCTCGACGGCGATCTGGGGGCCGGCAAGACGGCGTTCTCGCGCGCGCTGATCCGGGCGCTTGCGGGCGCCGCGATCGAGGTGCCGAGCCCGACCTTCACCCTGGTCCAGCTGTATGATCTGCCGGATCTTCCGGTCGTTCATGCCGATCTTTATCGGATCGAGGATCCGGACGAGATCGACGAGCTGGGGCTGTGGGAGGCCGCGGAAGACGGGCTGGCGCTGATCGAATGGCCGGATCGTGCCGGCGGCCGGCTCGATCCGGGGGCGCTGCGCCTGTCGATCACCATCGCGCCCGACGGCGCACGGCTGGTCACGCTCCACCCGTCCGGCGACTGGACGGCGCGGCTTGGCCATCTTACCTCTGGGAACCCGGCAGCGCCCGGTTCACCGCCACGGACATGCTCATGACCGATACCCCTTCCGCAGCCCCGGTCCCGACCGATGCCCGCGATCTCGATCGCGCCCGCTTCGTCGCCCGTGCCGGCTGGCGCGGTGCCGAACGTACGGTGCTGGCGGGCGATGCCTCGTTCCGGCGCTATGACCGGCTGAAGCTCGATCGCCAGACCGCCGTGCTGATGGATGCGCCACCGCCGCATGAAGATGTGCGCCCCTTCCTGAAGGTGGCGGCCCATCTGAAGGCGATGGGCTATGCCGCACCCACCATTCTGGCGGCCGACCCCGAGACCGGCTTCGTGCTGCAGGAGGATCTGGGCGACGATCTGGTGCGGGTGGTGCTGGACCGCGACCCGACGCTCGAGACCGCGATTTATGCGGCGGCGGTCGACCTGCTGGCCGATCTGCACGACCGGCCGGGGGCGGCGGCGCTGGATGTGCCGGTCTATGATGCGGCGACGCTTGAACGCGAGGCCCTGCTGCTGATCGACTGGTACTGGCCGCTTGCGCTCGGCCGCGCGGCGACCGCGGCCGAGCGCGCAGGCTTCCTCGACCGGCTGAGACCGCTGATCGACCAGGTGGCGCGGCCCGAGGTGCTGGTGCTGCGCGACTATCATGCCGAAAATCTGCTGTGGATGCCGGCCCGGCGCGGGTTGTCGCGGGTGGGGCTGATCGACTTCCAGGACGCGCTGATCGGCCATCCCGGCTATGATCTGGTCTCGCTGCTGGAGGATGCCCGCCGCGACGTGGCGCCGGATCTGGCCGAGGCGATGGTGGAGCGCTATCTGCGGCGCAGGCGCGATGCCCTGGACGGCGAGACCTTCCGCACGGCGCTGGCGATCCTGGGGGCCCAGCGCAACATGAAGATCGCCGGCATCTTCGCCCGGCTGCATCTGCGCGACGGCAAGCCGCGCTACCTGAACTACCAGCCGCGGGTCTGGGGGCTGATCGAACGCGACCTGGTGCATCCCGCCCTGCATGCGCTGGCCGACTGGCTGGACGAAACCCTGCCCTGGGATGCCCGCGGCTGCACCCGGCCGCGCGATCCGGACGCGGCCGGCACGACGACGACTGAAGGAGATCCCGCATGACCAGGACCGACCCCATCCGCTTTGCCGGTGCGCCCCGGACGGCCATGGTGCTGGCGGCAGGGCTCGGCACCCGCATGCGGCCCCTGACCGAGACCCGCCCCAAGCCGCTGGTCGAGGTGGCCGACCGGCCGCTGATCGACTGGACGCTGGACCGGCTGACCGAAACGGGTGTCCGCCGGATCGTGGTCAATACCCACCATCATGCCGAACAGATGCGCGCCCATCTGGACGCGGTGCGCCCGCGGCTGCCGGCCGGGGTGGAGCTGCTGGAAAGCCATGAAGAGGATCTGCTGGAGACCGGCGGCGGCGTGGCGAAGGCGCTGCCGTGGCTCGGCGATGCGCCTTTCTTCGTCAGCAATGCCGACCAGCTGCTTCTGAACGGTCCGACGCCCGCGGCCGAGGTGCTGGCCCGCGCCTTCGATGCCGGGCGGATGGATGCGCTGCTGCTGCTGGTGCCGATGCCCTATGCGCTGAGCGTCGGCGGCACCGGCGATTTCGTCATGGACCAGACCGGCCGCCTGCGCCGTCGGCGGGAACGCGAGGTCGCCCCCTTCCTCTATTCCGGCCTGCAGATCCTGAGCCCGGCGCTGTTCGAGGACGCACCCGCCGGCAAATTCTCGCTGAACCTGCTGTTCGATCGGGCGATCGAGCGCGAGCGGCTTTACGGCGTGGTCCATGACGGCGCCTTCGTCGCGGTGGGCACGCCCGACGCGGTCAGACTGGCCGACCGGGTGGTCCGCGGCCGGTACGACCGGATCGGCTGAGGCCATGGCCCGCTGGCCGCAAGGGGTCTGGCGCATCCCGGCCGGGACCGGCTTTCTGGATGCGCTGGCCCGGGGGCTGATCGCCGCGGCCGATGGTGATCCGGACCGGCTGGGGCGGATGACCGTGCTGCTGCCGACCCGGCGCGCGATCGACGAACTGGCCCGGGCCTTTCTGATCGCGGCCGACGGCGAGGCGGCCTTGCTGCCGCGGCTGAAGCCGCTCGGCGATGTCGAGGCCGAAGAGCTGATGCTGGCCGAGGCGGGCGATCCCGGCAGCGCCGCCGATATCCTGGACCTGCCGCCGGCCATGTCGCCGCTGGCCCGCCGGCTGCGGCTGGCGCGGCTGATCGAGCGCTGGAGCGCCCGCGACCACGGTCAGGCCCTGACGCTGGATGAAGCCGCGCGGCTGGCCGATGCATTGGCGCGCCTGCTCGACGAGGCGCTGGTCGAGGATGTGGATCTGGCCTGCCTGGACCGGCTGGTGCCCGAAGCCTATGCGAAGCACTGGCAGGAGGTGCTGGCCTTCGTCGACATCGTCCGCCGCTTCTGGCCCGAGATCCTGGCCGAATCGGGCGCGATCGACGCCATCGACCGCCGCAACCGGTTGATCCGGGCCGAGGCGGCGCGGCTGGAGGCCATGCCGCCCGCCGACCCCGTCATCGTCGCCGGATCGACCGGCAGCCAGGCGGCGACGCGGGCGCTGATCCGGGTGATCGCCCGCCTGCCCAACGGCGCGGTGGTGCTGCCGGCGCTGGACGAAACCCCGGACGAGGATACCCGTGCCGCGATCCGCCAGGATCCGACCCATCCCCAGCATGGCCTGACCCGCCTGCTCGACGAGCTGGGCCTGAGGCCCGCGGCCATACCGGTCTGGCCCGGTGTGCCGGCGGCGGCAATGCGGGCCGGCCGCGACCGGCGGGTGCTGCTGGCCGAGGCCTTCCGCCCGGCGGAGACCACAGACCGCTGGGCCGACCTCTCCCATGTCCGGGCGGCGGCGCTGGAGGGGTTGACCCGGCTGGAGGCACCGGATCCCCGCACCGAGGCGACGGCCATCGCACTCGCCCTGCGCGAGACGCTGGAGGTGCCGGGGCGGACGGCGATGCTCGTTACCCCCGACCGCCGCCTCGCCCGCCGGGTGACCGGGGAACTCCGCCGCTGGGGGCTGGATATCGACGACAGTGCCGGCCGGCCGCTGATGTCGTCGGGACCGGCGGTGTTTCTGGACCTGATCGCGCGTGCGGCCGCCGAGCGCATGGCGCCGGTGCCGCTGCTGGCCCTGGTGAAGCATCCGCTGGCCGGCGGCGGCCTGGCGCCGGGGCGGTTCCGGGCGGGTGGGCGGCTGCTGGAACGCAGCCTGCTGCGCGGGCCGCGGCCTGCGGCCGACATCGCCGGGCTGCGCGCGGCGCTCGACGGCGCGCTGGCGGACGGGGAGGCGCGCGAGGCCGGACGCATCCGCCGTGCTGCCGCGGAACTCGGGCCCTGGATCGACCGGCTGGAGGCCTGTCTCGGCGATTTCGCCGCGGCGATGACGGCCGGTGAGGCGCCGTTCGATGCCCTGCTCGACGCCCATGTCGCCGCGGCCGAGGCGCTGGCAGAGGTGGCGGCCGCCGATCTTGCCGAGGCGATGGCCGCGGGCGGCACCGCCGCCCTGCCCGAAACCGGTGCCGAACGGCTGTGGCGCGGCGAGGCCGGCGAGGCGCTGATGCAGGCGCTGGCGGAGCTGCGCGACGAGGCGGGGGTTCTGGGCGATGTGCCGACCGCGCGCTATCCCGCCCTGCTGTCGGCCCTGCTGGCCGAACGCACGCTCAGGCCGCGCTGGCGCAGCCATCCCCGGCTACAGGTGCTGGGCCCGCTGGAAGCGCGGCTGCTGGCGGCCGATCTGGTCATTCTGGGGGCGATGAACGAGGGCGACTGGCCGCGTGATCCGGGGCCCGACCCGTGGCTCAGCCCGGCCATGCGCCGGCAGGCGGGCTTCCCGCCGGCCGAACGGCGGATCGGCCTGTCGGCGCATGACGCCTGGGCCCTGCTGTCGAGCCCCAATGTGATGGTGACCCGCTCGGCCAAGGTCGACGGCACGCCGACCGTGCCCTCGCGCTGGCTGCTCAGGCTGGATGCGGTGATTGCCGGTGCCGGTCTGGCCCGGGCCGAGGCGGCGGCGCGGGCGGCCATACCGCTGATCGGCTGGGCGCGGGCGCTGGACATGGTGGCGCCGGGCCCCCGCCCCGGCCCCCCGGCGCCGGTGCCGCCGGTCGACCGGCGGCCGCGCCGGCTGTCGGTCACCCAGATCGAGACCCTGATGCGCGACCCTTACGCGGTCTATGCCCGCCATGTGCTGGGGCTGGAGGCGCTGGATCCGGTGGATGCCGACCCGGGTGCGGCCGAGCGCGGCCGGTTCATCCACGCGGTGCTGGACCGGTTCCTGCGCGAACAGGCGCCGGCCCCGGCCCCCCTGCCCGAGGATGCGGTTGAGCGTCTGTTGACGCTGGGGCGGCGGGTCACGGACGAGCTGCGCCTGCCGCCTGCGGTGCTGGCCTTCTGGTGGCCGCGCTTCGAGCGCATCGCTGCCTGGTTCGCCGGCATCGAACGCGCCCGTCGCGCCCATATTTCCGCCACCCTGACCGAGATCCGCGGCGAGCTGGTCTTCCAGGCGCCGGGCGGGCGGTTCGTGCTGTCGGCGATCGCCGACCGGATCGACCGGCTGCCCGACGGGTCCTTTGCGATCATCGATTACAAGACCGGCGCACCGCCGTCGACCAGGGAGGTGCAGCGCGGGCTGGCGCCGCAGCTGCCGCTGGAGGCGGCCATTCTGGATCGCGGCGGGTTTGCCGGCGTGCCCGGTGCGACCGTGTCGGAACTGGCCTTCTGGCGGCTGTCGGGCCGGCGGCCGGCCGGGGAGCAGCGCTTCGTGCTCAAGCCCGGCGGGGATGCCCGGGCGCTGATCGATGATGCGGCGGCGGGGCTGGTGCGGCTGATCACCGCCTTCGACCGGCCCGACCAGCCCTACCATGCCCGACCGCGTGCCTGGGCGGCCCCGCGCTATTCGGATTACGTCCATCTCGCCCGCGTCCAGGAATGGCAGGCCGGGGAGGACGAGGCATGAGCCGGGAACAGGCGATCGCGGCCGATCCGGCCCTGTCGGTCTGGGTGGGTGCCTCGGCCGGCACCGGCAAAACCAAGGTGCTGACCGACCGGGTGCTGCGGCTGATGCTGGCCGGGGCGGCACCCGAACGGATCCTGTGCATCACCTTCACCAAGGCTGCGGCGGCGGAGATGGCGCTCCGCCTGTCGGGCCGCCTGGCGCGCTGGGCGACGGCGGATGCCGGGCTGCTGACCGACGAACTGTTCGCGCTGCTGGGGCGGAGACCTGTCGTGGCCGAACTCGCCACGGCGCGGCGGCTGTTCGCGCGGCTGCTCGACACACCGGGCGGCATGAACATCCAGACCATTCATTCGCTTTGCCAGTCGCTGCTGCGGCGCTTCCCGCTGGAAGCCGGGCTGCCGCCGCATTTCGAACTGATGGACGAGCGCGATGCCGCCGAGCTGATCGCCGGCGCCCGCGAGCGGCTCTTCGCCGAGGCAGCGGGCGATGCCGGGCTGGGGGCGGCGGTCGACCGGCTGGCGACCCTGTTCGATGCCGAGGCCTTCGCCGGGCTGATGACCACGGTGATCGGCGAACGCCACCGGCTGGGCCGGATCGTGGCCGCAGCGGGATCGCTGGAGGCCGCCTGCCGGCTTGTGGCGGCGGCCCATGACCTCGATCTGCGGGCGACGCCCGAAAGCGAGCTGGCGGCCGCCTGCGCCCCGGGCGGCTTCGACGAGGCGGGGCTGAAGGCCGCAGCCGAGGCCCTGGTCGCGTCGTCCGGCAAGGACGATGTGGTGCGCGGCCGGGCGCTGGCCGGCTGGCTGGCGGCCGGCGAGGCGGAGCGCGTCACCCGCTTTGAGGACCGGCTGGGCGCCACCATGACCGCCGAGCGCAAACCGCGTGCCCGGCTGATGGTGAAGGCGACCCAGGAAGCGGCGCCGGCGGCCTTTGCGGCGCTCCGCCGCGAACAGGACCGGATGGTGGAGCTGGAGGATCAGCGCCGCGCGGCTGCGACGGTCGCGGCCTCGGTGGCGCTGCTCCGGGTGGGGCACCGGCTGGCGGAACTGTATGACGGGCAGAAGCGCATCCGGGCGCGGCTGGATTATGACGATCTGATCCTGGGGGCAGGGCGGTTGCTGGACACGCCCGGCATCGCGCCCTGGGTGCTCTACAAGCTCGACGGCGGCATCATGCATCTGCTGCTCGACGAGGCCCAGGACACCAGCCCCGAACAGTGGAAGGTCGTCGAGCGGCTGACCGAAGAGTTCTTCGCCGGCGACGGTGCGGTCCACGAGCAGGCGGGCAGCGATGCGGACGGCCTGCCGCTGGCCCGCACCGTCTTTGCCGTCGGCGATCCGAAACAGTCGATCTACCGCTTCCAGCGCGCGGATCCGGCCGGCTTCAAGCGCATGCAGGCCTTTTTCGAGGCCCGGGTGACCGGGGCCGCGCGCGGGTGGCGGCCGGTCGAACTCCGCCAGTCCTTCCGGTCGGTCCGCGCGGTGCTGGATGCGGTGGATGCGGTCTTTGCCCGCCAGCCGGCGGCCGACGGCGTGGTCGAACCCGGCCGGACCCTCAGGCACGAGGCGGCCCGTATCGGTCAGGCCGGGGTGGTGGAAGTCTGGCCGCTGGCCGTGGCCGAAAAGCTGGACCCGGACGATGCCTGGGTGGCGCCGGTGGTGCGCGAACCCCAGGACGACCCGATGGGCCGGGTGGCCGATGCCATCGCCGGCACGCTCCGCCGATGGCTGGACGAGGGCGAGATGCTGGAGGCGCAGGGCCGGCCGATCCGGGCGGGCGATGTGCTGATTCTGGTCCAGCGCCGCAACGCCTTCGTCGGCCGGATGGCCCGGGCGCTGAAGATGGCGGGCGTGCCGGTGGCGGGTGTCGACCGCATGGCGCTGATCGACCAGATCGCCGTGGCCGATCTGGTGGCGCTGGGGCGTGCCCTGCTGCTGCCCGAGGATGACCTGACCCTGGCCGCGGTGCTCAAGGGGCCGATCATCGGCCTGGACGAGGCGGCGCTGTATCGGGCGGCGGTGGATCGCCGCACGCCTGAGGGACGGATGCCGCTGATCCGGGCCCTGCGGGAGCGAGCCCGCGGGGATGACGAGCTTCGCGCCGCGGCCGAGACCCTGTCGACGCTGGCCCGCGCGGCCGACCGGATGGGGCCTTATGATTTCTATGCCGATCTGCTGGCGGCAAAGGGCGGGCGACAGCGGCTGGTGGCGCGGCTCGGTCCCGAGGCCGAGGATGCGATCGACGAGTTCCTGAACCTGGCGCTTGCCTTCGAGCAGACCGAGCCGCCGAGCCTGGAAGGCTTCCTCGCCTGGGTGGGGCGCAGTGCCGTGGAGGTCAAGCGCGACCTCGAGCAGGGCCGCGACGAGGTCCGGATCATGACGGTGCACGGCGCCAAGGGGCTGCAGGCGCCGGTGGTGTTCCTGCCCGACACGATCCGCCTGCCCCGCCCGCCGGCAGGGCCGGTCTGGCTGGAGGACCCGGCGCCGATGCTGCTGATCTCGCCCGGATCGGCGGATGTCTCCGACACGGTGCGCGATGCCCAGGCGACGACGGCGGTGGAAGACCGGCAGGAATACCGCCGGTTGCTTTATGTCGCCATGACCCGGGCGGCCGACCGGCTGTATGTCTGCGGCTGGCACGGCAAGCCCGAGGCGCCCGCGGACAGCTGGTATGCCCTGGTTCAGGGGGCGCTGGCGGGGATGGCAGCGCCGGCGGAGATGGCGCTGCCGGGCGGTATTGCCGGCCCCGGCTGGCGGCTCACCTGCCCGCAGGACGGCGCTGTTGCACGCACAGCCGCCGAGATGGCGGAACCCGACGTCGTGCCGGCCGGCCTGCCGGCGGCCCTGCATCCCGATCGGGGGCTGCCGCCCGAACCGGTGCCGTCGCGGCCGCTGGCGCCGTCGCGACCCGATGACGACCCGCCGCCCGCCCGATCGCCGCTGGGCGATGCCGGCGTGCGCCATTTCCGGCGCGGCCGGCTGGTGCATCGCCTGCTGCAGGTTCTGCCGGATCTGGACCCGGAAGCCCGCGCCGAGGCCGCCCGCCGCTTCCTGGCCGCCCCCGCCCATGGCCTGGCACCCGACGAGGTCGCGCCGCTGGCGGCGGAGGTGGAGGCGGTGCTGATGCACCCGGATTTCGCGCCGATCTTCGGGCCGGGCTCGCGCGCCGAGGTGCCGCTGGGTGCCGTGATCGGATCCCGCGTGGTTTCCGGCGCGGTCGACCGGCTGCTGATTTCGGCCGACCGCGTGCTGGTGGTGGACTACAAGACCGACCGGCCGCCGCCATCAGATCCGGACCGGGTGGCCCTGCACTACCTGCGCCAGATGGCCGCCTATCGTGCGGTGCTGCGCCGGATCTATCCCGGCCGGCAGGTGGAGACGGCGCTGGTCTGGACCGACGGGCCGTCGTTGATGCACCTGCCGGACCGCCTGCTGGACCGCTGGGCCCCGGATCCGGATCCCGGCGATCCGCTGGAACGCCCGGGTTGAATTGCACCCGATCCACGGATTGCCGCCGTGCATCCGACGCAAAGGTCGGTGTGCTTGACCGTCTTCGCGCGGCTTTCTACATTGAGCCAAGCGTGCCCGCCGGCCTCGTCATGCCGGCTTCCGCCGGCCTCCGCGGCCGCTCACGATTTGAGGGGACAACTCCCATGGCCATCGCCACCGTCACCGACAGCTCGTTCGAGCAGGATGTGCTGAAGTCTGAAACGCCCGTCCTGGTCGACTATTGGGCCGAGTGGTGCGGCCCCTGCCGGATGATCGCTCCGGCGCTGGAAGACCTGTCGAAGGAATTCGACGGCAAGGTCACCATCGCCAAGCTGAACATCGACCACAACCCGCAGACCCCGTCGAAATACGGTGTGCGCGGCATCCCGACCCTGATGGTCTTCAAGGGCGGCCAGATCGCGGCGACCAAGGTCGGCGCGATGCAGAAGAGCGATCTGGCGAAGTGGATCAAGTCGGTCGTCGGCTGACCCCCGCTTCCGGCCCTGCCGGAACCGCTGTCGAGGCCCGCATCGTCCCCGGGGACGGTGCGGGCCTCGCTTTGTCCGACGGTCCTGCGGCACCCGACGCCGATGCCGCGACGGGATGCGCGCTGGATGCGATCTATGCCGGTGCCATGGCGGCACGTCCGGCCAGACCGGGCTTCGACCGGGATCTGCGCCGGCCGGACCGGCTGCTGGGGCTGATCGCCGCCGCCGGGCTGATGCCCGATCCGGACCGGGTGATCCTGGTGACGGGATCGAAGGGCAAGGGCAGCACCGCCCGGTTGATCGCGGCGGGGGAGACGGCCGCCGGCCGCCGGACCCTGCTGTTCACCTCGCCCGAAGAGACCACCGCGCTCGACCGCATCCGCCTGGATGGCGCGGTGATCGGGGCCGAGGATTTCCTGCGCCACCATGCAGCGCTCGCCCCGCAATTCGGGGTCCTGGCCGCCGGTCTGCCGGCGGGCGAGGCCTTGTCGCCCTTCGGCCAGTTTCTGGCCATCGCCCTGTCCCATGCGCGGGAGGTCGGGGCCGACCGGCTGGTGATCGAAACCGGCCGGGGCGCCGCCCATGACGAGGCCGGCCGGCTTCGGGCGCGGATCGGCGTGGTGACCGCGATCCTGCCCGAACATCTGGACCGGCTGGGGCCGACACTCGCCGATGTCGCGGCCGAGAAGCTCGACATCCATGGGCGGTGCGGCCGGACCATTCTGACCGCCGCCGCCGCCAGGACCGGCCGCGAGGCGGGGATCCGTCTTGCCCATGCCCTGGTCGTCGGGGCGCCGCCCGTCGATGCGGCCGATGACCGGCCGGGCTGGCTGCGCCAGGATCTGGCGCTGGCCCGTGCGGCACTTGTGGCCGACGGGATCGACCCCATGGCAGCCGTGGTCGCCGAGGCGCTGGACCGGATGGCGGCTTCGGTGCCGTCCTGGGGGCGGGCCGCAACCGCAGACGGGCGCGAGATCGGCTGGGAGGCGGCCGTGCAGGCGGCGAGCCTGGATGCCGGACGCCTTGCCCGGCTGGGACGGGCTGGCTGGCGGGTGCTGCTGTCGGTTACCGACGACAAGGATGTCGACGGGCTGATCGATGCGCTGGGCGCGGCGGGGCTGCCTGCCCATGGCGTGGTGCTTCAGGGGCGGCGCGGGCCGCTGGTTCATGGCCCGGGCGTGCATCGCCGGCTGGCGGCCCGGCTGGGACAGGGGCTGGACGCGCCGCTTTACGGGCCCATCGATCATGACGACGTGCCGGCCATGGTCCGGCTGCTGTACGATACCGGCGGTGCCGATGCGGCCCCCGTGCTTGCGGTCGGCACCCAGACCTTCCTGCGCCTTGTGCGCGCCGCCATCAGGACCGGAGCCGATGCCCGATCGCAGTCGCCGTGACGTCGCCCCCCGCAGCCGCGACGACGTGCTGGGCCGCCTGCAGCTGCCGCCGCCCGCGGCCATGCCGCTGGATGCCGAGGCGGCGACGGTGGTCGCAACGGTCGCGGGACGGATGGCGGGCGAACTGATCCAGGCCGGCAGTTTCGAACGGGTTTTCGACGGTATGAATCGCAGCCTGGTCGAGGCCGGGGTTCCGGTGGGGCGGGTCTATCTGGCCTTCCGCACCCTGCACCCGCTGATCGCGGCGGTGTCGTTTCTCTGGCAGGCGGGCCAGCCGGTGGAGCGGATGGTGATGGCCCACGGCCTTGTCGGCGTGTCCGAGGCCTGGCAGCGGTCGCCGCTCAACTACATGCTGACCCACGACATGCACTGGATGCGCCGCCGGCTGACCGGCCCCGAGGCGAGCCGGGAATTCGCGCTGTTCGAGGATCTGGTCGCCGAGGGCATGACCGACTATGTCGCCACCGCCACCGCCTTCGGCAGCGGGCTTGGCGGCAACGGCGTGCTCGCCTCGTGGACCGCAGACGCCCCCGACGGGTTCAGTGATCGCGATCTGGCGATCCTCTCGGCCTTGCAGGTGCATCTGGCGGCGGCCTGCCGGCTGGCCTTCACGGCCCAGGTTTCGGATACGGTGGCGATGACCTATCTGGGCCAGCATGCCGGCCGGCGGGTGTTGTCGGGCCAGATCCGCCGCGGCGACGGCGAGTTGATCCCGGCGGCGATCTTTCTGTCGGATCTGCGCGGTTCCACCGCCATGGCCGAGCGGCTGGGCGTCGGCCGGTTCATGGAACTGGTGAACCGCTATTTCGAATGCGCGGCCGAACCGGTGCTGGGGGCGGGGGGCGAGGTGCTGTCGCTGATGGGCGACAGCGTGCTCGCGATCTTCCCGCTGGCGGTCTATGGCGACGAGGTGGAGGCGGCCTGCGATGCGGCCCTGGCCGCGGCGCGTGATGCCGAACGCCGGCTGGAACTGTGGAACCGCGAACGCGCGGCCGAGGGCGAGCCGCGGGTCGATTTCGGCATCGGCCTGCATCTGGGGCGGGTGATGTTCGGCAATATCGGCACCGCCGAACGGCTGCAGTTCACCGCCATCGACCGGTCGATCAACGAGGCGGCGCGGCTGGAAGATCTGAGCAAGACCCTGGGCCACCGGATCATCGCCAGCGGCACCTTTGCCGCCAGGGCCACCGCTGCCTGGCGATCGCTGGGCCGGGTGCAGCTGCGCGGCTCGGCGCGGGAACAGGAGGTGTTCACCCCGGCGCCGGCCGCCAATCGTCTGGCCCTGGCTGCCGGCACCGATGCGGGCGGGCCACCCTGCCCCGTGCCGCCCGATCTGGTGGTTCATGCCGATTGGAGCGTCGATGCCCGCAAGCGCTGGATGGCGGTGGCGACGCGGATGGAGGATGGCCGCTATGCCGCGGGTGTCCCGGAACCGGTGGGGCCGGTCGACAGCCTGATCACCCGGCTGATCGAGCGCGCCCGGGGTGGGCGTAGCGGGGGAGGGCGGGTGCTGCTGGGGCTGGACGTGGTGCTGGGCCTGCCGGCGGCCTATGCCGGGCTGCTCAGGGCCGAACGCTTCTCCGACGCGCTCGACCGGTTCGCGGCCGCGCCCGAAGGGCTTGAGCCGGCGGACCGGCCCGAGGAGATTTCGCCCGAGCGGCCGTTCTTTCCGCGCCGCCCGGGGCAGGGGCAGGGCGGCCCGGCCGAGCTTGCCCGCCGGCTGGGGCTGGACGGGCCCGACGATCTGCGGCGGATCTGCGAGCATGCGACCATCGCCCGTCGGGCGGCGGCTCCGCTGTTCTGGACCATGGGCCCCGCCCAGGTCGGCCGTGCGGCCGCCCATGTCTGGCGGCATCTGCTGATCCCGGCCCGCCGCGCGGGGCTGGATCTGGGGCTCTGGCCCTTCGACGGCCGGCTGGGCGAGCTGGTCGCCCGCCATGCCGTTACCGTGGTCGAGGCCTATCCGGCGGCCTTCCATCGCCATCTGGGGGTGCGGCTGGGCCGTCAGGCCGCCAATGGCCGGGGCAGCAAGCGCAACCGCAACGATCGTGCCGCCAATGCCGCGACCCTGATGGAAGCGGCCCGCCGGCTGGATTTCGTCATCGACATGCCGCTGGTTGCCGAACTGGGCGACGGCTTCGGCAATGGTGCCCGCGGCGAGGACCAGTTCGATGCCGTGGTCGGGCTGATGGGCATGCTGCAGGTTCTGGCCGGGGCCAGGCCCACGGGAGAGCCGCGGCTGGCGCCGGTCACGACCGTGGAGGGCTGGATCCTGGGGCAGTCTCCGGCCGAGCTGAAACTGCCCGAGGACAGCTTCTCGTGATCAACCGGTCGCTTCTGCAGCCCGGATATGGGCTGAGAGCGGGGCGAGGAACAGCGGCGTCGCCGCCTCGGTGATCAGATGCCCCAGCCCGTCGATGATGTGCAGGCGGGCATTCGGGATCCGCTCCACACCTTCCCGCGCCCGGTCCAGCGCCACCACCGGGTCGGCGGTGCCGTGAATGAACAGGGTGGGGCAGGTGATGCGGCCCAGCAGTTCGCGGCGATCCATCGTGCTCTCGATCGCCGCCATCTGGCGGCCGGTGCCGAGCGGCCGGTAGCTGCGGGTGACGGCCTGCGTGATCCGCCGCCGGTGCTCGTCGTCGGACGCCTGAAGGGCCGTGCCGTCGAGCAGGCGGGACTGGGCGACGAACAGCTCGATATCGGGGGCATGGAGCAGGCGTTCCGCCCGGGCGGCACCCAGGGCGTCGCGGACATCGGCCTTCGCTTCCACCTGCCGGCGGCCGCCGGTCGAGGACAGGCAGGTGAGCGAGGCCACGCGGGCCGGCTCGGTGGCGGCGATGATCTGGGTGATCCGCCCGCCCATCGAATAGCCGACCAGATGTACCCGATCAAGGCCCAGTCGGTCGAGCAGGGCCACGACGTCGCGGGCCATGTCGAACAGGTCATAGGCCTGGGGCGGCGGGGCGTCCGGCTCTCCCAGCACCACCGGTCCGAAGGCGGAAGAGAGCCCGGCATCGCGATTGTCGAGCAGCAGGATCGGATGGTCTGCCCCAAGCTCGTCCAGGAAGGCCGCAGGCCATTCGGGCCCCTGCATCGACAGCCCGTGGACGAACACCACCGGCAGCCCGCCGGGCCGGGTTGCCGGCAGCAGGGCATGGGCGATGGCGACATGACCGAGATCGGCGACGGAAAAGGCGGGTATGGCGGTCATGGATGCAGATCCTGAACGGAGATCGGGCACGGGTCAGGCGGCAGCCTCGGCATCGGCGGTTTCCACGGCGGCGAGGACATCGCCGACCAGATAGAGCGAGCCGAAGATCAGGATGCGGTGGGCGATGTCGGGATCGGCGGCGGCGATCGCGGCCTGCCAGCCTGCGGCGGGGGCGGCGTCGATCCCCGCCCTGCGGGCGAGACCGGCCAGCATGTCCGGGTCGTGCGAGGGATGACCGGGTATGGCGATGGTCGTGAGCCGGACCCGGCCGGCGAGCGGCGCGAGCCCCGCGATCACGGCTGCGGCATCCTTGCGGGCGAGCAGGCCCAGCACCAGTTGCAGCGGCCGGTCCGACCAGGGGCCGAGACTGTGGCGGACGAGCGCCTCCACCGCATCGGGATTGTGGCCGCCATCGATCCAGATCTCGTGCCGACCGGCCGGATCGAGCGCCGGCAGCGCCCGGGCGATCTCTGCCGTCACCGGCTGCAGCCGGCCGGGATGACGGGTGGTGTGCAGCCCCTCGGCCAGGGCGTCGGCCCGACCGAGCGGCGCCAGTGCCGGTATGTCCGCGGCGGCAAGCCGGGCGAGGGTGAGGGCGAGAGCGGCATTCCAGGCCTGGTGGTCGCCGATCAGGGCCGGCAGCGGCCAGGCGCCCGCAGCCGGGCCGCCGCTGATCACCAGCCGGCCCGCGTCGAGCGAGGCCTGCCAGTCGCGGCCGCCTTCGGTAAAGGGGGCCTGCATGCGCAGGGCGGCGGCACGGATGACGGCGGCGGCATCGGGCGTCTGGGCGACGGTGGCGGCGGGGCGACCCTGCTTGATGATCGCCGCCTTTTCCGCCGCGATCAGCGCCGGGGTGTCGCCCAGGAATTCCATGTGGTCGAGCGCAATGCGGGTGATGCCGACCGCGGCCGGCCGGGCGACCAGGTTGGTGGCGTCCAGTCGCCCGCCGAGACCGGTTTCCAGGATCACCAGATCGGCCGGGGTTTCGGCGAAGGCCAGGAAGGCGGCCGCGGTGGTGATTTCGAAGAAGGTGATCGGGCGGCCGGCATTGACCTCTTCGATCCGGGCCAGCAGCCGGGCCAGCACCGGTTCGGCAATCGGCCGGCCGCCAAGGGCGATGCGTTCGTGGAAGCGGACCAGATGCGGCGAGGTATAGGCATGGGCGCAAAGGCCGGCGGCACGGGCGATCGCCCCGAGGCAAGCCACCACCGAGCCCTTGCCGTTGGTGCCGGCCAGATGGATGACCGGCGGCAACCGGTCCTGCGGATTGCCGAGATCGGCGAGCAGACGCAGGATCCGGTCGAAACCGAGTTCGATCTCGGTCGCGTGCAGCCGGCCCAGCCGGTCGAGGATGGTGGCGCTGTCATCCATGGGCCGGCAGCCCCTTCACGTCGGATGGCACCCGGGCCTTCGGGGCCCGGGCGCACAGTATCAGGCCTTGCGCGGCTCGTCGGTCGCAGCCGTGCCCAGGGCGGGCTCGGCACGCGGTGTCGCCTCGGCGGGCTTGGCCGTGGCATTGCCGGCGGGTTTGCGCGGCGGGGTGACGGTGTTGGTCACTGGCTCTGCAAGCGCGGTGCCGGGCTTGGGGGCCGCCACCGGCGGCAGCTTCAGCAGCAGCTTCAGCGTCCGGGCCAGCGTCTCCTTCAGCGCGTTGCGCGGCACCACCATGTCGAGCATGCCATGTTCCATCAGGTACTCGGCGCGCTGGAAGCCCTCGGGCAGGGCCTCGCGGATGGTGGTCTCGATCACCCGCTGGCCGGCAAAGCCGATCAGGGCCCCGGGTTCGGAGATGTGGATGTCGCCGATCATGGCGAAGGAGGCGGTGACGCCGCCGGTGGTCGGGTCGGTGAACACCACGACATAGGGCAGGCCGGCTTCCTTCACCCGGTCGACGGCGACCGTGGTGCGGGCCATCTGCATCAGCGACAGCGCGCCTTCCTGCATGCGGGCACCGCCCGAGGCCGGGAAGACGATCAGCGGACGCTTCTTCTGCACGGCGACGGCGGCGGCCTTGACCAGGCCTTCGCCCACGCCCATGCCCATCGATCCGCCCAGGAAATCGAAATCGAACACCGCAACCACGGCCGGCACGCCGCCGATGCGGCCCTCGCCCACCTGGATGGCGTCGGTCTCGTCGGTCTTGGCCTGGGCCTCGCGCAGACGGTCGGTATAGCGCTTGCGGTCGCGGAAGCGCAGCGGATCGGCCGTCACCTTGGGGGTGTCGATCCGGTCATAGGCGCCGTCGTCGAACAGCATGGCGAGCCGCTGCTTCGCCGGCAGGCGCATGTGATGTCCGCAATTGGTGCAGACATGCAGATTTTCCACCAGATCGCGGTGGAAGATCATCTGCTCGCAGGACGGGCACTTGTGCCAGAGATTGTCCGGCGTCGCGTCGGGCTTGCGGACCAGGGCCTGGATCTTCGGACGGACGAAGTTCGACAGCCAGCTCATGCGGTTGGGGTCTCCGTTCGGATGCCTGGGGCGGGGCGGGTCACGGGCGTCGCCGTCAGGCGCGGGCGGCAGCGCTCTGCACACCGCCTGCCAGCCGGCTGACCAGATCGCGGACCCGGTCCGGCGCGGTTTCAGGCGCGCCGTCGGCCACCGCCTGTTCGACCTCCTGCACGATCGCCGAGCCGACCACGACGGCATCACCGATCGCCGCGAAGGCGGCTGCCTGTTCGGGAGTCTTTATACCGAAACCGATCGCTACCGGCAATTCGCTCGCCGCGCGAATCCGGGCGACCGACGGCGCCACCCTGGAGATGTCTGCCGAGGCGGTGCCGGTGATGCCGGTGATCGAGACATAGTAGAGGAAGCCGCTCGCCCGGCCGACCACCGAGGGCAGACGCTCAACCGATGTGGTGGGGGCGACCAGGCGGACCAGGGCAAGACCCGCGGGATCGGTGAAGCGGACCAGCTCCTCCTCTTCCTCGGCCGGCAGATCGACCACGATCAGTCCGTCGACGCCGGCGGCGATCGCATCGGCGGCGAAGCGCTCGGCACCATAGGCGTAGATCGGATTGTAATAGCCCATCAGGATGACGGGGGTGTCGGTATCGGTCGCCCGGAAGGCGCGGACCATGTCCAGCACCTTGATCATGGTGACCCCGGCGGCGAGGGCACGCAGCCCCGCGCGCTGGATCGCCGGACCGTCCGCCATCGGGTCGGTGAAGGGCACGCCCAGCTCGATCACGTCGGCACCCGCTTCGGCCAGCGCGGCCAGCACCCGGGCGCCGGTGTCGAGATCGGGGTCGCCCGCGGTCACGAAGGTGACCAGCCCGGCCCGGCCTTCGGCCTTCAGCGCCGCGAAACGGCGATCGATGCGGGCGGTGCCGCCCGGCACGGCGGAACGGTCGATGGTCTCAGCCATGGCGCTCACAGGTCCACTCCCAGGGCTTCGGCGACGGTGAAGACGTCCTTGTCGCCGCGGCCGCACATGTTCATCACCAGAATGGCGTCGCGGGGCAGGGTGGGGGCGGTCTTGACCACCTGCGCCACCGCATGGGCGGGTTCCAGCGCCGGCAGAATGCCTTCAAGGCGCGCGCAGAGCTGGAAGGCGTCGAGCGCCTCGCGGTCGGTGACGGCCGCATATTCCACCCGGCCGATATCGCGCAGCCAGGAATGTTCGGGGCCGATGCCGGGATAGTCCAGGCCGGCCGAGATCGAATGGGCGTTCAGGATCTGCCCGTCGGCATCCTGCAGCAGATAGGTGCGGTTGCCGTGCAGCACGCCCGGACGGCCGCCGGCCAGCGAGGCGGCATGCTCGCCGGTCTCGATGCCGTGGCCCGCCGCCTCGACGCCGATCATCCGCACCCCGTCGTCGTCGAGGAAGGGATGGAACAGGCCGATGGCGTTGGAACCGCCGCCGATGCAGGCGACCAGCATGTCGGGCAGCCGGCCTTCGCGCTCCAGAACCTGGGCCTTCGTCTCCTCGCCGATGATCGACTGGAAATCGCGGACCATCATCGGATAGGGGTGCGGGCCGGCCGCGGTGCCGATGCAGTAGAAGGTGTCGTCGACATTCGACACCCAGTCCCGCAGGGCTTCGTTCATCGCATCCTTGAGGGTCGCGGTGCCCGACGACACGCCGCGCACCTCGGCGCCGAGCAGGCGCATGCGGAAGACGTTGGGCTTCTGGCGGACGATGTCGGTTTCGCCCATATAGACGACGCAGTCCATGCCGAGGCGCGCGCACATGGTGGCGGTGGCGACGCCATGCTGACCGGCACCGGTCTCGGCGATGATCCGCTTCTTGCCCATGCGCTTCGCGACCAGCAGCTGGCCCAGCACGTTGTTGATCTTGTGCGCGCCGGTATGGTTCAGCTCGTCGCGCTTGAAGTAGATCTTCGCGCCGCCCAGATGCTCAGTCAGCCGTTCGGCCAGATAGAGCGGGCTCGGCCGGCCGACATAGTCGCGCTGAAACAGGGCCATCTCGGCGGCAAATCCGGGATCCTGCCGCGCCGCCTCGTAGGCCCGCTCAAGCTCCAGGATCAGCGGCATCAGGGTCTCGGCGACGAAACGGCCGCCGAACAGTCCGAAACGGCCGTGCTCGTCCGGCCCGGAGCGGTAGGTGTTGGGTGTATGCGACATGAACCGGCTGTTCCTGACTGTCAGGTCTTGAGGTCGAAGGCGGCGCGCGCCGCGGAAACGAAGGCCCGGATCGCTGCGGGATCCTTGACCCCGGGGGCGCTTTCCACGCCCGATGAGACGTCGACACCCTGGGGACGGGTCCGGGTGATCGCGTCCGTCACCGTCGCCGGGGTCAGACCGCCGGCCAGCCACCAGGGGGTGTGGCCGACGGCTGCCGCGAACTCCGCACCTGAAAGCAGGCGCCAGTCGAAGGCCTGGCCGAGCCCGCCGGGGCGGGTGGCATCGCGCGGCGGGCGGGCATCCAGCAGCAGCAGGTCGGCGGCGGCGGCCAAAGGCTTCAGCGCCGCGACATCGGCGGCATCGGCGATGCCGGCCGCCTTGATCACCGGCAGGCGATAGCGGCTGCGCACCGCATCGATCCGCTCGGGCGTCTCGTGGCCGTGCAGCTGCAGCAGGTCGGGGGCCAGCGCATCGACCGCGGCATCCAGCACCGGCCAGTCGGCATCGACCGTCAGCAGCACCTTGGCCGGGCCGCCTGCGGGCAGGCCCGCCGCCAGCCGCGCCAGATCGGCATGATCGACATGGCGCGGCGAGGGCGCGAAATGCACGAAACCCAGATGAGTGGCGCCGGCCTCGATCGCCGTCCGGATCATGTCGGGCCGGTTGAGGCCGCAGATCTTGATCGCGGGGGACGAGGTGGATGAAGGGCCGGCCGGCGCGGTCATCGGTCAGGCAGCTCCCGTCAGTTCGGCCGCCGCAATCTCGTGGGCGATCCGGGCGGCGGCGTCCGCCGGATCGTCGGCACCGGTGATCGGGCGTCCGACCACCAGCACGTCGGCACCGGCACTGCGGGCCTCGGCCGGGGTCATCACCCGCTTCTGGTCGCCGCGGGCGGCATCGGCCGGCCGGATGCCGGGCACCACCATCAGCGGCTGAGCGCCGAAACGCCCACGCAGCCGGACGAGTTCCGTGGGCGCACAGACCACGCCCGCCGCCCCATGCGCCAGCGCCGTATCGGTCAGCCGCAGCACCTGATCGCCGGAAGGACCGCGCTGGCCGACCGACATGAGGTCGGTGTCGTCCAGGCTGGTGAGCACGGTGACGGCCACCACGGCCGGCGGCGTGGCGATGCCCAGCCGGTCGGCGGCTTCCGCCGCCGCCTCGCGCGCGGCGCGGATCATGGCCGGTCCGCCCGAGGCATGGATGGTGAGCAGGGCCGGGGCCAGCGGCGCCACGGCGCGCACGGCACCTGCGACCGTATTCGGAATGTCGTGGAACTTCAGGTCCAGGAACAGCGGCAGATCGGGGGCAGCCGCCCGCACCGCGTGCACGCCCCCGGCCCCGTTGGCCATGAAGAATTCGAGCCCGAGCTTGATGCCGCCGGCGGACGAGGCGACCGCACGGGCCAGCGCCGCGGCGCGGCCGGCATCGGTCGTGTCGATGGCGACGAAGAGCGGATTGTCGAAACGGGGAGGCGTGATCTTGCTCATGGTCTTCCGGTATGTCGCGAACCTCCGGGCTTATACCAGAGGCCGAAGCCCGCTTCCTATACCATTCCGGGCGCACGGGCATTCCGGGCGCAACGGCTGCGGGTCGCAGCGTCACATGGGGCCGGTGCAGGGGCGGGGCAAGGGTGCCCGTGTCGATACGGGCCGGTCGATGCAGGCCGGATGTCGGCCATGCATCGGGTGCGGATCAGGCGGCGTCGCGGCTGCTGGCAAGCCGCGGAGCGGCCTCTGCCGTGTTGAGGGCGGGCCCGGCCGGTGCCGTCGGAGCGGCCGGACGGGCAGCGCCAGAACGCAGGCGGTGCAGCTCTCCCTCCAGCTCTTCCACCCGGCGGGCCAGGCGGCGGGCGCGGGTCCGGTGGCGGCCGGCGCGGAGCCAGGCCACCAGCCCGCCCAGCACCAGGCCGATCAGCAGGGTCGCCTCCAGCGCCAGGAACAGCGGCAGGGCCAGTTCCAGACCGAAGGGCCACAGCGACAGCACCACGCCATCCCGATTGCCGATCGCGAAGGCGGCAACGATGATCGCGATCAGGGCGAGCAGGGCGAGTTTCAGGGCGCGCAGCATGGGGCCTTACATCCTCCGGATGAGCGAACGGGCAAAAACCGGCGGACGGAGACCGGGGGCCAGGTCCGCACCGGACCGATCATAACCGAAAACGCGCGCCTGTGGCGCGCGTCGTCGTCTCTGCGTGGACCGGCCGCGGGGTCACTCGCCGTTCAGGCGGTCGCGCAGTTCCTTGCCGGTCTTGAAGAAGGGCACGAACTTCGACGGCACATTGACCGTATCGCCGGTGCGCGGGTTGCGGCCGGTGCGCGAGCGGCGGTGCTTCACCGAGAACGCCCCGAAACCGCGCAGCTCGACCCGGTCGCCTCGCGCCAGCGCTTCGGAGATCTCGTCGAAGACGGTGCTCACGATCTGCTCGACGTCGCGCTGATAGAGATGGGGATGGCTCGCAGCGAGGCGGGCAATCAGCTCCGACTTGGTCATGGTGGTAAATGGTCCCTGGTGAAGGCATGTGAAGCGGGCCGCGCCTGGGGCGGGCCGCAGGATCGGCGGCCGGAAATGGCGGCACTGCGCCACCGTCCTCGCGGGCCGTATTCAGGGCCCGCCGGCGGTCATGCATCCGTCATGTTCAAGTCAGGGGCGAGGTTGCCAAACCGATACCAGTCCGTCAACTCTAAGCCGTTCTGACAGTTCGGTATTTTTGAGCAGGGCTTCGACCGCGGCATCCGCCGCGGCACCCAGCAGCCCACGCCCGTCTTCCGGACGGGGGGTGATATCCTCGATCGGGAGGTCCGCGTCCAGCCCCTTTTCGCCTTCAAGCCAGGCAAGCGCGGCCTTTTTGCCGCCCAGACCGTCGATCAGCCCCGCCGCAAGCGCCTGGCGGCCGGTGAAGACCCGGCCATCGGCCACCGCATCGAGCTTTTCGCCCGCAAGGCTGCGACGATCGGCCACAAGGCCGCGGAAATAGCCGTAGCTGTCGGCGACCACGTCGGCGAGGGCGGCACGGGCTTCGTCGCTCAGCGCTTCCAGCGGATTGGGCTGGCCCTTGATCACCGAGCTTTTGATCAGATCGGCCTCGATGCCGATCGAGCGCAGCAGTTCGGTCGCCTCGACCGCCTGAAGATAGACACCGATCGATCCGGTCAGCGTCTCGCCATGGGCATAGATCCGGTCGGCACCGAGGGCGGTCATATAGGCGGCCGAGGCGGCAATGCCTTCCATCACCGCCACCACCGGCTTTTCGGCGGCGACCTCGCGGAGTTTTTCGTAATTCAGCTCGCCGCCGATCGAACTGCCGCCGCCGCTGTCGATGCGCAGGATCAGCGCCTTGACCGCAGGATCCTCCCGGGCCTCGTCCAGCCGGTCGTACAGCTCGTCATCCGGGGCGATGAAGCCGTCGATGGTGAGTTCGGCGATGCGGTCGCCCTTGAACGCGCCGCTGCCGTCGATATCCGTGGCCCGGAAGATGATGCCGCCCAGAATGGCGGCCAGCACGATGGCGGCGATGCGCCAGAAGGTCAGACCCCGCTTCAGGCGGCGTCGATCGACCGCACGGTCGGCGTCGAACGGAGACGCATCGAACGGAGACATGGGGTCGGCTTCCTTCCGGCTTGGTCCCGCGCCGCCCGGCGGCGGCGCCTCGGCGACATCTATAGCCGCTCGGACCCTTGCCGGCCAAGGGGATAAGCGCCGGGGGCGCTACTTGCCGACATCGGTCAGCCCGGCCACAAGCCGGCGCTGCAGAACCAGCACCAGGATCACCGGCGGCGCCATCGCGACCAGCGCCCGCCCCATGGTCAGCCCCCAGCGGGTTTCGGCATTATCGGTGGGCAGGGTGCGCGCCACCCCCATCACCACGGTCGCCATCCGTTCGTCGGTGGTGATCAGCAGCGGCCAGAGATACTGGTTCCAGCCATAGACGAACAGGATGACCGCCAGCGCCGCCGTCGCCGGCGCCGCCAGAGGCAGGGCCACGTCGCGCAGGAACCGCAGCGGGCCGGCGCCGTCGATCCGGGCGGCCTCTACCAGATCCGCCGGTACGGCCAGGAAGACCTGGCGATAAAGGAAGGTGGCGGTGGCCGAGGCGATCAGCGGCAGCACCAGGCCTGCATGGGTGTCGAGCAGCGAGGGCGAGAGCCCGATCTCGATGCCGAGCAGGCGCAAGCCTCCGATCAGGGGCGCCAGCGGATCGGCCGCGACCGCATAGGTCGGCACGATCCGGACTTCGACCGGCAGCATCAGCGACAGGAAAATCGCCCAGAAGGCCAGCGCCCGGCCGCGGAAGCGGAAATAGACCACCGCAAAGCCGGCCGTCAGAGAAATCGCGATCTTGCCCGCGGTGATCGCTGCCGCCATGACCAGGCTGTTGAACAGCTGCCGCTGGATCACCGGATCCAGGATCACATCGGCGAGCGTGTCGATGAGCATGGGCCCCGGCAGGCTGCCGATCGACAGGCGACCGTCTTCGGGCATCGAAGTGATGGCCAGGGCATACCAGACCGGCAGCAGCATGACCAGGGCGCCGGCCAGGAAGACGCCGGCGGCGACCGCCCGGAAGACCGGGTCGCGGCGGACCATGCCGCCCGCGGATGCGGCTTTCGGATCAGCTGCGGGCATAGGACACCTTGCGCTCGATCCAGCCGAACTGGATGACCGTCAGCACGCCGACCAGCGCCATCAGCACGATCGACTGTGCCGCCGACCCGCCCAGATCCTGGGCCTGAAAACCGTCGCGATAGGCCTTGTAGACCATCAGCCGGGTGGCCCCGCCGGGGCCGCCTTCGGTGATGGCGTCGACGATGCCGAAACTGTCGAAGAAGGCGTAGATCAGGTTCATCACCAGCAGGAAAAAGCTGGTGGGGGAGACCAGCGGCCAGACCACGTCGCGCAGCCGGCGCAGGGGGCCGGCCCCGTCGATGGCGGCGGCCTCGATCAGCGATTTCGGCACCGAGCGGATGGCGGCGAAGAAGAAGATGAAATTGTAGGAGACCTGCTTCCACACGGCCGCCGCCACGATCAGTGCCATGGCGTCGGTGCCGTCCAGCAGCGGGTTCCAGGCCAGCCCCGCCTCGTGGAGCAGCCGCGCGATCACGCCGAAAGACGGGTGCAGCAGGAACAGCCAGAGCACGCCCGCGACCGCCGGGGCGACCGCGTAGGGCCAGATGATCGCCGAGCGCAGGGCCGGACGTTCCCCCAGCAGCCGGTCGGCGGCAGCGGCCAGCACGAAGGCCAGCGCCATGGCGATGCCGGCCACCAGACCGGCGAAGATCAGGCTTGCCCGGATGCTGTCCAGGTATTCCGGTTCGGCGAACAGCGCCCGGAAATTGTCGAGCCCGACATAGATGCCGCGGCCGGTGAAGGGATCGGCCAGATGGAAGGCCTGCCGCAGCCCTTCCGCCGCCGGGCGGAAGAAGAACAGGGCAAGGATGGCCAGCTGCGGGGCAAGCAGCAGCCAGGGCAGCATGCGGCCGCGGAAGACCGCACCGGCGGGCGGGGTGTGGATGGACATGGGGAATCCGGGGATAAGTAGTGCCGGGCGGACCCGCAGGAGTCCGCCCGGCCAGTAAGGCATGCAGCCCCGTGGTATTACTGACCGATGGTGCGCTCGAAGCGCTCCAGCAGCGGGTTGGCCCGGCGGACCGCATCATCCATGGCCTGGCCGGAGGTCTTCTTCATCGACCAGATGTTTTCCAGCTCCTCGTTCAGGATCTCGTCGATCTGAACCAGATAGCCGAGGCGGATGCCGCGGGTGTTGGGCGTGGGGGTGCCGCGGGTCAGCTGCAGGATGGCCAGTTCCTGATGGGGGAATTTCTGGTAATAGCCTTCGGCCTTGGCGGCCTCGTAGGCATCCAGCGTGATCGGGACATAGCCCGAGACCTTGTGCCAGTCCACCTGGCGCGGGGTCTCGGCCAGGAAGGCGAGGAAGGCGGCCACACCCCTGTAGACCTCGGGCGTCTGGCCGTTCATCACGAACAGCCCGGCACCACCGATGAAGCTGTTTTTCGGATCCGTGGTCCCGGACTCCACCGGCAGCATGGCCGCGGCGAAATCGAATTTGGCCTTCTGCGAGATCCCGCCATACCCGGCCGAGCTTTCCAGCATGATCGCGCAGCGCTGGGCGTAGAAGGCTTCGTGGGCGCCGGTCCACTGGCGGCCCTGATAGCTCATCAGCCCGTCCTTCACCCAGCGTTGCAGCCGGTCGAGATGGGCGACCATGCGCGGGTCGTTGACGGTGAGGCGTGCCCCCGGTCCTTCCATGCCGTTGGCCGGGGTGGCGACGGGGATGTCCTGGATGAAGGCGTAGTTCTTGATCAGCGTCCATTCCTGCCAGGAGGGCACGACCGGGCAGTCCACCCCGGCGGCCTTCAGCCTGACGGCGGCGGCCTCCAGCTCGTCCCAGGTGGTGGGCACGGCCTCGACCCCCGCCTTCGACATCAGGTCGCGGTTCATCCACATCAGCGGGGTAGAGGTGTTGAAGGGCATGCCGATCTGGTGGCCACCTTCCTGATAGGCGGCGATGACCGGCTGGATATAGCGGCTCCAGTCGACCCGGATACCGGCTTCCGCCATCACCTCGTCGACCGGCTTCGCCGCCCGGGAATAGATCACGGTGGGGGCTGCCGGCGCATGGACCTGCACGATCGCCGGCGCCTTGCCGGCCCGGGCGGCGGCGATGGCGCCGTTGATCACATCGTCATAGCTGCCCTTGAACACCGCATTGACCTGGTAGTCGCTCTGTGCGGCGTTGAACTCTGCGGCATAGCGGGCGATGGTCTTGCCGAGCGTGATGTCGGGGGAATGGGCATGCCAGAGGTCGAACTCGACCCGGGCCATGGCCGGGGCAGCGACACCTGCGACGGTGAGCGCCACAAGGCCGGCGAGGCCCGCGCGCAGACGGAGGGTGGTCATGGTGCTGGTTCCTCGGGATGGCGGGAAGGAAGGGATCGGCCCGGTCGGAGCGGTCTGGATGCCGCCTTCGTCATAAACTCTACGCATGTCCTATGACATGCTTATGAAGATGATTTATGGATTCGGACGTATGCAGTCGGAGCCCGCAGCATGAACTTCAACCAGATGCGCGCCTTCCACGCCGTTGCGGTGGAGGGCGGTTTCTCGGCGGCGGCCAAATCGCTGGGGGTGACCCAGCCGGCGGTGACGGTGCAGATCCGCGGGCTGGAGGCGGAGTTGGGCGTGCGCCTGTTTCTGCGCCGCGGCCAGGGGGCCGTGCCCACCGAGGCGGGGGAAAGGCTGCTGGCCCATGTCCGGGCGGTGATGCTGCTGATGGACCGCACCGAGGCGGCGGTCGCCTCTGATCCGGCCATGGCGGGCGGGCTGGTGCGCCTGGGGCTCAGCACGCCGGCGACGATCATGGGGCTGGCCAAGCGCTTCGCCGACGCCCATCCGGCGGTGGAGCTTCGGCTGTCCACCGGTAATACCGGTCAGCTGATCGAGGATGTCCTGGCCTGCCGGGTGGACCTGATCGCCGCCAGCCATATCGAGCCCGATCCGCGGCTGGCGGGGGTGGTGCTGGGGCGCCAGCGCCTGGCGCTGCTGGTGCCGGCGGCGGATCCTCTTGCCCGGTCCGGCGACCCGCTGCCGCTGGATGCCCTGGCGGGGCTGCCGGTGCTGCTGCGCGAGCCGAGTTCGGTCACCCGTCAGGTCTTCCTGCGCGCCGCCGAGGCGATCGGCCTGTCCCCCCGCCTGGCGGCCAGCCTGGGCAGCCGCGAGATGATCCGCGAGGCGACCGCCGCCGGCCTCGGCTATGGCATCGTTTTCGACGGCGAGACCGGCCACGACCCCCGCCTGGCCCACCGCCCCCTGACCGCCGCCGGCCCGGCCGCCGAACTTCTGGCAGCCGATGTCCGCCTGTCCTGCCTGCCCGAGCTTGCCGGGATCGGGGTGGTGGCGGCGTTTCTGGCACTCGCAGAGGGCGTGTTACGTCGGACCGGGAGGCCCGTTAGCACCGCCTGATAGCTACCACCGCCCGATCATCCCGCCCGGTGCCGCGCGGGCCTCGGAGAGGGTGCGGTCGGCGTGGCGGATGCGGTGGTCGAGCAGGCGGCGCATCATGCGGTGGACGACCGGGGTGAAGGCGGGGTCGGCGGCAAGATTGCGGGTCTGGCCGGGGTCTGCCTCAAGGTCGAAGAGCACGGGATCCGCATCGGGGAAGTGCAGATAGGCCCAGCGCTCGTCCTGGATGGCGGTGAATTGTGCCTCATGCGGCGAGCGGGCGAGGCCCGGAACCGGGCCGGGCAGCTTGTCGCGGAAGTCATGCTCGTAGACCGCGGCATCCCGCCAGTCCGACGGGCGA
This sequence comes from Tistrella mobilis, assembly GCF_039634785.1. Lineage (NCBI taxonomy): Bacteria > Pseudomonadati > Pseudomonadota > Alphaproteobacteria > Geminicoccales > Geminicoccaceae > Tistrella > Tistrella mobilis. The sequence goes on along the minus strand of NZ_JBBIAB010000001.1, from coordinate 126,582 downwards.
CCGCCGGCGATCAGGCCCAGCAGCGAACGGCCGTCGCATTGCGGAGGGGCGGCGATGCCGAACCAGTCGAGCAGGGTCGGCAGCAGGTCGACATGTTCGGTGATGGCGTGGATCCGCCCGCCGCGGGTCGGATCGGCGCTCGGCCGCGGGTCGGCGATGATCAGCGGCACCCGGAACGAGGCCTGGTGGATGGCGCGCTTGCCGAACAGGCCATGTTCGCCCCATTGCTCCCCATGATCGGACATGAACACGACCAGGGTGTCCTGGCCGCGCCCGCTCCGCTCCAGCGCCGCCAGCACCCGGCCGACCTCGTCGTCGACTTCGGCCAGCAGGGCCAGATAGGCCTTGCGCAGGGCGGCGACCGTGGCGGCGGGCAGGGCGGATGCAGGGCCGTCCAGGCCCGGATGGGCGATCGATGCCGGCACCACCCGGCGGAACAGGGCGGCCAGGGGGTGGATCGCATCCTCGGCGGCGGCGTCGATCGGCGGCAGCGGCGGGGCGTCGGGCACCCGGGCCAGGTGGCGGGCGAGTGCCGCCAGCGGCGGATGCGGCCGGTAGAAGCCCAGATGCAGCAGCCAGGGCCGCTCGGGTGCGGTATCGAGGAACGCGATCGCCGCATCGGCCAGCCAGCGGCTGTCATGCAGCCCGTCGGGCTGGGGAGAGGTTTCGACCGGCGCACCGGCGCGGAGATGATGCGCGAAGCCGGCATCATAGTCGGGATCGAGATCGGCCCCCTGACCGCGGGCCCAGGCGGTATAGCGCGCCTTGTCCTCGTCCATCTCGCGCAGGATCTGCCAGCCTTCGGCGACCGAGGGGCCGTGGAAGACCGGCTCCTGCGGATCGCGGCCGCGTGGATCCGGCACGGCCGTGGTGTAGCCGATCATATAGGGGGTGATGCCGGCGGTGCGCAGATGGTGCTGCAACAGCCGGCGCCCCGCCGCCATCGGCACCGGATTGGCGAAGACCCGGTGGTTGAAGACATACTGGCCGCTGGCGAAACTCGCCCGGGCCGGCCCGCAGGGCGCGCTCTGGGCGAAATGGCGGGTGAAGACCGCGCCGCGCGCGGCCAGCCGGTCGAGCGCCGGTGTCGCGACCAGCGGATTGCCGAGGCCGGGAGAGAGATCCCAGCGCCACTGGTCGACCATGATCAGCAGAACATTGCGGGCCATCGGTGTCGCTCCCGGACAGGGTATTGGTCGGAGACAGGGCGTTGCCCGGATGGGGTCAGAGGCCGAGGGCCAGCCGTTCCAGCAGCGGCCGGAAACGCGCGACGCCGTCGCGGCCGGCACCCTCGATCTTGGCCGCTTCGTCGATACGCCGCAGCGCAATGGCGTCGGCGGCATGAGGATCGGCCAGGAAAGCCGCGGCCTCGGCCCCGGTCATCGGGCCGCCCTGCAGCTCCAGGGTCCGGCGCGAGACGGGGGAGAGGGCGGCGGCATAGGCGGGTTCGGTGGTGACCAGGCAGCGCTTGGCGTCCACATGCATCTCGATCGGCCGGATCACCGCCGGCGGAAACAGCCCGGCCAGATATTTGCCGGCCAGGCGTTCATGGGCGTCGTCCCGGCCGTCATGAAAGGCGGCTGCGGCATCGCGGTGGATCATGTGGCCGATGTCATGCAGCAGGGCCGCGGCGATCAGCGTCTCGGCGGCGCCCTGCGCCTCGGCAATCTCGGCGGACTGGACGGCATGCTCGATCTGGCTCACCGCTTCGCCATAGCTGTCGTCGCCGCGGGCCGCGAAGATGCCGAAGATCTCGTCCAGTCGGGCGGCGGCATCACGAGGGCGGCGGGGATCCGACATGGGATTGTCTCCACATAGAGAAAATTAATGATGTGGAGACTTATATAATATGGATTGATGTCAATCCTGTGACGGCAGCTGTCGTCGCCGACAGATCTGCCCCCTGAAACGGCTGCGGCCGGCCCGGATTGCTCCGGGCCGGCCGCAGGACGCTCATCGATCCGCCGGGCAGATGCCCGGGGCGCGGGATCGGATCAATCGTCCGCCTGGGTCCGCTCGCGCTCGCGGAGCGCGGCACCCAGGATGTCGCCGAGGCTGGCGCCGCTGTCGGACGAACCGAACTCGGCCATGGCCTTCTTCTCTTCCGCCATCTCCAGCGCCTTGATCGACAGGGTGAGCTTGCGGCTCGACCGGTCGATGTTGGTGATCAGGGCGTCGAACTTGTCGCCCTCGCTGTAGCGGTCGGTACGCTGATCCTGGCGGTCACGGGCGATTTCCGACTTGCGGATGAAGCCCTTGGCGCCATCGGCCGTGGAGATCTCCAGACCATTCTCGACGACCTTGGTGACCGTGCAGGTGACGGTCTGGCCGCGACGCAGGTCCTGGGTCGCCTCGGTGAAGGGATCCTTGTCGAGCTGCTTGATGCCGAGGGAGATGCGCTCCTTCTCGACGTCCACATCCAGCACCACGGCCTTGACCATGTCGCCCTTGCGGAAGTCCTTGAGCGCCTCTTCGCCGGGGCGGCTCCAGTCGAGATCCGACAGGTGCACCAGGCCGTCGATGTCGCCGTCGAGACCAACGAACAGACCGAACTCGGTGATGTTCTTGACCTCGCCCTCGATCGCCGAACCCACCGGGTGACGATCCAGGAAGGTCTCCCACGGGTTGTCGGCAACCTGCTTCAGGCCCAGGCTGATGCGGCGCTTCTGCGAGTCGACGTCGAGCACCATCACTTCGATCTCCTGCGAGGTCGAAACGATCTTGCCCGGGTGCACGTTCTTCTTGGTCCAGCTCATCTCGGAGACATGGACCAGACCCTCGACGCCCGGCTCCAGCTCCACGAAGGCACCGTAGTCGGTGATGTTGGTGACGCGACCGGCGAACTTCACGCCCACCGGGTACTTCACCTCGACGCCTTCCCACGGATCCGCCTCGAGCTGCTTCATGCCGAGGCTGATACGCTGGGTCTCGCGGTTGAAGCGGGTCACCACCACGCGGACCGACTGACCGATGGTCAGGGCTTCGGTCGGGTGGTTGATGCGGCGCCAGGAGATGTCGGTGACGTGCAGCAGGCCGTCGACGCCACCCAGGTCCACGAACGCACCGTAATCGGTGATGTTCTTGACCACGCCTTCCAGGATCTGACCTTCCTTGAGGTTCTCGATCAGTTCCTTGCGGGCTTCGGCGCGGCTCTCCTCGAGGACGGCACGGCGCGAGACGACGATATTGCCGCGGCGCTTGTCCATCTTGAGGATCTGGAAGGGCTGGGTCGTGCCGATCAGGGGCGTGATGTCACGCACCGGACGGATGTCGATCTGGCTGCCCGGCAGGAAGGCCACGGCACCCTGAAGGTCGACGGTGCAGCCGCCCTTCACGCGCCCGAAGATCACGCCGTTGACGCGCTCGGCGTTCTTGAACGCCTGCTCGAGCTGGGTCCAGGCCTCTTCGCGGCGCGCACGCTCGCGGCTGATGACGACCTCGCCCTGGGCGTTCTCCATCCGGTCGATATAGACCTCGACCTCGTCGCCGACCGCAAGCTCGGTCTCCTGACCGGGCTGGGCGAATTCCTTGAGCGCGATGCGCCCGTCGGACTTCAGGCCGACGTCGATGAGGACCTGGTCGCCCTCGATGGCGGTGATCCGACCCTTAACGACGCTTCCCTCCAGGCCATCCTGGGCAATGAAGCTGTCGGCCAGCAGGGCTTCGAAATTCTCGTCCGACATGACGTCCTTCTCGGGCGCGGGGCTGGTGTTGATCATGGGTTCTCCTACCTCTCCACCCGTCCTGCCGGGGAACCTCGGCTCCAGGGCCATCCGGGCGTCGGTGGCTGGCCTGGGGAGAGGCTCCGGCACCCGCCGAGGCTCCGGCCGTTGCGGATCCTGCCGCTTCGGGTCGGGGCCGTCGTGGACGTCTGAACGCCGCGGTTCCTTGACCGGCGCTGCCGGGTGGGGCGGGTTCCGACCGACGGGGGTTCGGATACGGCGGGCATCCCCGCCGGTTGCTGGTTTACAGGATCGCGACGCCCGGCCGTCCGGCCGCCGCGGGCTTCAGTCGTCAATGCGCCGAAACGCCGCTCCTCCCCCGGGTGGGGGTGGGCGACGACCGGCGAAACCTCGATCCGGTGACGATCCGGCCCGTGCCCTGCCCCGGCCGGTCAGAGCCGGCTGGTGACATGCGCGAGCGCTGCCGCGAAAACCTCGTCCGCCGACATGTCGGTGGTGTCGAGGATGACCGCGTCGTCCGCGGGACGCAGCGGGGCCACCGCTCGTTCCCGGTCGCGACGGTCTCGCAGCCGCATCTCTTCCAGAACGTCGGCGAATATACTGGCAACCCCCTTGCCCCGCAACTCTTCGTGTCGCCTGAGTGCACGCGCTTCGGGCGAGGCGGTCACGAAGATCTTCGCGCGCGCGTCGGGAAAGACCACGGTGCCGATGTCGCGGCCGTCGAGCACGGCGCCCGGAGCGGTGCGGCCGAAGCTGCGCTGGAAGTCGAGCAGGGCGGCACGGACGGGGCCGAGTGCCGCGATTTTCGACGCGGTTTCGCCGGTGCGCTCGGCCCGCAGATCGGTGCGGACGAGATCGTCGGCACCAAGGGTCTGTGCCGCCAGGGCGGCCGCGGCCGGGTCGTCCGGATCGCCGCCGCCGGCGAGCAGCCGGCTTGCCGCCGCCCGATAGATCATGCCGGTGTCGAGATGGCGCAGCCCCAGTTCGGCGGCGAGCCTGCGGGCGAGCGTGCCCTTGCCGGCTGCGGCCGGGCCGTCGATGGCGATCACCGGCGGATGGATGAGGGTCTGGGTCATGATGCGCGGCGGGCTCCGGCAGGCTCAGAGATCGGTGATGTCGCAACCGAGCCCGGTCATCAGGGCGCGGAAGCCGGGGAAGCTGGTGGCGATCATCCGATCGTCGTCGACCACCATGCCGTTGCGTGCAGCCAGGCCCAGCACCAGGAAGGCCATGGCGATGCGATGGTCCAGATGCGTGACGACCGCGTCGGTGCCGCCCGGAACCGGGCCGCCGCAGCCGTCTACTTCCAGCCAGTCCTCGCCGGTGCGCACGGTGACGCCGGCACGGGCCAGGCCGTCTGCCACCGCCTGCAGCCGGTCGCTTTCCTTCACCCTGAGTTCCGCCAGCCCCTCGAAACGGCTGGTGCCGTGGGCAGTGGCGGCGGCGGCGGCGAGCACCGGGAATTCGTCGATCATCGACGGCGCGCGATCCGCCGGCACGGTCACGGCCCTGAGCGCGGAAGAGCGCGCCACCAGATCGCCCACCGGCTCGCCGCCCACATCACGCGGATCGGTGACCGTCAGATCGGCGCCCATCTCGGCCAGGGTGCGGATCAGCCCGTCCCGGCCGGGGTTGAGGCAGACATTGCGCACGGTGACGGCCGAGCCTTCGGTGATCAGCCCCGCGACCAGCGGGAAGGCGGCCGAGGACGGATCGCCCGGCACCGTCATGTCGCGGGCGCTGAGCTCCGGCTGGCCGTCGAGGGTGATGACCCGGGCGCCGTCGGCTTCGGTTTCGACCGTGATCCGGGCGCCCATGGCCCCCAGCATGCGTTCGGTGTGGTCGCGCGTCGCTTCCGGTTCCACCACCACGGTCCGGCCGGGGGTGTTGAGCCCGGCCAGCAGGATGGCCGACTTCACCTGGGCCGAGGGCACCGGCAGGCGGTAGCGGATCGGCACCGGGCTGCGGGTGCCGATGACGGTGGCCGGCAGACGGCCGCCGGCGCGGGTGACGATCTTCGCGCCCATTTTTTCGAGCGGGGTGGCGACCCGGGCCATGGGCCGCTTGCGCAGACTGGCATCGCCGGTCATCACCGCCACCAGCGGATGGGTGGCGAGCAGGCCCATCAGCAGCCGCGCCGCCGTGCCCGAATTGCCCATGTCGAGCACATCGGCCGGTTCGGCCAGGCCGCCGACACCCACGCCGTCGATCACCCAGCGGATGGCCGGCGCGCCGTCGGGACCGGCGGTCTCTTCGCGGGTGATGCCGGCGCCGAGCGCGCGCATCGCGGCCGCGGTCGCGAGCACGTCTTCGCCTTCCAGCAGGCCGTCGACGGTGGAGCGCCCCACCGCCAGCGCCGACAGCATCAGCGCCCGATGCGAGATCGACTTGTCGCCGGGGACGGTGACGTCGCCCGAAAGCCCGCGGGAGAGGCGGGCGGTGGCGGGATGTGGCGCGGCATGGGTCATGACGGGGCCCTTGTCCGGAAAGGCGGGGCGGAAGCGGGAAAGGTTCGGGGCTGGTCTATCACAGCATGGGCCCCTGTGCATCATCGCAGGCCCCCCACGGAATGGCGATGTCGGCGATGCAACCCTGCCCGGACGCATTTAGCGGTTTGACAGCCCCGGCGCTTCGTGGCAAACGCAGCCGACGGGGTGGCGCACCGGATTGCGTCATCACCATGGCCGGCCCCTTGTGCCGGCGACCCGTTCCCGTGAATTCGTTCCTGTACACGTCCAACAGCTATCAAGGGTGGTCGCGTGGCGAAGGAGGAGTGGGGGCAGAAGCACACCTGCCGCAGCTGCGGTGCGCGCTTCTACGATATGCGCCGCACGCCGGTGACATGCCCCAAATGCGGTGCCGAGCAGCCGCAGATCGAAGAGACCCGTTCCCGCCGCGCTGCACGGGAGGCCGACGAGCTGGCCCGTGAGCGTGCGGCCCAGGCCCGCAAGGCCAAGGCCGTGCCGGCAGAGGTGGAGGATGTCGACGAGGAAGGCTTCGACGAAGCCTTCGACGATGACGACGAGGATGATGTCGGCATCGAAGATGCCTCGGAGCTGGGAGACGACGACGTCGGTGACGTCCGTCTCGGCGACGAGGACGACGAGAACTGATCCCGCGACCGGCGCCCCTCGACCCAGGGGCGCCGGTTTCGGTTTCAGACGACAGTTCTTGAATAAAAACAGGGGCTTGCGTCGCAGTTCCTGCCGCCGTCGTCGAAGATGACGGTGGCGTGAAAAAAACCGCTTGCCAAGCCCGGCCGCGGCCACTATGTTCCGCTCCGCTGACGCACGGCGCGCCGCCCCAAACGGCGCAGGGCAGCGGAAATCGGGATCCCGGTCGCACGCAGCCAACGGCATCAGACAGGTTTCGGGGCCATAGCTCAGTTGGGAGAGCGCTTGAATGGCATTCAAGAGGTCAGGGGTTCGACTCCCCTTGGCTCCACCATCTTCGAAAAAGCCCGGTGCTTCGGTACCGGGCTTTTTCGTTGTTGCCCTGGGGTGGTTGTTGCCCAGGGGGCGCGTGTCGCCTGCCCCGGGCCGGGCCTGCCCGGTCTTGAACGGACCTCTCGGCTTCCCTATCTCCAGATAACCGATGGAACGGCCGGTGAACGCCGTCTCCGGCCCGGAATGCGGGCGGAGAAAGCGACCGGAGACCACCCGTCGGACGGACCTGCCGGCGCGCCGGCCGGGCGCGGTGGATGCTCCCCAAGGAGGTCGCCGCCACGGCAGCCGGATCCGGATCTCGCTCGTCTGTCGCGGAGGAGATGTCAGGGATGTCGCGGTTCACCGCTTTCAATCACCCGATGATGCTGGGCTTCGACCACATGGAGCGCATGCTGGACCGTCTGGCCAAGACCGGCTCCGACGGATACCCGCCCTACAACATCGAGAAACTCGGCGAGCGGCGGCTGCGCATCACGCTTGCGGTTGCGGGTTTCACCATGGACGACCTGACGGTCACGCTGGAAGACAACCAGCTGGTGATCCGCGGGCGGCAGCACGACGACGCCAATGACGGCCGGGAGTTCATCCATCGCGGCATCGCGGCCCGGCAGTTCCAGCGCACCTTCCTGCTCGCCGACGGCATCCAGGTGATGGACGCCTCGCTGGACAACGGCCTGCTTCATATAGATCTGGAGCAACCGCTGCCGCAATCCTCGGTGCGGACGATCTCGATCCGCAAGACCCAGCCGGACGGACGCCAGTCGGGCAGCCTGCTCGACGAGCGCTGACCGCTTATCCCCAAGAGACGTGGACCCATCGCGGGCGACAGGGCGACCGATCCGGTGCCCGGCACGGCCGCGGACGAAGGAGGCTGATCCCATGCCCCGCTTCAACCTGGAAGAGACGACCCGTTCCCCTGCCGATGTGGCCGAGGCGGCCCGCGCCGCCATCCGCCGGATGACCCCCGAAGCCTTCGCGGCGCTGGGGCTTGAGCAGGTGGCCTATGTTCGCCCGGTGACCACTGCCGGCGGCGTGATGTTCGGCGTATTTTCAGCAAGCGGTGAACGCGTCGCCGTGATGGCCGACAGCGCCTCTGCGATCGGCGCCATCCTGCAGCACGAGATGGTGCCGGCGACGATCCATTGATCGCCGTCGCCTGCGATCCTGCCCCACGAGCTTTTGCCCCACGAGCTTTCCCGGCCGGTTGACGAATGTCGACCGGCCGGTCGCGTCTGGCGGCCGGGCGCCATGCATGATGCTAGGATGCCATCAGCCGACGCCCATGCCCCGGCGGCCCCCGCCGGGCAGCCCCGTCGGGTCGCAACCCAGCTTGCAGGAACGCCCCCATGTCCGATGACAGCGCCCGTCTTCTCGTCGATCTGCTTGCCGCTGATCCGGGGCTTGCGGCGGCCCTGGCCGATGCGGCGACGCCGGCCGCCCGCGACGCCCTGCTGACCGCGGCGGCCGATGCCCACGGCTTTGCCCTGGCCCCCGAGGTGCTGGCGCGGATCGAGGCGGCGCGGGATGCGGTCGGCCCCGACGGCGCGATCGACGACACGGCACTGGAGCGCGTGACCGGCGGTGCCGGCATCGACTGGATCTCTGTCGCGCAGGGGCAGATCTACGGCGGCTGAGGCGGTTCAGGCGTCGAGCAGGCTCATCAGTACCCGACGGCTGCGATAGCGCCGTCTGATCTCGTCCAGATGCGTTGCATGCGCGGCGGGACTCCTCAGCGCTGCCAGCTGCTTCAGCAGCTGGCAGGCCTGTTCATAGGCCGGCCTGCCCCCGGTCGCGATCAGCGCTTCGATCCGATCCGTACGTGCCCGGATCTCCGTATCCGCAGGGGGGGACGGCGCCTTGGCCGGCGTCTCCAGCCTGGTCTTGAGAATGATCAGATCCCGGACCAGTTGCTTCCTGCCCTCAAACAGCCAGATCCCCTCGTCCAGCCAGTGCCGGGCAGCATCGGGCCGGTCGGCTTCCAGGCAGAACTCCACCAGTTTCCGATAGTCGGCGGGTGAGGTCAGGGTTCTGGCCCGGATGGCAATCCGGGCCTCGACATCGCCATCAGCCTCCGCGATCTGGTCCATGATCCGCGCCAGCGCGAGGCGCCGCGCCGATACCTCCGGGAACGTGCCACTATCAGGCCTGGGTGCAATCACCGGTTCGGCAGCCCAGGCATCGAAGACCAGCCGGCGCCAGCTCGCAAGGCCTTCGGGTCCGAGGAGATCTGTGTAATCCGCGATCGTACGGCTGCCGATCTCTTCCGGTGCGATGATATCGCGTGCGAAAAGCCGCTCCGCCAGCGTGAGGGGCGGTGGCGGTGCTGCCCGGCAGGCGGCCAGATGCAGCTGGTCCAACCTGGAGAACAGCTCGATGACCGGCGTGTTGTCGCCATCCATGCCGATAATCAGCCGGCAGGCGGCGGCCCGGATATGATCGATCAGGCGTCGGGCCAGCTCAGCGCGGCCGGTCTCGATCATTGTCAGCAGGGCGGTCAGGATCGGGTCGATCGAGAGTGTCCAGCCCTCGGCCATATCCGCATCGAGCCAGCCATCATCCTCCACGTCGGGCAGCGCAGCGTCGATCGCCCTGGCGAGGCGCGTGAAGGCGTCGTCGTCACTCTCATCGCCAGGCAAGGCGGTCAGATCGAGCCTGCGATAAAGCTCCGGATCGGTAAGCGCGCAGTCGAGCACGATTCCCACCAGGGTGTCGACGTCCAGGCTTTTCAGATGGGTGCGGATCCGCGCCCGGGTCCGGGCGATCTCGGGATCGGGCTGAAGCCCCGTCTTCAGGATGGTCAGCCCCACCGCGACCATATGCTTGCACGGCCCGTAATTTTCATAGGCCGGGCAGCTGCAGTCGCCATCGACATGGCCATCCCGGTCGATGAACAGGCGGGTGATGTAGGGCTCCGTGCCCTCCACCCTGGCCAGCACCCGGTGCGGATCGGCGTCGAGGATGGTCACGCGGCCATCGTGGTGGTAGCGCTCACCCCGGCTGACGATCGAAGGGGCGATCTCGTCGAGCAGACTGTCGATATCGATCCGGATCTTCAAGACGTGCTCCGCAAGAGGGCTCGGCTCGTGCTCAGGCGCTGACGACCTCGACCGTATCCTCGATCTCGATCGGGCAGTTGAGGCTGTTGGCGATGAAGCAGAGATGATGCGCTTCGCCATGCAGGGACTGCGCCACGGCCGGATCGCCGGCGGAAATGGTCACCCGCGGCCTGAGCCGGATGCGGGTGAAGGCGCCGCCGCCATCGGCGCGTTCGGTCATCTCGCCCTCGGCGGTATCGGTATAGCTGCGCACGACGATGCCCCGGGTGCTGGCCAGATGCAGATACCAGAGCATGTGGCAGGCAGAGGCCGAGGCGACCAGCAGGTCTTCCGGGTTGTGGCGCGTCGTGTCGCCGCGGAAGGCCGGGTCCGAAGAGCCGGCGATGACCGGCTTGCCCGCGATCTTGAGGTCGTGATCGCGGGAATAGCTGCGATAGCCGGCGGTGCCCTGGCCGGTATCGCCGGTCCAGACGGTTTCGGCGGTGTAGCGGTGGATGCGGCCGCTCATGGGCGTTTCTCCTCCGGCGGGGTGGCGGCGGCCCGCTTGCGGGCAAGCCGCGGGGTGGCGCCCTCGGCCCCGGCGGCACCCAGGGTGGAGAGCAGCAGCGTCTGGGCGTCGAGGGCGGCTTCCCCCCAATGGGCGGTGGTGCGGGCGACCTCGGCGGCGGAAATGATTTCGGCATCGTGATAGGCGCGGGCCACCGCCTTGCGCACGCCCAGATCGCCGGTCGCCACCACCGGCCGGCCCAGGCCGCGGGCCAGAACCCAGTCTGCGGTCCAGTCGCCGATGCCCGGGATGGCGGTCAGCCGGCGGCGGATTTCCGGCGTGTCGGCCGCGGCCATGGCGGCTGCATCCAGCCGGCCGTCGACGATCGCCCGGGCCACGCTCACGATCGCCCGGGCCTTGGCGCCGGTGAACTGCAGGGCCTTGATGTCGTCGGGGTCGATCGCCGCGATCCGGGCCGGATCGATATCGATCACCCAGCCGCTGCCCACCGGCCGGCGGATGCCGAAGGCCTCGGCCAGGCGACGGCGGGTGGTCGCGGCCCAGGCGAGGTTGACCAGCTGGGCGCTGATCGTGCGCAGCATCACCACCATCGGCTCGGGGTAGAGCAGGGTGGGGCGCACCCCCTGGGCGGCGGCGATCCGGCCGATCACCGGATCCTCGGTGGCGAGCGCCGCGAAGGCCGCACCCGGCAGATGCAGACGGGCGGCCATGGCGCGGGTCGCGATCTCCAGCAGGTCGACGGCGCCGGTTTCCACCGTCACCTGCAAATCGCCCCGGGCATCGGCGGTGAGGATGGTTTCCACCGCCACCGGCGCGCGTTCGATCCGCTCGATCGTATAGAGCCGGTCACCGTCGAGCCGCACCAGCCCGTCATCGCCATGGGCTGCGAGGCCCGCGAAGGCGGTGACCAGATCGATGCCGGCCGGCAGCCGGATCCGGCCGGGGGCGACCGCCTCGACGGCTCCGCTGTCTGCAGGCATCGCCGTCAATGTGCGGCATCCCAGTCGAGCCCGGTGCCGACCTCGACGACATAGGGCACCGGCCGCGACACCACATCTTCCATCACCCGCTTGACCAGGGCGGCGGTCTCTTCGACCTCGGCCTCGGGCACCTCCAGCAGGATTTCGTCATGGACCTGGAGCAGCATGCGCGCGCCGAGCGGGCTTGCCTCCAGCGCCTCATCCAGCGCCACCATGGCGAGCCGGACGATATCGGCGGCCGACCCCTGAAGCGGCGCGTTGATCGCGGCGCGTTCGGCAAAGGCCCTGAGCGCCGGGTTCTTGGCGGCGATGTCGGGCGTCCAGCATTTGCGGCCGAAGATCGTGGTCACGAAGCCATGGGCGCGGGCATCGGCCTTGGCCCGTTCCATATAGTCGCGGATGCCGGGATAGCGCTCGAAATAGGCCTCGATATAGCGCTTGGCCTCGGATTGCGGGATGTCCAGCTGCTGGGCCAGACCGAAGGCGCTGATGCCGTAGATGATGCCGAAATTGATCGCCTTGGCCCGCCGGCGGGTGATCGGATCCATCCCCTGCACCGGCACGCCGAAGACCTGAGAGGCGGTCAGCGCATGGATGTCGATGCCCTCGCGGAAGGCCTGGCGCAGGGCCTGGATGTTGGCGATGTCGGCCAGCAGGCGCAGCTCGATCTGGCTGTAGTCGGCCGACATCAGCACATGGCCCGCCTCGGGCACGAAGGCGCGGCGGATCCGCCGGCCTTCCTCGGTGCGCACGGGAATGTTCTGAAGATTGGGGTCGTTCGACGACAGCCGGCCGGTGGTGGTGACGGTCAGTGCGAAGCTGGTGTGGATGCGGCCGGTTTCCGGGTTCACCGCCTCGGCCAGCGCATCGGCATAGGTGTTCTTGAGCTTGGCGAGCTGACGCCAGTCCAGCACCTTTGCCGGCAGTTCATGGCCGTCGGCGGCCAGCTTCTGCAGGATGTCGGCGCCGGTGGCATAGGCGCCGGTCTTGCCCTTCTTGCCCCCGGGCAGGCTCAGCTTGTCGAACAGAATCTCGCCCAGCTGCTTGGGGCTGCCGACGTTGAAACTCTCGCCGGCCAGTTCGTGGATGCGCGTTTCCAGTGCCGCCATGCCGTCGGCGAATTCCCGCGAGGCCTTGCCCAGCATGTCGCGGTCGATGCGGATGCCGCGCCGTTCCATCCGCGCCAGCACCGGCACCAGCGCCCGGTCGGTGCGCTCGTACAGCGCCCGCACGCCTTCGGGGCCGAGGCGGGGTTTCAGCAGCCGGTGCAGGTTCAGCGTGACGTCGGCGTCCTCGGCGGCATAGTCGCGGGCGCGGTCCAGCGGCACCTCGTCGAAGCCGATCCGGTCGCGGCCCTTGCCGGTGACCTCGTCATAGGAAATCGGCGTCACCCCCAGATGGATCTGGGCCAGTTCGTCCATGCCATGGCCGTGGCGGGTGCCGTCGAGCGCGTAGGACATGACCATGGTGTCGTCGATCGGCGCGATCTCGATGCCTTCGCGCGCCATGACGATCATGTCGTATTTGATGTTCTGGCCGACCTTCAGCACGCCCGGCGCTTCCAGCAGCGGGCGGAGCAGGGTGATCGCCCGGTCGACCGGGATCTGCTCGGGTGCCCCCTCATCCGCCCCGGCCTCGCCGCCGGCCGCCCCCAGATCGAGCGCACCCTGCCGGGCCTTGCGGGGCGCCACATGGCGAAGCGGCACATAGCAGGCCCGGCCCGGCGCCACCGCCAGCGAAAAGCCGACCAGCACGGCGCGATGGGCGTCGAGGCTGGTGGTCTCGGTGTCGAAACCGACGATGCCCGCCTCGGTCGCCATCTCGATCCAGCGGGTGAGGGCGGGTTCATCCTGGATCAGCTCGTAATCGCGCACCGCCGCACGCACATCCTCGGCCGCCGCCGCGGCAGCCGAGCCGGCGCTGCCGCCATGGGCGGGTTTCGAGGCGCCCAGATGCGGCCGCAGCTTGGCCACCAGCGAGGTGAAGCCCTGCTGCTCCAGGAAGGAAAGCACGACCTCGGCGCTCATCTGGCCGACATGCAGGCTGTCCAGCGGATCGGGCAGGTCGACATCGTCGCGCAGCCGGACCAGCTCACGAGAGACCCGCGCCTTGTCGGCATTTTCGATCAGGGTCTGGCGACGCTTGGGCTGCTTGATCTCACCCGCGCGGGCGAGCAGCGTGTCCAGATCGCCATATTCGCCGATCAGCTGGGCGGCGGTCTTGACCCCGATGCCGGGCACGCCCGGCACGTTGTCGGTGGAATCACCCGCCAGCGCCTGAACGTCGACCACCTTGTCGGGGGCGACGCCGAATTTGGCCATCACCTCTTCAAGGCCGATCTTCTTGGCCTTCATCGGATCCATCAGCGACACGCCGTCCTGGATCAGCTGCATGAGGTCCTTGTCGGCCGAGACGATCACCACCTCCTGGCCGGCCTCGCGCGCCGCTTTCGCATAGCTCGCGATCAGGTCGTCGGCCTCAAAGCCGGGCAGCTCGATGCAGGGCAGGGCGAAGGCGCGGGTGGCGTCGCGGATCAGCGGGAACTGGGGGACCAGCTCTTCCGGCGGCTCGGGGCGATGGGCCTTGTAATCGGGGTAGATCTCGTTGCGGAAGCTCAGCCGGCCGGCATCGAAAATCACCGCCAGCCGTTCGGCCTTCAGATCCTCGATCAGCTTCAGCAGCATCGAACAGAAGCCGTAGACCGCGTTGACCGGCGTGCCGTCGGGGCGGTTCAGCGGCGGCAGGGCGTGGAAGGCCCGGAAGATGTAGCCCGATCCGTCGACGAGGTAGAGGGGGCTCTGGGGGCTCGGGGTCTGGTCGCTCATCTCTACCGTCTCGGCTCCGGGAAGTCTGGGTACAGGAAGGCCGCGGTCATCGCGGCGGGCAGTATGGCACGAAAGTCGCGCGGAACCCATCCGCGAACGGACACGGAACAAGGCCCCGGCCTGCCGGCCATGGCCGCCAGCACGAAGAACCCGGGCCGCGGCGGCGACCCGGGTTCCGGATGTCTCTGGGGGCCCCGGATAATCGGGGCCCGTGCCGGCTCAGTGGCCGTGCGAGGCCTTGGCGCCGGGCTTCAGCACATAGTGACGCCCGCAATAGGGGCAGTCGACATAGCCCTTGCCTTCCATGTTCAGAAAGACCCGCGGATGGCCGAGGGCGCCGACGCCGCCGTCGCATGCGAGCTGGGTCTGCTCGACGATGATGGTCTCAACGGGTTCCATGTTTCTCGCCTCGGATGTCGCCTGAACACGATATCTGTTTTGGGACCGGTCTGATCAGGGCCCTGGCCCGGCGCGCGCATCGCCCGGATGACGCCGCCCGGCCGGCCGGCGTTGACCGGACGGTGGCCCGATGATACCCAAGGTCGGCCCATGCGCAAGTGCGTCCCGCGGCCTCCGGCCGGGCCTGAAGCCCGGCTGCCGGTGACCGCCGCCAGGAAAGCCCCGCCGATGTCCCCGACCCGTACCGCCTCTGCCACCGCTCCCGACCTCGCCATCTCGGCCCGCGAGCTGCGCAAGACCTATGCCGGCGGCAAGACCGCGCTGCACGGGGTGACGCTCGAGGTGCCGCGCGGATCGATGTTCGCCCTGCTCGGCCCCAATGGCGCCGGCAAGTCGACCTTCATCAACATTCTGGCGGGCATGGTCCACAAGACCTCGGGTACGGTGGAAATCTGGGGCCGCGATCTCGATCGCCGCCAGCGCGATGCCCGGCTGGCCATCGGCATCGTGCCCCAGGAACTGGTGCTCGACCCCTTCTTCACCCCGCGCGAGGCGCTGGAGCTGCAGGCCGGGTTTTACGGCGTTCCCAAATCCGAACGCCGGACCATGGAACTGCTGAGGGCGGTGGGGCTGGACGACAAGGCCGATGCCTATGCCCGCACGCTTTCGGGCGGCATGCGCCGCCGGCTGCTGGTCGCCAAGGCGATGGTCCACAACCCGCCGGTGCTGGTGCTGGACGAGCCGACGGCGGGTGTCGATATCGAACTGCGCCGCAAGCTCTGGGATTATGTCCGCGAGCTGAACGCCGCCGGCACGACGGTGGTGCTGACCACCCATTATCTGGAAGAGGCGCAGGAACTCTGCGACCGGATCGCGATCATCAATCACGGCCGGCTGATCGCCTGCGACCGCACCGACGCCCTGCTCTCGCAGCTGGACGCCAAGGAACTGGTGGTGCGGGTGGCCGAGGCCCTGGCCCCGGGCCAGGTGCCGGCACCGCTCGCCGCCTTCGGCGCCGCGGTCGATGCCGAGGCCGGCACCGTCTGCTTCCGCTTCCGCCCGAGCGAAACCCCCGTCGGCCGCCTGCTGGCCGCCGTGACCGCCGCGGGGCTGACGGTCGCCGACATCACCACCCGCGAACCCGACCTGGAAGACCTGTTCCTGCGCCTGACCCGCGAATCCGACGCGGCCAGAGAGGCGGCGGCCTGACCGGCGTCCCCCCGGCCCTCACCCCCTGTCAAAACCCCGCGCGAAACACTTTACGCCGCCGCCGCCTTCGGCTAATGTCCAGGCCTCGACGCCGGGGGCCACCCCCGCCGTCCGCCGCAGGTTCGCCCCGGCCACGCACTCGTAGCTCAGTTGGATAGAGCGCCGCCCTCCGAAGGCGGAGGTCACAGGTTCGAATCCTGTCGAGTGCGCCATTTTTCCCCGATCGCTTTCTAGTAATTTTGCCATAGAGTAATCTATAACTTTATCGCCTTTGTGATTCGGCGCAGTGCAACCCGGATGATGGCTTCGTATGACCGAACCCGATCCTTATGCAGATGACCCTTTTTTCAGGCGTGTTTTCGATGGGAGATGGAATGCCTGCATCGGTCGCCAGGGAGAAGAAGAGCACTATCTCGATGGCTATATCGAGGCTGCGATTGAGCTTGTCGATGCCATCATTGAGAAGAAGCTGTTCGCCAAGCGGGATACGCTGGTGCTGCCCATCTTATATAACGCGCGGCACGCGATGGAGCTGGCGCTGAAGTTCGCGACAGATCGTCTGGTTGAGTGCTCCGTATTAAATAATAGTGGAATTAGACGGGATCACGACATTGGTACCTATTGGAACCGTCTGCATGAGGCGGATATCGGCGATGAGAAATTGCGGACGGTGATTGCCGGGCTGAAGCCATTCGTTGAAAGTGTGTCCCGTATCGATGCCGATGGCCAGGAGCTGCGATACCATCGCAATCGCAACAACGAGCCTAGTCTTTCAAAATATTCGGTAGTCAATCTGACACTCATCCAGGAAAGCCTTCGTGACCTGGAGGGGCTTCTCAGAGATCTCAAGCATCGCAGCGTGGATTTCGTTAACGAGTTAGCAACCGGGGCCTGTACTAGACGGTGCTCACGGAGTGATCTATTGGAGATCGCGCGCATGATACCACCGTACAAAGATTGGTCGACTCAAGCTTTTAAGGATCAGAAGGAGGAAGTGAAGGCGCGCTTCCAATTAAGTAGTGGAAAGTTGTCGGATGCAATAAATTTAATTCGAAATAATCGTGAAATGTCTGCCATTGTCGGCATTGAGAGCAATCTGCTTCATATTACGGATGATGAATTGATATGGGTTGTCGAACAGTGGCGTCGCATCCATCCATGTCGGCCTGAACGTGACAATGGTGATGAAGATTTGGGGATGATGTGGTCTTTTGATAAGTTCATGGAATATGAAAATAAAATTTCTAAGATATATAACGACATAACCAATGAAATAAACGAAAGATTATCATCTGACGCCATAGCTGATCTTGAAGTCATATTTTATATGGCCCGGGATAATGTATTTTCAGAATATTATTTGCAGAATGTGAAAATGAAGCAAGCAGATTATGCTAATATCGGTGGTTTGCACGAGAAAATTCGGCATCTTCTTGAAAAGACCAATCTTCTTATGTGCTTGCAAAAAGGTGCGCGCATGTTGGGTAGGTCGGTGTTGGCTCAGCGGCTGATGACGATATAGAATTGTGTTCGTTATTAAGATACTTGGATCGACGGCGAGAAAATTTGGATTATACTTCTGTTTTTCGCTGTCTAATATTTGGTTAGCGTTGCGGCATGTCCCAGGAGATGATTATCTGCCTCCCGCTCGATAGCAGGCCACAGTGACCTCGTGAGAGAGATGTAGCGCTAAAGCTACCGCTTTTCGGTTGGCGGTCCTACCATCTTCCCCACCACCACCATAGGCAACACCAGCCGCATCGAGTCCGGCAGCTGCATGAAGCCATGGGCGGCATAGAAGGCCGCGGCCCGTGTGTTCAGGGCATCAACAACCACCATGCAGGAACCGATTGTCGTAGCGGAGGCGTAGGCGCGGCGCAGGGCGTCGGCGAGGAGGATGGCGCCGAGACCCGTGCCCTGGCAGGTCGTCGAGACGGCGAGCCGGCCGAGCAGGGTGGCGCTGACCAGGGGATAGCGTGGGATGTGCTTCCGGGCGGCAGCGGGGACCGCTCCCGGCTCAAGCGCGGTGGCGCACAGCGTGTAATAGCCGAGCACGGTTTCGGGCCGGGCGGAGGCCGTTACCACGAAGACGCCATTGGCCTTGCGCCGCACATCCTGCCCGGCCTTGCGTCGCAAGATAGCGATCCAGGTCGTCGATACCGCAGGAGAAGCCGGCCCGATCGTGATGCGGTGCAAGAGCGTCGATCCGCAAATCCGGATCCGTCGCCGCCATCTTCAGGAAACCACGCGCCGCCCGTGTTCCGTGAAGGCGCGGCGGAGCCGGTCGTTCGGTTCGGGGGGCGCGATCAGGGCATCGAAGAAGGCTGTACGATCCCGGTCGGACAGAGCGAGGGTCTCATGTTCGGCGATCGTTCGGCGGGCGGTCTCGACGAGGGCGGTGACGCAGAAATCACTCACCTTGCGCCGCGACAGATGGGCGGCCCGCTCGATCAGTTCCTTGGTCTCTTCGTCCAGCCGGAAGCCGAGACGTTCGACCCGGCCTGGCACCTTTCGCTCGGGGCGGGGCTGCTTGTTCGCCATGGGGATGCTCCGGCCAAAGTGGTGGCGGGTCGATTATACGTCTGATTGCCCGACGATGAAGGATGCTGTGGCGGCTATCGTCATGGTCGGTGACCCGGCCTATGATGCTGTCGAGGATCATGCCGAGCGGAGATGCCCCCATGCCCGTCGCCGATCTCTTCCCCCCGTCGATGAGCTTCTCGCACCTCTGGCCCTGGATCGGGCTGGTGCTGGCGGTGCCGCTGGCGATCGCGCTGGCCGGTGGGGGATTGCGGGGAGACCGTTCCGTCACGCGCTGGCGGGATCCGGTCTGGCTGTGCTGGGCGGGGACGCTGGCCTATCTGTTCCATCAGGTGGAGGAGCACGGCGTCGATGCGCTGGGAGTGCCCTATGCCTTCCGGGGCATGCTGTGCGCCACCTTCGGCTTTCCGGATCCCGCCGCCTGTCCGATCCCTGAGGCCTTCATCACCGCCGTGAACATCCCGGTGGTCTGGCTGGCGGGGCCCGTCTGTGCGCTGCTGGGGCGGCGGCGGCCGGCGCTGGCGCTGGCCTGGCTGGGGGTGCCGGCGGTGAATACCATGGCCCATCTGGTGCCGGCCGTGGTGGAGGGGGCCTATAACCCCGGTCTGGTGACCGCGCTGGTCCTGTTCCTGCCGCTGTCGGCGTGGAGTTTCCGCATGGCGCTGGGCCGGCCCGATCTGGGCCGGCGGGCGGTTGCCGGCACGGTTGCGGGCGGGGTGCTGCTGCACGCCGTGCTGATGGGCTCTCTGCTCGCCTTTCTGGCGGGGCGGATCGGAACGGCCCTGCTGGTGCTGATCCAGATCGTCAATCCGGTGATCCCGCCGGCACTGGTTGCGCGGGTCACGGCCGGGCGGCAGATCAGTCCGCCGCCGGCACGGCCCCGGCCAGGAAGCCGCTGATCAGCTCCACCAGGTCGTCCTCGCATTCGCGGTGGGGCACATGGCCGATGCCGGCCAGGATGCGCGCGGTGCCGGTGGTGCCGGCAATGCGGCGGGGATGTTCGGGCGAGCCGTATTCATCAAGCTCGCCATGGATCGCGAGCACCGGGCAGCGCACCCGGGCGCGGGCCGCATCCACCGTCCAGTCGGCGAAGACGGGTGACAGCCAGGTCTCGGTCCAGGCATCGACCACCCAGCGCGCCTTGTCGCCATGATAGCGGGCGAGCCTGGCCAGGTCTTCAGGCCGCTGGAAGCCGGCCTTGGCAACCTCGATCCCGGCGATGGTGCGGTCCTCGACGAAGGCTTGTGCGGCAATGGTCACCAGCGCCCGGCAGCGCTCGGGAAGGGCGGCGGCGGTGTGGATGCCCATGCCGCCGCCGACACTATGGCCGCAGGCGATGAAGCCGTCGATACCGAGCGCGTCACAGATTGCCGGCACCGCTTCGTGCGCTTCGGCGGCGACGAAATCGATCGGCAGCAGGCCGGGATAGGGATCGGAACGGCCGAAACCCAGCCGGTCATAGGCGATCACCCGCCGGCCGGTGGCGGCGGCGAGCCGTTCCGGAAAGCTGCGCCAGAGCGCGACGCAGCCGAGCGAATCATGGAAGAGCAGAACGGGCACCCCGCCGCCCCCCACCCGTTCCTCCGAAGCGGGCGGCGTCCAGCTGCGGGCGAAGAGCCGGCCCCTGGGCGTCGGGATCAGATGTTCCTGCGCCACGGGGGCGGTCGGGGCGGCAGGTTTGGCGGAGGCGATCTCGGTCATGTCCGGTCCGGGCTTTTTCGGGGCATGGCCGCTAGCATAGCCCTGCGGGCGGGATTGATCACCCGCAGGATGATCAGCCGCCGGGCAGAGGGGATGATCCGGCCCCCCGCCCCTTGCCGACCCGCCCTGGTCATGCCCAGATCTGCCAGATCTGATCGGGCGCCGTCGAGGGCGTCTGCCCCTGCCAGCCAAAGGAGCGACAGACCATGACCGGAACACGCACGGTCCGGGTTCCCGGGCCCGACCATCCGATCACCGTCACCGCCTGGCCCGGCCGGGTCCGGGTGCGCGCCGGCGGCCGGGTGATCGCCGACAGTCGCAAGGCGGTGGTGCTGAAGGAGGCCGACTATCCGCCGGTCTTCTACCTGCCGCGCGCCGATGTGGCGATGGGCGCGCTTGCCCGCACCAGCCACACCAGCTGGTGCCCCTATAAGGGCGAGGCGGCCTATTTCTCGATCCCCGCGGCCGGTGCGCGTGGGGAGAACGCCGTCTGGAGTTACGAGGATCCGCTGCCGGCGATGGCATCGATCTGCGGCCGGGTCGCCTTCTACCCGGACCGGGTGGATGCGATCGAGACCGATGATGCGCCGGCAACCGATGGTCGCGGAGACGATGGCGACGGGCCGGCATGACCCTGCCCCCGGACTGGCGGAGCCTGCAGATCCTGCTGGCGGCGATCGATTGTGGCAGCGTCACCCGTGCCGCCGGGCGCTGCGGCATCGCGGTTTCGGCCGCGGCCAAGCGCATCCAGGAGCTGGAGGCGGAACTTGGGGTGCGGCTGCTCGACCGGGCCGCCCGTGGGGTTACCCCCACCCCCGAGGGAGAGGTGCTGGCCCGCCATGCCCGGGCGATGTTCGCCTTCGGAGACCGGCTGGCCGATGATCTGCGGGCGGTGGCGGGCGGCGGGCTCGGCCGGGTGCGGCTGGCGGCGACCATGTCGGTGGTCGCCGGCCATCCGCTGCCCCAGGCCCTGGCCGCCTTTGCCCACGCCCGGCCCGGCATCGAGGTCGAGCTGATCGAGAGCACCAGCCTGACCATTCTGAGCGAGCTGGTCGAGGGGCGGGCGGATCTGGGGATCATCACCATCGGGACCGCCCTGCCCGAAGGGCTGACGGGCCAGCCCTGGGGGCGCGACCGGCTGCTGGCGGTGCTGCCGGATGGTCACCCGCTTGCCGGCAGAGGCGGGCCCGGCGGAGAGGGCATCGGTCTGGGGGAGCTGCTGCGCGAGCCGCTGATCGAGATCATCGAGGGCGGCGCCATCACCCTGCTGCTGAACGACATGGCCGAACGGGCCGGTCTGAACCCGCGCGCCGCCTTTCGGGTGGCGACGGTGGACAGCGCCATCCGCATGGTGGCGGCCGGCCAGGGCGTTGCGGTCATCCCCGACGGCATGTTCGACATCTTCTCGCCGGCGCTGGGCCTGGTGGGGGTGGCGATCGCCGAGCCCTGGGCACATCGGCGCCTGCGGCTGGTCGGGCGCCCGGCGGCGGTGCTGTCGCCGGCGGCGCGGCTGCTGCACGACCACCTCGCCGATCTGGCACCTCGCCGGTCTGACACCTCGCGGCCTGGGCGAGACCGGGTGAGCATCCGCTGATCGCGGAGGCATCCTGCGCGATTTTGCGATTCTCCTTCGTATTCCGCGGAGTCACTCTTCCTGAAAACCGCATGCGGACGGCCTGCACCCGCAGGTGCATGGGAGGATCAGGAGATGACGCAGAAAACGAGCGGCCGCCCGGCGGTGATCGTGCGCGAGGTCGGCCCGCGCGACGGGTTGCAGAACGCCCGCGCGGTGATGGCCACAGCCGACAAGCTTGCCTGGATCGCCGCCCTGGTGGCGGCCGGCCTTCGCGAGATGGAGGTGGCGAGCTTCGTGCCGCCCGCCCTGATGCCGCAGATGGCGGATGCCGCCGAGGTCAACGCCCGGGTGCGCGCCGCCCATCCCGACCTGCATGCCGTGGTGCTTGCCCCCAATATGAAGGGCGTCGAAGCCGCGATCGCGGCCGGCGCCACCACGATCATCCTGCCGGTCTCGGCCAGCGAGGCGCACAGCCAGGCCAATGTCCGCCGCAGCCGTGCCGAACAGGTGGCGGCGGTCGCGGAGATCGTGGCCCGCCTGCACAATGGCGGGCCCGGCCGGCCGCGGATCGAGGCGGGCATCTCCACCGCCTTCGGCTGTTCCCGCCAGGGCGTGGTGCCGGAGCGGGACGTGATCGACACCGCCGTCGCGCTGGCCCGCGCCGGGGCCGATGCGGTGGCGCTGGCCGATACGCTGGGCTATGCGACCCCCGGTCAGGTCCGCCGGCTGGTGCGGGCGGTGCGCGCCGAACTGGGGGCGGTGCCGCTCGGCAATCTGCATCTGCACGACACGCTCGGCACCGGCCTCGCCAATGTGCTGGCCGGGCTGGAAGAGGGGGTGCGCGGCTTCGACGCCGCCCATGGCGGCCTTGGCGGCTGCCCCTTCGCACCGGGCTCTGTCGGTAACGTGACGACCGAGGATCTGGTCTATCTGTTGGAATCCGAGGGCTTCGACACCGGCATCGATCTGGACCGGCTGATCCGGGCGCGGGAGCTGCTGTCGGCCGGCCTGCCCGGCGAGGCCCTGCACGGCCGGGTTGCCGCTGCCGGCATTCCGCCGACCTGGGGGAAGACCGATTGATCCCGGCTTCGTCGTCTGGCCCCCGCTATCTTAAAAGGATCCCGCCTTGTCCGACCCCTCCCCGGAGACGCCCGCCCTGCCGCTTGCCGGTCTGCGCGTGCTTGAATTCACCCACATGGTCATGGGGCCGTCCTGCGGCATGATCCTGGCGGATCTGGGCGCCGATGTGGTGAAGATCGAACCCGGGCCGGCGGGGGATGCCACCCGCCGGCTGACCGGGGCGGCGATCGGCTTCTTCCCGACCTTCAACCGCAACAAGCGCAGCCTGTGCATCGATCTGAAGCGGCCCGAGGGCGTGGCCCTGGTCCGCCGGCTGGCGGAAGATGCCGATGTGCTGATCGAGAATTTCCGTCCCGGCGCCATGGAGGCGCTGGGGCTGGGCCCGGCTGCCATGGCCGAGATCAACCCCAGGCTGGTCTATTGCGCGCTGAAGGGTTTTCTGCCCGGGCCTTACGAGCACCGCACCGCGCTCGACGAGGTGGTGCAGATGATGGGCGGGCTTGCCTATATGACCGGGCCGCGCGGCCGGCCGCTGCGTGCCGGATCTTCGGTCAACGACATCATGGGCGGCATGTTCGGGGTGATCGCGATCCTGGCGGCGCTGCGCGAGCGCGAGAGCACCGGCCGCGGCGGGCTGGTCCAGTCGGGCCTGTTCGAGACCAACATGATCCTGGTCGCCCAGCACATGGCGCGCGCGGCCATCGAGGCGGCCGATCCGGAACCCTTCGGGGATCCGGGCATGCGCAAGCCCTGGCCGGTCTATGACGTGTTCGACACGGCCCGGCCCGGCGAGCAGGTCTTTGCCGGGGTGGTGAGCATGGGGCAGTGGCGTGCCTTCTGCGGCGCCTTCGGGCTGGAGGATCTGCTGGCCGATCCGGCGCTGGACAGCGTGCCGCGGCTTGCGGCGGCGCGGCCGGCCTTTCTGCCCCGGGTGGCCGACGCCTTCCGGCGGGTGACCAAGGCCGAGGCGATGGCGCGGCTGGAGCGGTTGGGCGTGCCTTTCGCGCCGATCGCCAAGCCGTCGGACCTGTTCGACGACCCGCATCTTCTGGCCTCGGGCGGGCTGCTGGATGTGGATCTCGCGGCCTCGGAAGGTCGGGCCGGGGGGCCTGCGGCCGCACGGGCCGGCATTCCGGCCCTGCCGGTGCATCTGCCCGGCGGGCGGCCGGGTCTGCGCCGCCAGCCGCCCGCGGCGGGTGAGCATGGTATCGAACTTCTGCGCGAGGCGGGACTGTCGGAGACCGAGATCGGCGATATCCTGGCAGCGGGCGTCGTGACGGCGCCCCCATCCAAGGCGGCCGACTGACCGGGCCGCCCGCCACCCGCCAGAGGAGACCCTGCCGATGCCGCTCTATGCCCTGGACGATCTGGAACCCGAGATCGCCGATCCCGCCCGGATCTGGATCGCCCCCGATGCCCATGTCATCGGACGGGTACGGCTGGGGCTGGATGTCGGCATCTGGTTCGGCGCGGTGCTGCGCGGCGACAACGACCTGATCGCGGTCGGCGACCGGACCAATGTTCAGGACGGCGCCACGCTCCATACCGACCGGGGCGTGCCGCTCACCATCGGCACCGGCGTCACCATCGGCCACCACGCCATGGTCCATGGCTGCACCATCGGCGACAACGCCCTGATCGGCATCGGCGCCACCATCCTGAACGGCGCCCGGATCGGCGCCAACTGCCTGGTCGGCGCCCATGCGCTGGTGACCGAAGGCAAGGACTTCCCCGAGGGCAGCCTGATCCTGGGCTCCCCCGCAAAGGCGGTCCGGCCGCTCGACGCGGCAGCGCTTGCGATGCTGAAAGGCTCGGCCGAGGGCTATGTCCGCAATGCGGCACGATTCCGGACGGGGTTGCGCGTCATCGGCTGACCGACGCGGTCCCGTCGGGAGACCGCGTCATCAGCCGTCCGGCCTTCAGCCGAACAGCAGCACCATCACCAGCGAGACGACCACCAGCGCGCCGAGCCAGACCACGGGGTTCGCGCCCTTGCCGTGGCTGCCATGGCCGTGACCATGATCGTCATGGCCGTGATCGTCGTGGCCATGGCCGTTATGGCCGGCGATATCCATCGCCGCGGCGGCCGGCGAGATGCCCGCGCTCATGCCGGCGGCGGCGGGCGAGACCGGGGCCCCGCGATCGGGCTGCGGTGTCGGCTGAGGGGTGTCTGCCGTTGCGGGCGCTGCGGCAGGTGCGGCCGCCGGGGTGGCCGGTTCACTTGCCGCGGCGAGTTCGGCGAATTTGGCGAAGAATTCGTCGGCCAGCTTCTGCACCGTGCCCTGAATCAGCCGGGCGCCGAGCTGGGCCATCTTGCCGCCGACCTGGGCATCGGCCGTGTAGCGCAGGATGGTGCCGCCCGCGCCGTCGGGCTCCAGCGTCACATCGGCGGTGCCCTTGCCGAAGCCGGCGGCACCGCCCTTGCCCTCGCCCGCAATGCGGTAGCTCTTCGGCGGATCGAAATCCGACAGGGTCACCTGGCCGTTGAAGGTGGCCTTCACCGGGCCGATCTTCGCGGTGACGACGGCGGCATACTGGTTTTCGCCGGTCTGCTCGACCGACTGGCAGCCTGGAATGCAGTCCTTGAGCGCTGCCGGATCGACCAGCTTTGCCCAGACCGTCTCAGGGGCGGCGGGGATGCGGTATTCGCCCGAAAGCTCCATGGGTTTCCTCGTCCTTCCGTATCGTCTGCCGCCGGTCGGAACAGGCTGCCGGCGTGGGGCATTCCTGATGCGATCCTAGCATTCCTGCGGACGGGGGACAGCCTGCGCTTCATTGTGTGCAATCAGTCACGCACCTTCGGCACCTTCCGGGCATCAAGTGCCCCGATCACCACGGGCGCCAGCCGTGCCGCCATCTTCTTGACCCCCGCCGCATTCGGGTGCAGCCCGTCGGGCTGAACGAGTGACGGCTCCAGCGCCACGCCCTCAAGAATGAAGGGGTCGAGCGGCACGTCATGGGCCCGGGCCAGGGCCGGATAGATCGCATCGAAGGCCTTGCGATAGTCCGGGCCCCAATTGGTCGGGGCCAGCATGCCGACCAGCAGCACCGGCAGGCCCTTGCGGCCGAGCGTGTCCAGAATGGCGTCCAGATTGGCTTTGGCCTCGTCGGGTGCGATGCCGCGCAGGGCATCGTTGGCGCCGAGTGCCACGATCACCAGGTCCGGCTGGCGGGGCAGGCCCCCCAGGGCCCAGTCGAGCCGGGCCCGACCGCCGGCGGTGGTGTCGCCCGAAACCCCGGCATTCTCCACCTGTGCCGGCCGGCCGGCGGCTTCCAGGGCGGCTTCAAGCTGTGGCACCAGGCCCTCGCCTTCCGGCAGGCCATAGCCGGCGGTCAGGCTGTCGCCGAGCGCCAGGATCAGCGGCTGGTTCTCTGCGGCGCCGAGGGGTCCGGGGCGGACAAGAAGGGCGGTGAGGCCGAGGCCGATCAGCCCCAGCACCGCCCGCCGCGTCGGAGATCCGCAGTCTGCCCGTGAAGGAAGGGTGTGTGGTGAAACCGACACCGCCGATCCGTCGGAACGGGCTTCCGGTTTGATCCCGCCCGTCGCGGCGCCATATGGCGACGGAGATCCATGCGCGCGACGGGCATTGTCCGTGCCCGGGGCATGGCGGGAATGGTCGCAGGGGCCGGCATCGGTCGGTCGGAACAGGGTCACGTCTGGGAGGCTCCTCAATCTCATGATCCGGCTGCAACAGGTGTCGGTGTCGTTCGGCCGCGGATCCGCCGCGGTCGACGTGCTGAAATCGGTCGATCTCGATCTCGAAGCCGGGCGCACGCTGGCGGTGCTGGGGCCCTCGGGCGCGGGCAAATCGACACTGCTCGCGATCGTTGCGGGGCTGGAGCGGGCGAGCGCCGGCCGGGTGGAGATCGCGGGCCAGGATCTGGGCCGGCTCGACGAGGATGGCCTGGCCCGGCTCCGCGCCCGACATATCGGGATCGTCTTCCAGGCTTTCCACCTGATTCCGACGCTGACCGCGCGCGAGAACGTCGCCCTGCCGCTGGAACTGGCCGGGGCGGCCGATGCCGACGATCGCGCCCGGGTCGCGCTGGAACAGGTGGGGCTGGGGCCTCGTCTCGATCATTATCCGGCAGCCCTGTCGGGGGGTGAACAGCAGCGGGTGGCCTTTGCCCGGGCGGTGGTGCATCGCCCGTCGCTGCTGCTCGCCGACGAGCCGACCGGCAATCTGGACCGGGCGACGGCGCGGCTGATTTCCGATGCGCTGTTCGGCTATCGCGACGAGACCGGGGCCGCGGTGATGGTCATCACCCATGACGAGGCCCTCGCCCGCCGCGCCGACCGGGTGGTGCGGATCGAAGACGGCCGCCTGTCCGAAGCGGCGGGGCTTCCGGCCGAGGTTCGGCCATGAGCGCGGGCGAAACGGTCGCCGGCCGCGCCGGGCATGCCGTGCCGTCTGCGCGCGGCCTGCCCTGGCGGGCGCTGATCCGCTTCGCCCTGCGCGATCTGCGCCGGGGGGTCGGCGGGTTCGCCATCGTGCTCGCCTCTCTGGCGCTGGGCGTGGCGGCGATGGCCGGCATCGGGGCGCTGGATGCCGCGGTGGTCGCCGGCCAGGCCCGCGATGCCCGCGCCCTGCTGGGCGGTGATCTGGAACTCGCCACCACCGGCCGGCCGCTGCCCGATGCGGTCCGGGCCGATCTGGCGGCGCGGTCCGCGGCGATCTCGGCCGTGGTCGACCTGCGCGGCATGGTCCGCCTGACGCCGGACGAGGTCCGGGCCCGGGGTGCGGTACGGGGGGCGGCGCCGGGTGCGCCGGTCAACGACCGCGCCCTGGTCCAGGTGCTGGCGGTGGATGCGGCCTATCCGCTGGTGGGCCGGATGGAGACGGAGCCGCCGATCGCAGGGTCACCGGCTGCGGCGTTGGGGGCCGACGGGCTGCTGGCCGAGGGCACCCTGCTTGCGCGGTTGCGGCTTGCCCCGGGTGATGTCGTGCAACTGGGCGGTGCCGATTTCACCATCCGCGGCCGGCTGATCGCCCAGCCCGATCAGGGCGGGTTCGGGTTCGCGCTCGGACCGCGGGTGGTGATCGCCCAGGCCGGGCTGGCCCGGGCGGGGCTGGATGCGCCGGGCACGATCTCGCGCCACATGACCCGTGCTTTGCTGGCGCCCGGTGTCTCGCCCACCGCCACGGTGGCGGCGCTGGAGACGGCCTGGCCGGCCGAGAGCTGGCGCGCCCGCACCCTCGACCGGGCCAATCCCGGCCTGGCGGGCTTCGTCGACCGGCTGGCGACCCATCTGGAACTGGTGGCGCTGGCTGCCCTCGCCATCGGCGGTATCGGTGTCGCCGGCGCCGCCCGGGCGCATCTCGAGGCGCGGGCCCGCACGGTTGCGGTGCTGAAGGCGCTGGCGCTGGGCCCGGCGGCGGTTTTCCTGGTCTACATGATGCAGATGGCCGTGGTGGCGGCGCTCGGCATCCTGATCGGTGTCGTGGCGGGAGCGACGGTGCCCTGGATCGCCGCCGGCTTCGCCGACGGGCTGCTGCCGACACCCATCCTGCCCGATCTTTACCTGCTGCCTCTGGCGCGTGCCGCGCTGATCGGCGCCGGGGTGGCGATTGCCTTCACCGCCCCGGCCCTGGGGCGTGCCTCGGGCGTGCGGCCCGCAGATCTGCTGCGGGCGGCGGTGGTGCCGCTGGCCGCCCGCACCGGCCGCCGGGGGATTCTGACCGGTCTTGCCGCGGGCACGCTGGTCGTGGCCCTGGTGGTGGGCGGTGCTGCGGATCCGATCCTGGCCGGGGTCGCCATCCTGTCGATCGCGGTGGCGCTGCTGGTCTTCCGTGCGGCCTCGATCGGGATTGCGGCGGTGGCGCGGCGGGTGCGGGTGCCGGGGCGGCCGGCGCTGCGCCTGGGCGTCGCCGGGCTGCGCCGCCCCGGGGCGCCCACGGCCGAGATTGCAGCCGCGCTGGGTGCCGGGCTGATGGTGCTGACCGCCCTTGCCCTGGTGCAGGACAATCTGACCCGGCTGATCGATCGCAGCCTGCCCGCGCGGGCGCCGCAATACTTCTTCCTGGACATCCAGCCGGACCAGGTGCCGGTCTTCGATCGCCTGGCGGCCGAGGCGGTGGGGCCTGAGAACCTTGCCCGCATGCCGACGCTGCGTGGCCGGATCCGGGCGCTGAACGGCCAGGTGATCGACGAGGCGGATGTGGTGGAGCGCGAGCGCTGGGCGATCCGCGGCGAGGTCGGCATGTCCTGGTCGGCAGAGATGCCCGAGGGTACCCGGCTGACCGAAGGCAGCTGGTGGCCGGCCGATTATGCCGGGCCGCCGCTGGTCTCGATCGATGACGAGCTGGCCCGGGGCATGGGTGCGAAGATCGGCGACCGGCTGGATGTGCTGGTTCTGGGCCGGACCATCACGGTGGAGATCGCCAATCTCAGGCGGATCGAATGGCTGGATCTGTCGCTCAACTTCGTGATGGTGCTGTCGCCGGGCGCCCTTGCCGGGGCGCCGGCCACACATATCGCCACCATTTCGGGCGATCCGGCTGCAGCCGAGGGGCTGATGGTCGAGGTTACCGACCGCTTCCCCAATGTCTCGGCGGTCAGCGTCGGCGATGCCGTGCGCCAGGCCGGCGCGCTGATCGAGGGGGTGGCGGGGGCGGTGCGGATCACCGCGATCGCCGTGCTGGCGGCGGGCGCCCTGGTGCTGGCGGCGGCGGTGCTGGCCGCCCAGTCCAAGCGGCGCTTCGATGCGGTGATGATGAAGGTGGTCGGTGCCTCGCGTCGGACCATCGCCGCCGGACTTGCGATCGAATTCCTGATCGTGGCGGTGGTGGTGGGGCTGATCGGGGCGGCCGGCGGCACGCTGGCCGCCTGGGCGATCACCCGTTGGCTGCTGGAGATCGATTTCGCCTTCTCGGTGCTGCCGGTGGCGGCATCGGCCCTGGCGGGCATCGGCCTTGCCCTGGCTGTGGGGCTGGCGGCGGTGGCCGGCGCGCTGCGCGTGCCACCGGCGCGGATCCTGCGCGAACGTGCTGGCCTCTGAGGTTGGGCCGGTCTCTGAGGTTGGGCCGGTTTCTGAGGTTGGGCCGGGCTGGCATAAAAAGAACGTTATGCGCGATGAAACGCCGACTGCTTCGCTTTGACAGTGGGCGGCAAGGGAGTATGCTTTCATCCAGAACATGCCGGCTGCCTGCCCTCGGAACGGAGGGCAGGAGCGGCATCTCGACGTCCCGTTGCCCCGCCACCGGCGCCCGAGCCTCCGGACCCTCCCGAGACCCCGGTTTCAATCCGGGCCTAGCCTCGCGGGCCCGCCGCTTTCGTGCAGGATCGTGACCGGCAGCGGCATCGCTTGCAGGAGCAGCACCCCATGGCTTTCGCCAATCTGTCGAGCCTGGCGGCCTGGTCGTATATCGACGGCCGCTGGGTCGAAGGCAATCCGCCGATCATGGGACCGATGTCCCAGGGCTACCAGTTCGCCTCGATGGTCTTCGACGGCGCCCGCTCCTTCGATGGCGTGGTGCCCGATCTCGAGGGGCATTGCGCCCGCCTGCTCCGCTCGGCCAGGTCGTTCGAACTTGAACCCAAGGTCGATCTCGACACCGTGATCGGCACGGCGATCGACGGCGTGAAGCGCTTCCCGCGCGAGGTGGCGACCTATATCCGTCCGGTGATGTACGCCGATGACGGCATGGTTCAGGTCAATCCCGACAGCACGAAATTCGTGATGACGGTGTTCGCCATCCCGTTCTCGAACGAGATGGGCAGCTTCTCGACCGGGCTCAGCCCCTATCGCCGGCCCGGGCCCGACATGGCGCCCACCGACGCCAAGGCGGCCTGCCTTTATCCGATGACCGGCCGGGCGCTGAACGAAGGCGCGCGCCGCGGCATCGACAACCCGGTCATGCTCGACCCCGAGGGCAATGTCGCCGAATTCGCCTCGGCCAATCTGTTCATGGTCAAGGACGGCGTGGTCCACACCCCGAAGCTGAACGGGACTTTCCTGGCCGGCGTTACCCGCAAGCGGGTGATGGAGCTGTTCGCTGCCGACGGCATCGAGGTGGTCGAGCGCTCGATCACCTATGACGAGCTGAAGGATGCCGACGAGCTGTTCTCGACCGGCAACTTCAACAAGGTGGCGAGCGTCAACCGGATCGAGGATCGCAATCTTCAGCCCGGCCCGATCGCCCGCAAGGCCTGGGATCTGTACTTCGCCTGGGCGCGCGATCAGGCCTATTGATCCGGCGTATCCGACGATCCGGCGGCGGCCGTGGAGCGGACAGCTCTGCGGCCGCCGTCGTCGTTTCGGGAGATGAAAAACGACGACCGGCCGCGGGCGCCTGCCGCCATTGGACAGAATTCCACCCGCCCCCTCACGGTACCTGGACCGGGACCGGTGCCCGCGGTTATTCTCGGGCCACTTCCGGCGGCGCGCCCCCGAACGCGCTGGCGACGACCGGATCAGCGTCAGCGACCCCGAGGAACATCATGAGCATCGACGACACCGGGTCTGTACCCGAAGACGACGAGGACGGCGTTGCACCAGGCGAGGCAGGCCAGATCGAGAGCCGTGTCTCCCGGCGCATCCGCGAGCTTCGCCGCGACCGCGGCATGACGCTGCAGACGCTGGCCGAGAAGGCCGGCGTCTCGAAGTCGATGATCTCCAAGGTCGAACGCGGCGAGGCCAGCCCTTCGGCGGCGACCGTGGCGCGGCTGGCCGCCGGGCTGGGCGTCACCATCTCAAGCCTGCTGGGCGAGCATGACCGCCACGACGTGCTGGTGTTGCGCCGTGCCGATCAGGCGGCCTTCGTCGACCCCGAGACCGGTTTCGAGCGCCGGTCGATGTCGCCGATCTTCCCCTCGCGCGGGCTGGACCTGGTTCAGGTGACCGTGCCCCAGGGGGCGACGGCGGGGCCCTTCGTCGGCCATCGCTATGGCGTCGAGGAATATCTGGTGGTGGTGGAAGGCCGGCTGGGCGTCACCGTCGGCGGTATCAACCACGTGCTTCAGCGCGGCGATGCGATCTTCTATCAGGCCCATGTCGCGCATCAATACGCCAATCTGGGCGAGGGCCCTGCCGTGGCCCTGGTGGTGATCGGCGACATCCGCGATCTGCGCGACGGCCGGGATTGAGCCTGCCCGCTTTCCCCGGCGGCGCGCGACACGCCGGGGGGCGGGGGCCTGGCAGGCGAGGTGGGCTCAGTGGCCGCCCGACAGGTTCAGGCCGATCACGCCCAGCACGATCAACCCCAGAGAGACCAGTTTGATCGTGTTCATGCTCTCGCCGAAGGCCAGCACGCCGATGGTAGCGATGGCCGCCGTACCCACCCCCGACCAGATGGCATAGGCGACACCGATCTCGATCCGCTTGAGCGCGACCGCAAGCAGGCCGAAGGCGATCAGATAGCCGACCACCATCACCGCCGTCGGCCCGAGCCGGGTGAGGCCGGCCGACATCTTCATCGAGGTGGTGGCGACGATTTCAGCCATGATGGCGCCGGCAAGCAGCACCCAGGCGAGGCCCGCACCCATTCCGCTGCCACCCATGGCCTGCAGATCTCCGCGTGTGAGTGTGACGGGTGTAACCGTGACGAATGTAACGTGACGGGCCGGTCAGCGGGCGGTGGCGTCCGGATCCTGCTGCCGGCGCGGGCTTGCCGGATAGACGCCCAGGATGCGGACATCGGTCGAGAAGAAGCCCAGCTCCTCCATCGCCAGCGCCACGGCCCGGTCTTCCGGGTGGCCCTCGATCTCGGCATAGAACACCGCCGGCGTGAAGGCGCCGTCGATCAGATAATTCTCGAGCTTGGTCATGTTGACGCCGTTGGTGGCGAAGCCGCCCAGCGCCTTGTAGAGCGCCGCCGGCACATTGCGCACCTGGAACAGGAAACTGGTCACCACCAGCCCGTTATCCGGCGCCGGGATCACCGGTTCGCGCATCATCACCACGAAGCGGGTGGTGTTGTGCTCGGCATCCTCGATCGCCTCGGCCAGCACGTCCAGGCCGTAGATGTCGGCCGACAGCCGCGAGGCGATGGCGGCGACCGCCGGGTCACGCAGCTCCGCCACCCGGGCGGCGGCACTGGCGGTGTCGGAATGGATCACCGGCCGGATGCCGTGCGCTTCCATGAAGCGGTGGCACTGGCCAAGGGCGTGGACGTGGCTGAGTGCCGTCTTTACCTGATCCAGACGCGCGCCGGGGGCGCCCAGCAGGCAGTGGCTGACCCGCATGAAATGTTCGCCGGTCAGATGGAGGCCTGAGGTCGGCAGCAGCCGGTGCACATCCGCGACCCGGCCGGCCAGGGTGTTGTCGATCGGGATCATCGCCCGGTCGGCCTTGCCCTCGCGCACCGCCTCGATCGCATCGGCGAAGGTCGGGCAGGGCAGGGGGACCAGCTCGGGAAACATCTCCAGGCACGCCATGTGGGAATAGGCACCGGGCTGGCCCTGGAAAGCGATGGAGCGGGCTGGCGTGACGGGCATGTCCTGGGCGGCGGGCATCGATGGGTTCCGGCTGGAATGGCAGGGGCCGGCATCTTGCGCCCGCCCGCTGCATCTGTCCATCGCCCCCGCATGTCGCGGACGCCGTCGATGCCGGGCGCCGTCGATGCCCCAGGTCAGCCGGCGGGCTTCAGCAGCCGGCGGGCCACTTCCAGATCCTCGGGCGCGTTCACCTCGAAGGGCACGGTGTCGACGATGGCGGCGTCGATGCGCAGCCCCGCTTCAAGGGCGCGCAGCTGCTCCAGCCGCTCGCGCAGCTCCAGCGGGCTGGGCGGCAGCGAGACGAAGCGGTCGAGCGCGCCGCGCCGGAAGGCATAGAAGCCGATATGATGGTGAACCGGCCCGTCCCCCCAGGGGGCGTTGGCGCGGGTGAAATAGAGCGCCCGGCCGATCCGGCTGCCCGGCGCCATCGACAGCACCGCCTTGGCGGCATTGGGGTTGGCGCGGACCGCCGGATCCGAAGTCTCGACCACGAGCGTCGCGATATCGGCCTGATCGCCCAGCGCTTCCAGCGCCGCACGCGGCAGGGCCGGGTCCAGCGCGGGCATGTCGCCCTGGAAGTTGATGATCACGTCATGGCGCCGGTCGGGATCGAAGATCTCGGCCGCCGCCTGGACGCGGTCGGACCCCGACGGCAGGGCCGGATCGGTCAGCACCGCCGTGCCGCCGGCCGCTTCCACCACGTCCACGATCTCCTGATCGCCCGCCGC
Organism: Tistrella mobilis; assembly: GCF_039634785.1. Lineage (NCBI taxonomy): Bacteria > Pseudomonadati > Pseudomonadota > Alphaproteobacteria > Geminicoccales > Geminicoccaceae > Tistrella > Tistrella mobilis. The sequence goes on along the minus strand of NZ_JBBIAB010000001.1, from coordinate 92,413 downwards.
CACCACCACCGGGCCGACGCCGGCGGCAAGGGCATGGTCGAGGCAATGCAGGATCATCGGCCGGCCGTTGATGTCCGCCAGCGGCTTGCGCGGCAGGCGGGTGGCAGCCAGACGGGTGGGGATCACGACCAGGGGGTTCATTCTCTGCCTCGGCGATGGAACAATCGGGCGTCCATATTCCGGACCGGAGGTTGCGACCATGTGACGCAGGCTCGACCTCTCGTATGGAACCGGAGCCCCTGGAACCCTTATAGGGATTGGACAGAAGCGGGGGAAGTGGCTAATCTTCGCCCGTCATGACCGCATCTGCGGTGTGACCCATAAACCCGTGCCGTAACGCTTCCCGAAGGTGTCCGGACGCTCCCGCAAGTGCGGCTGCCGCCTGACGGAATTCCCTCCGCTGGGACGGGCCGGATCCGCAGATCGACGGGCATGTCATCCGTCGGCCGCGGGCTCCGCCGGGACCGCTCCGGAGAGTGCGGCGCTCATCAAGAACCTGCGGCACGGCCGGATCCGTGTCGACCCGTGCCCTGCTGTCCGGAATGCATGTCAAGGGCCGTCGGGCGTCGTGTGGAAGAGGATTGGGCATGTCAGGCTTCGAATTCAACAAGCTGATGGCCGCGTTCCTGACGGCGGCATTGTTCGCCATGGTCGTGGGTGTCATCTCCGACATGGTGTACGAGCCTGAACACCTGGAGAAGAACGCCTACGCGATCGAAGGCGTCGCCACCGACGCCGCCGCCGAGGCGCCGAAGGAAGTGCCGTTCGAGGTGGCGCTGGCCAGTGCCGATCCCAAGGCCGGTGCCAAGGTCTTCGCCCGCTGCACCGCCTGCCACGACGACTCGAAGGGTGGCCCGAACAAGGTCGGCCCCGAGCTGTGGAGCGTGGTCGGCCGCCCGGTGGCCTCGGCCGACGGCTTCGCCTATTCCGACGCCCTGAAGGGCATCGGCGGCGAGTGGACCTTCGAGAAGCTCGACCACTTCCTGACCAAGCCGGCCTCGTTTGCGCCGGGCACCAAGATGTCCTTCGCCGGCCTGTCGAAGGTCGAGGATCGCGCCGCGGTCATCGCCTATCTCAACAGCCAGTCGGATGCCCCCAAGGAGATCCCGGCGGCGCCCGCCGAGGGTACGGCCGAAGGTGGCGAGCAGCCCGCTGCCGAACAGCCGGCCGGCGAGCAGCCCGCCGCCCAGCAGAACGCCGGCTGAGGTCAGACCAGGCGGCGGATTTCCGGCGATGCCGTCGCCGGGTTGCATCCCCTGCCCGGCCCGGTCATCTTTCGCGACGCCCGCCGGTCCCATGCGGACCCGGCGGGCGTCGTCGTTCCGGCCCCCGTCTACCGGGGCCATCCTCTCGGAGCCCTGTGCGCCACATGACCCCGACCCGTCTTGCCGAAGACGCCGCCGCTTTCCTGCCCGTCGCCTTCCGGCTGGCCGATGCCGCCCGGGCAGAGGCCCGGCGCTATTTCCGCACCGCCGTGCCGGTCGACGTGAAGCCCGATCAGAGCCCGGTGACCTTGGCCGATCGCGAGGCGGAGGCCGCCATGCGCCGCATTCTCGAGGCGGAGCTGCCCGCGCACGGCATCTTCGGTGAGGAGCATGGCCGGGTGCGCGAGGCGGCGGACTGGCAATGGGTGCTGGACCCGATCGACGGCACCCGCTCGTTCATCACCGGCCGCCCCACCTTCGGCTCGCTGGTCGGGCTGTGCTTTCGCGGTCACCCCGTGCTGGGGGTGATCGATGCCGGCGGCACGGGGGAGCGCTGGTGGGGGATTACCGGCGGACAGAGCTGTTTCGACGGCCGGCCGATCCGCACCCGCGCCTGCGCGGATCCGGCGCTGGCCCGGCTTGCCGCCACCTCTCCCGCCATGTTCGGACCCGACGACCGAGCCCGGTTCGACCGCCTGGCCGGGCGGGTCACCGACGTGCTCTGGGGGGGGGATTGCTACAATTACGGCCTGCTCGCCCTCGGGCTGATCGATCTCGTTGCGGAAGTGGATCTGAAACCATACGACTGGTGCGCACTTGTGCCGGTGATCGAGGGCGCGGGCGGGGTGGTGACCGACTGGTCGGGGCAGAAGCTGGGGCTGGAGGGCGATGGTCGCGTGCTGGCCGCCGGCGACCCGCGCGCGCATCGGATTGCACTGGAAATGCTGGCCTTGGCCTGAACTTGCCCTATCATCGCGGATGGAGGGATAGCGTCACCGACCGGAGGGATGACGACAGGTGATGGCCGAACAACGGATGCGGGGACGCGGATGGCGTCGCCCCGCCCGGGTGGTACTGATGCTGGGCGGCCTCTTGGCCGGAAGCATCGCCGCCTTCACGCCGGTTCTTTCGGGCCAGGCTCTGGCGGAGCTGTCGCATGGCATATCGATGTATGGGGATCTGAAATATCCCGCCGATTTCGATCACTTCGCCTATGCCTATCCCGAAGCACCCAAGGGCGGCACGCTGAGAAGCGCCGCCCGGGGCACTTTCGACAGTCTCAACCCGTTTGCGCTGCGGGGCATCTCCGCACCGGTCAGCCTTGCCTTCGACACACTGACGGTGCAGAGCCTGGACGAACCCTTCTCGGAATACGGGCTGATCGCCAGGACCATCGACAAGGCGCCGGACAATTCCTCGGTGACCTTCACCATCCGTCCCGAGGCGCGTTTCCACGACGGGACGCCGATCACCGCCGCCGATGTGGCGGCGACCTTCGATCAGCTGCGCGAGAAGGGCCACCCGACCTATCGGATCTATTATGCCGAGGTGGCGGGCGTCGACGTGCTGGACGACCGCACCGTCCGCTTCCGCTTCGCCAACACGAAGAACCGTGAACTGGCGCTGATCCTGGGTCAGCTGCCGGTGCTGCCCAAGGCCTGGCTCGATGCCCATGATCTGGGGGCGGGCACGCTGGAGCCGATCCCCGGCAGCGGGCCCTACAGGGTGGCCCGCGCCGAGCCCGGCCGCACGCTGGTGATGGAGCGGGTGAAGGACTATTGGGCCAGGGATCTGCCGGTGAATGTCGGCCGGTACAATTTCGACCGCATCGTCACCGACTATTACCGCGACGACGAGGTCTCGGTAGAGGCGTTCAAGGCCGGCCAGTACGATCTTCGGGTCGAGAACAGCGCCCGGCGCTGGGCCACCGCCTACAACATGCCCGAGGTCGAAAGCGGCAAGCTGAAGCTCGACACCATCCCGCACCGGCTGTCGACCGGCATGCAGGGGCTGGTGATGAACACCCGCCGTCCGGTCTTCCAGGACCCGGCGATGCGCCGGGCGATGCAGTATGTGTTCGATTTCGAATGGTCGAACAAGACCCTGTTCTACGGCGCCTATACCCGCACCGACAGCTATTTCGAGAACTCGAACATGGCATCCTCGGGCATTCCCGAGGGGGCGGAACTGGCGCTGCTGGAGCCCTATCGCGACCAGCTGCCGGCGGATCTGTTCACCAGGCCCTATACCGTGCCCAAGACCGATGGCAGCGGCGCCAATCGCGCGGGGCTGAAGACCGCCTACGACATCCTGGCCAAGGCCGGCTACGAGGTGAAGAACGGCAAGCTGTTCGCCCCCGATGCCGATGCCCCGGTGCGGATGGAATTCCTGATCCAGGATGCCGCCGAGGAACGCATCGTGATGCCGATCACCCGCAGTCTGGGCCGGTTGGGCATCGAGGCGACGGTTCGTCAGGTGGATGCGGCGCAGTACGAGAACCGGCTGCAGACCTTCGATTTCGACATCATCACCGAAATCTGGCCGCAGTCTCAATCGCCCGGCAACGAGCAGCGCGAATTCTGGGGCAGCGAAGCTGCCGACCGGCCCGGCAGCCGCAATTATGCCGGGATCAGGAACCCCGTGGTCGATGCGCTGATCCAGAAGGTGATCGATGCCGAGGACCGGCAGAGCCTGGTGACGGCCGTGAAAGCGCTGGACCGGGTGCTGCTCTGGGGCGACTACGTCATCCCGCAATTTCACCTCCCGGCCTTCCGGATCGTCCACTGGAATAAGTTCGGTCGCCCGCCGGTGCTGCCCGATTACGGCATCGATCTTTACACCTGGTGGGTCGACGACGCGCTCGCCGCCCGCTACGGCCTGCGCTGACAGGGGGCCCGGTTCCGGATGTTCGCTTACGTCCTGCGCCGCCTGGCCCTTATTCCGCTCACATTGTTCGGCATCATGGTGATCAACTTCGCCGTCGTCCAGTTCGCCCCCGGCGGACCGGTCGAACAGATGCTGGCGACGCTGAGCGGGGCCCAGGCCGACGCCACCTCGGGGTTTTCCGGAGGGGGCCGAGAGGTCGCCGCCCCCTCCATGTCGGGCAGCGATTATCGCGGCGCCCGCGGCCTGCCGGACGGGCTGGTCGAGGAAATCCGCACCCTTTACGGCTTCGACAAGCCGCCGGTCGAACGCTTCCTCGACATGATGGGCAGCTATCTGGCCTTCGATTTCGGCGACAGCTTCTTCCGCAACGCACCGGTGGTGGACCTGATCCTCGACAAGCTGCCGGTCTCGGCCTCGCTCGGGCTGTGGAGCACGCTGATCATCTATCTGGTCTCCATTCCGCTCGGCATCGCCAAGGCGGTGCGCGACGGCACGCCCTTCGATGTCTGGACCAGCGGTCTGGTGATCGTGGGTTATGCCGTGCCGGGCTTTCTGTTCGCCATCCTGCTGGTGGTGATCTTCGCCGGCGGCTCGGTGGTGTCGTGGTTTCCGCTGCGCGGGCTCGTCTCGGACAACTGGGCCGAATTGCCCTGGTGGCAGCAGATCCTCGACTATTTCTGGCATCTGGCGCTGCCGGTGGCCTCGCTGGTGATCGGCGGCTTCGCCACGCTGACCCTGCTCACCAAGAATTCCTTCCTGGACGAGATCGGCAAACAATACGTGATCACCGCCCGGGCCAAGGGGTTGAGCGAGAACCGCGTGCTCTATGGCCATGTCTTCCGCAACGCCATGCTGATCGTGGTCGCCGGCCTGCCCGCCACCATCGTCGGGCTGCTGTTCACCGGCTCGCTGCTGATCGAGGTGATCTTCTCGCTCGACGGGCTGGGGCTGCTGTCCTACGAGGCGGTGCTCAACCGCGACTATCCGGTGGTCTTCGCCTCGCTGTTCATCTTCACCCTGATCGGGCTGCTGCTGAACCTGATCGGCGACCTGATGTATGTGGCGATCGATCCGCGGATCGATTTCGAAGCCAGGGGAGGCTGAGCCATGGGCATCGCTGCACGCCTCGGCTTTCGACCGCTCGGGCCGCTGAACCGCCGACGGCTGCGCAATTTCCGCCGCAATCGCCGGGGCTTCTGGTCGTTCTGGATCTTCCTGGTCCTGTTCCTGATCTCGCTCGGTGCCGAATTCGTCGCCAATGACCGGCCCATCCTGGTCTCGTATCAGGGGCATCTCTATGCCCCGGTGCTGTTCGACTATCCCGACACCGAATTCGGCGGCTTCCTGCCGACCCCGGCCAATTATCGCGACCAGATCACGCAGGAGACGATCGACGCCGAAGGCTGGGCGATCTGGCCGCCGATCCGCTTCTCCTACGACACGATCAACTTCAACCTCGACCGGCCGGCGCCGGCGCCCCCCTCGGCCGAGAACTGGCTGGGGACCGATGATCAGGGGCGTGACGTGCTGGCCCGGCTGATCTACGGCTTCAGGCTCTCGGTGCTCTTCGGGCTGGGGCTCACCATCGCAAGCTCGGTGATCGGGGTGATCGCGGGCGCAATCCAGGGCTATTTCGGTGGCGTCACCGACCTGATCTTCCAGCGGCTGATCGAGATCTGGGCGGGGCTGCCGCAGCTTTATGTGCTGCTGATCCTCTCGGCCCTGTTCGAGCCGACGGTCTGGCTGCTGCTGGGGCTGCTCACCCTGTTCTCGTGGACGGGGCTGGTCGGGCTGGTGCGGGCCGAATTCCTGCGCACCCGCAATTTCGACTATGTCCGCGCCGCCCGGGCCATGGGGGTGGGGGATATCGGCATCATGCGCCGCCATATCCTGCCCAATGCCATGGTCTCGACCCTCACCTTCCTGCCCTTCATCCTGTCGGGCGGGATCACCGCGCTGACCTCGCTCGACTTCCTGGGGCTGGGTCTGCCGGCGGGCTCCCCCTCGCTGGGTGAGCTGCTCAATCAGGGCAAGAACAATCTTCAGGCCCCCTGGCTCGGCATTTCGGGCTTCGTGACGCTGGCGGTGATGCTGTCGCTGCTGATCTTCATCGGCGAAGCGATCCGCGACGCCTTCGATCCGCGCAAGGTGTTCTCGTGAGCGGCGCCCGTCAGGCAAATCCTCCCGTCCTGTCCGTCCGCGATCTGTCGGTCACCTTCCGGCACGAGACCGGCGAGACCAGGGCGGTGGCGGGGGTGTCGTTCACGGTGGGGGCCGGCGAGACGCTGGCGATCGTGGGCGAAAGCGGCTCCGGCAAGTCGGTGACGGCGCTGGGCATTCTGGGGCTGCTGCCGCGCAGCGCCGATGTCGCCGTCGGCGGCAGCGCCCGTCTGGGCGAGGCGGAACTCGTCGGCGCATCCGAGCGGTCCCTGCGCCAGGTGCGCGGCAACCGCATCGCGATGATCTTTCAGGAACCGATGACCGCGCTCAATCCGCTGCACCGGGTGGAGCGGCAGATCGCCGAGACGCTTGCCCTGCATCGCGGCCTCGAGGGGGCTGCGGCCGCGGCGCGGATCGATGCGCTGCTGCGCGAGGTGGCGCTGGTCGACGCCGAAGGCTCCACCGCCCGCATCCGGCGGTCCTTCCCGCACGAGCTGTCGGGCGGCCAGCGCCAGCGGGCGATGATCGCCATGGCCTTGGCGAACGAGCCCGAGATCCTGATCGCGGACGAGCCGACCACGGCGCTGGACGTCACCGTCCAGGAAGAGATTCTGGGCCTGCTCGCCCGCATCCGGCGCGAGCGCGGCATGGCGCTGATCCTGATCACCCATGACCTCGCCATCGTCCGCCGCACCGCCGACCGGGTGGTGGTGATGCGCCGCGGCGAGATGATGGAGGCGGGCACCGCCGAGGAGATCTTTCGCGCGCCGCGCAACGACTATACCCGCATGCTGATCGCCTCGCGCCCGCGCGGTCTGCCCGATCCGGTCCCGGCCGGGGCGGCTCCGCTGCTGTCCGTGCGGGATCTGGCGGTGCGCTATCCGGTGAAGGGCGGGCTGCTGCGCCGGGTGGTGTCTCATGTCGAGGCGGCGGCGGGGGTGAATTTCACCCTTCGCCCCGGCGAGACCCTGGGGCTGGTGGGGGAGAGCGGCTCGGGCAAGAGTTCCGTCGCCGCCGCTCTCGTCCGGCTGACCACCGCCGAAGGGGTGGTCGATTTTGCCGGCACCGACCTCGCCAGGCTGGATCAGAAGCGCCTCCGGCCGTTGCGCAACCGCTTCCAGATCGTGTTCCAGGACCCGTTCGGCGCGCTGAGCCCTCGCATGACCGTGGGCGATATCGTGGCCGAAGGGCTGGATGTGCATGCACCCATCGCCGACCGGGCGGCGCGTCGGGACCGGATCGGTGCGGCACTGGCCGAAGTGGGACTGGATGCGGCGATGCAGGATCGCTTCCCGCATGAATTCTCGGGCGGGCAGCGCCAGCGCATCGCCATTGCCCGGGCGCTGATCCTGGAGCCCGAGCTGATCGTGCTCGACGAGCCGACCTCGGCGCTCGACGTCTCGATCCAGGCGCAGATCGTCGAGCTGCTGCGCGGGCTGCAACGGCGGCGGCAACTGGCCTATGTGCTGATTTCCCATGACCTGGCGGTGGTGCGGGCGCTGGCCCACAAGCTGATCGTGCTGCGCCAGGGCCGGGTGATGGAGCAGGGCGAGGCGGCCTCGGTGATGGCCGCGCCCGAGACCGACTATACCCGGGCGCTGATCCGTGCGGCTTTCCCCGACGGCCTGTCCTGAGCGCGATCGGGCTTGGGAAATCCCTGTCCGGTCGCGGATGGTGCGGCGGGGGCCATGGGTGCAGGATGGGGGCAATCGATCCCCTTGATCTGCCGGGAGGAAACCCGACCCATGGCCTCTGATCCCATCGAACGCTCTGGACCCGTCGACCTTGCGGCGCCGGCCGACGTGCTGGCGCTTGCCGGCGATCAGGTCGGCGACGACCGGCTCTGGCGCATCGTCGCCGACCGGGACCGCCGCTTTGCCGATGCCTTCCGGCTGGGCGTGATCACCACCGGCATCTACTGCCGGCCGGGTTGCCCGGCCCGGCTGCCCAATCGCGAGAATGTCCGCTTCTATCCCGACGCCCATGCCGCCGAGGCGGCCGGTTTCCGCGCCTGCAAGCGCTGTGCGCCAGAGGCGCAGGCGCTGGGGCCTGAACAGAAGCTGGTCCTGTCGGCGATGGGTGCCATCGACCGGCGCGAAGAGGTGCCGGGGGCGACGGAACTCGCCAGCCTGCTGGGGGTAGAGACCCGGCGGCTGGCGCGTGCCTTCGGCCGGGTGCTGGGGGTGGCGCCGGCCGAGATGCTGCGCGGGCTGAAGCGCCGCCGGTTCCGCGCGGCCCTGAAGGCGGGGGAAAGCGTCACCGAGGCGGTCTATACCGCCGGCTTCGGCGGCCCCGCCCGGGTCTATGACGGCGGGGCGGCGGGGCTGGGCATGGCGCCCGGGCGCTTTGCGGCCGGCGGCGCCGGCGAGGTGGTGTCGTGGCGGATCTTCGACTGCCCGCATGGCCGGCTGCTGATTGCTGCGACCGAACGCGGGATCGCGATGATCGCGATCGATCCCGACGATGCGGCCCTGCTCAGGGGGCTTGCGGTCGATTTTCCCGCGGCCCTCCGGGTGGAGGCCGCAGCCGACCATCCGCTGATCGGCCGCGCCGCCCAAGTGGTGCTGGACGGGCTGACCCGCGATGCCGCCCGGCTGGATGATCACGGCCTGCCGCTGGATCTGCGGGCGGGCGCCTTTACCCTCAGGGTCTGGGAGGCGTTGCGCCGGCTGCCGGCCGGCACCGTCACCACCTATGGGGCGCTCGCCCGGGCGCTGGGCAATCCCGGGGCGGCACGGGCGGTGGGGCGGGCCTGCGCCACCAATAAGATCTCTCTGCTGGTCCCCTGCCATCGGGTGCTGCCCGAACAGGGCGGCTTCGCCGGCTATCGCTGGGGAGAGCGGGTGAAGCGGGCCCTGCTCGAGGCCGAGCATGCCGAGATCCACCCGGACCGTGCCACCGCGGATGCGGCGGCACGGGCGGCGACAGAGCCGCGGGAGGAGGTGGCGGAAGCCCCGCTCAGGATGCGCCGCAGGTCGAGCTGACCGGCTTGCCCGCCATCACCTGGCGCACGAAGGGCACGCTGTCCTTGAGCGAGCCGTTGACGGCCCCCGAATGGTCGAGCCCCGGATAGACATGGGCCTGGACCACGGTGCCCGCGGCGCAGGCGGCATCGACCACCGCCTTCTGCATCGCCGGCGGCACGTCATGATCTTCGGCACCGGTGCCGACGAACAGCGGATGGGCCAGCTTGACGGTCGGATAGGCGAGCGACGGCGCAAGGCCGGTGATCACCTCGATGGCCTTGGGGGTCATGGCGTTGCCGCGGGTGAGGCCGGCATCGGTGACCGCCTTGAAGATCGGCATCACGCAGCCGGTGCGGGCCTGGTTCAGCACCGGCATCGCCTTGGGCGTGAACATCTGGCTGACATCGGCTTTGGTCGGGGCCTGTTCGGCCAGCAGGCCGATATAGAGCAGATAGGCGATGGTCGGGTCGACCTTGTCGGGATTGGCCTTGGCGACCGCGGTCATCAGCTGCGGTGTCAGATAGGGAATGCCGGTCGAGACCGTGCCGCGGATGTCGATATCGGGGGCATAGTCCGGCGCGAAGGCGGCGGTCGCAAAGGCGGCGCCGCCGCCCTGGGACTGGCCGATCAGCACCACCCGGTCGGCAAGGGCGACCCCCAGCTCTTTCTGGCCCGACTGCACGGCGCGGACCGAATCGAGCGTGCTGTAGGCTTCGGGCCGGGTGGCGAGATAGGGGTGCGGGCCGGCGACGCCCAGGCCCTGATAATCGGTGGCGACGATCGCGAAGCCTTCGCGCAGCCAGCGGCCCAGATAGTCGACATCGCGCTTGGACCGCCCGGTCCACGAGGGCGCGCAGGCATCGGCCACGCCGACCGTGCCATGCGCCCAGGCGAGCAGCGGCCAGCCGCCGGCCGGCGGCCGGCCCTTGGGCACGAACAGCGCACCTGAGACCACCACGGGTCCGTCACCCGAAACGCCGTCGGTCGAGGTGTAGAGGATGCGCATCTGCTGCCCGGCCCCGGGCAGGCCCAGCTTTGCGGGCAGGGGCTCGGTCCGGAGCAGCAGGCCGGCCTGATCCGGGATGCTGCCGGTCCAGTCGTAGAAGGCCGAGACCCCGCCGTCGCCCTGGGCGGCATTCGGGCGGGGCATCTCGGCGGCGGTGACCGGCGTGGCGGCGATGGCCGCCAGGGCGGCGAGTGCCGCAAGCGGTGCGGCGAGGCCGCGCCGGGTAAGGGCTGTACGTGACATCGGGGGGCGTCTCCCTGCGCTGGTTCTTCTTGCAGATCAAAGTCTGCCAGAACCGACGCAGGGCGCCTTGCGAAGATTGGGCAAATTCCGCTTTGCGGTTGTTGATTGCCGATCAGGCCCGCGCTCCGGATGTCAGGCCGAAGGCGCCCAGCGGTCGGCGATCATCCGGTAGAGCGCCCGCACGCCCATGATTTCGCCACCTTCCGGCCGGCCCGGGCGATTGCGCGTGTTCCAGGCCATCAGGTCCAGATGCAGCCAGCCCTTGCGCGCCTCGCCCGCAAAGGCGTCGAGGAACAGGGCGGCCGTGGTCGCCCCGGCGAAACCGCCGCCGCTGACATTGCAGATATCGGCGATCTTGCTGTCGAGCATGTGGCGATAGGCGCGATGCAGCGGCAGGCGCCAGACCGGATCGTCTTCGGCACGGGCAGCACTTTCCAGGGCCGCGGCCAGTGCGTCGTCTTCGGCGAAGAAGGCGGCGATTTCGGTGCCGACCGCCACCCGGGCGGCGCCGGTCAGGGTGGCGACGTCGATCAGCAGTTCGGGCATGTCACGCGCCGCCTCGGCCAGGGCGTCGGCCAGGATCAGCCGTCCCTCGGCATCGGTGTCGCCGACCTCGACCGAGATGCCGGCGCGGGTCTTGAGCACGTCGCCGGGGCGGAAGGCATCGCCGGCTATGACGTTGTCCACCGTCGGGATCAGCACTCTCAGCCGCACCGGCAGGTTGGTGTCGATGATCATCCGCGCCAGCGCCAGCACATGGGCGGCGCCGCCCATATCCTTCTTCATCAGCCGCATGGCCGAGGCCGGCTTGATGTCGAGCCCGCCACTGTCGAAGCAGACCCCTTTGCCGACCAGGGTGACCCTGGGATGGCTTTCGTCGCCCCAGCTGAAATCGATCAGCCGCGGCGGCCGGGTGCTGGCCCGGCCGACGGCATGGATCGCCGGGAAATTCCGCTGGACCAGATTGTCGCCGACGATCTCGTCATAGCGGCCGCCGGCATTCTCGGCGATCCGCCGGGCTGCAAGCGCCAGCTCGTGCGGGCCCATATCCTCGGCGGGGGTGTTGATCAGGTCGCGGCCATGGGAAATCGCCTGGACCAGGGCGGCCAGCCGCACCTGATCGGCCGCGGCCGGTACCACCAGGGTGGCCGGGGCCCGGCGATCCTCGGTGCGACCCAGATAGCGGTCGAACCGATAGGCGCCCAGCGCCCAGCCCATGGCGAGGTTCGTGACGAGCCGGGGATCGGTCGGTTCCGGATCCAGCCGCCAGCGGCCCTCGGGCAGCTTCTGCGCCAGATCGCCGATGGCCCAGGGGCCCGGTTCCGCTGCGGTCACCATCACGGCGCCGGCGATGCCGCCCTCGGCATCGGGCAGCAGCGCATGGGCACCCGGCCGCGGCTTGAAGCCCTGCGCCGAAAGCCAGGCCGCGATCCGGGGCTCGGCAGCATCGCGCCAGGCGGCGAAATCGCGCTCGGTCACCAGGGTCAGCGGCAGGGCGGCGGCGTCGCGGTCACGCGACAGGCTCGGGATCTCGGCCATGGACGTGCGGGGCTCCTCGATCGATGGATGCGGAAAATCGCGCCAATCGACAAGGTCAGCGCCCGGGGCGCCGCCGTCAAGCCCGGGGGATCATCATCCGGTACCGTGTGATGATGCGGCTCAGCTGGCGGGGGTGCCGGGCTTGGGTTCCGGCATCGGTGCATCCGGTGTCGCCGGTGCCTCGGGCGTGGCCGCGGGCTCGCTGCCCAGATCATCCAGCGGTGCCGCTTCGGGCGGGCTGCCGGATGGGGCATCCGGGGCCGCATCGGCATCGGCCGGCTTGCCCTCGGCGGCCGCCTTGTCGCGGGCCGCCCGCCATTCGGCATAGAAGCGCTCCGCCCCCGGATGAAGCGGGATGCCGACGCCGAGCGTGGCGGTCTCGGGCCGGATCAGCCGTCCCTTGGCATGGCCGGCATCCAGCAGGCCGCGGGTGGGCGTGCTCCAGAGCGCCCTTGTCAGGCCATAGACCAGTTCGGCATCCAGCCCCTCGCGCACCACCCAGAGTGCACGCACGCTGACCGTGCCCACAGGGGCTGCCAGGTCATAGGCATCGCGGGGGATGACGTCTTCCACGAAGAAGGGGTGTTTTTCGACCAGGGCGCCGCGCAGTTCGGGTGCCAGCGGCACCAGGTTCGCGACCCCGTCGCGGATCGCGGCCCCGATCGAGACCGCGGGATAGCCGCTCATGAAGAACATGGCGTCGAGCGAGCCGTCGCGCAGATGGTCGACGGCCACCTCGGGATCGAGGTTTTCGACCTTGATCCTGTCGAGCGGAATCCCCGCCGCGGCCAGCACCAGCCGGGCATCGACCAGGGTGCCCGAGCCGGTGCGGTCGAGCGATACCCGCTTGCCCACCAGATCCTTGAGATCGGTGATGCCGGCCCCAACCCTTGCCACCACATGCAGGCTTTCAGGGTAGAGGCTTGCGATGGCGCGCAGATCCGGCATCGAGGGTGCGCCGATTTCGGCGCCGCGACCCGCCTCGGCCAGAACCGCGATATCGGCCTGGGAGAGGCCGCTGTCGACCTGGCCGTCGTTCAGCAGGTTGAGATTGTCGACCGACCCGCGGGTGGTGACCGCCACGGCGACCAGGTTCGGAATGCCGCAGGCGCCGCCATCCTCGCAGGGGCGGGAGCCGGGCGGGTTGCTGACCGCATTGGCGATGATGCCGCCGATCGGGAAATAGGTCCCGCCGGTCGATCCCGTGCCGATGCGGAAGAAGCGCATCGCCTCTTCCTGGGCGGCGGCCTGACCCGATGCCGAGAGCAGGCCCGCGACGACGGTTGCAGCGGCCCATCGTCGCAGCGCCACCAGTCTCATCAACCCCAGGTAGATAATCTGTATGAAGTCCGGGGCGGGGACGGGACAGGCGGACACGGCGGTCCGGGTGCTGCGGGCCATGATGCACGGATCTCCGCTGGCGAGACGAGGCGTCGCAGGGGCCACAGCACCCTTGTCCGGTGTGTGCGGTGTGCGACTTGCTTGTCCGGTCGATCCTAGCCACACTCGCGGCATCCGTCGAGCCGCCGTGACACACGTCACGGAACGGTCGCAGGCCCCGCCGCAGGATGGCCCGCCCGGCTGCCCGTGCCGCCGTCCGACATGCCGGAGAGAACGCGCCCCATGTCTCTGCTCACCAAGCCCGTCGACCTGATGGCGGCACGCCTGCGTGCCCGTGGGATCGATCCGCTGCTGCCCTTTCTGGGGGCCGCCAGCCTTGCCCTGCTGGCGGGCGCCCTCGGTTTTCAGGTCCTGGGCGGGCTGGAGCCCTGCGTGCTCTGCCTGCAGCAGCGCTGGCCGCATCTGGGCGTGGTGGTGGCGGCAGGTGCGCTGACGGCGCTCGGGCCCTCGCGGCGGGTGCAGGGCTGGGGGCTGCTGCTGATCACGGTGCTGCTGCTGGTGACCGGCGGCATCGGCCTCTACCATGTGGGCGTCGAGCAGGGCTGGGTGGAGGCAAGCGCCGCCTGCACGATGAGCACGGCCCAAGGCGGCGGTGCCCAGGATCTGGCCGCGCTGCGGGCCGCCATTGCCGGCGCACCGCGTGCCGCCTGCACCGATATCGTCTGGTCGCTGCTGGGGATCAGCATGGCGGGGTGGAATGCGCTGCTGTCGGTTCTGCTGGCGGGGATTGCCGCGGGCGGCGCGCGGCGTATCTTCAGGCATGGCTGACAAGCCGACCGGAGGATCCTTCGCCGGATCATCCCCGACCGGAGACCGCCCTGACATGACCGACGAGCCCCGCCCGACAGACAGTCGCCCCACCGCCGCGCGTATCCTGCCCGGCGATCCCGATCCCCGCACCCTGGTCGAACGGATGATCCGGGTCGATCAGGCGGGGGAATATGGTGCCGCCCGGATCTATGCCGGCCAGCTGGCGGTGATGGGCAAGGGTCCGCATGGCGCCACCATCCGCCATATGGCAGATCAGGAACGGGTGCATCTGGAGACCTTCAACCGGATGATGGTCGACCGCCGGGCGCGCCCGACCCTGCTGTCACCGGTCTGGCATGCCGCGGGTTTCGCGCTGGGGGCGGTGACCGCGGCCATGGGGCCGCGGGCGGCCATGGCCTGCACGGTTGCGGTCGAGGAAGAGATCGACCGCCACTACCGCGCCCAGTCTGCCGCACTTGGCCCCGACGAAGCGCCGCTCCGCGACACGATCGAGCGTTTTCGCGCGGAAGAGCTGGAGCATCGCGATACCGGCCTCGCCCATGGCGCCGAACAGGCGACCGGCTACAAGGCGATGAAGGCGCTGATCGGCGCAGGCTCCCGGCTTGCGATCTGGCTGTCGACGCGGGTCTGATCGGCACTGTTGACACCGCGCCCGGGCGGCGCGCAGTCTGAAGACCTCACCAGGGGTGTCCCGACAAGGGGCTGAGATTCTGCCGGGCCGCAAGGCAGCGCAGGGACCCGAAGAACCTGATCCAGTTCATACTGGCGGAGGGATGGTGCGGATGGCCGGCCCCTGCAACCCATGCGGTGCAGGGGAGACGGCGTTTCGGAACCTCTTCCCTCTCTGCCGGTCCGGGCCGGGTCGATCAAGACCCGAGAGGGAGGAACCGGAATGACCCAGCACAGGACCGTCGGTGCCGCTGAACTCCATGACCGCATGCGGCAGCGCGCACCGCTGGTGCATTGCATCACCAATTACGTCGCGATGAACGTGGCGGCCAATGTGCTGCTCGCCGCCGGCGCCTCTCCGGCCATGGTCCATGCCGAGGAAGAGGCGGGTGAGTTCGCGGGCCTTGCCGGCGCACTGACCGTCAATATCGGTACCCTTTCCCCCGGCTGGGTCGGCGGCATGAAGGCGGCGATTGCGGGCGCCATGGCCGCCGGGCGACCCTGGGTGCTGGACCCCGTCGCCCATTTCGCGACCGGTTACCGGCGGCGTGTGGCCGCCGAGCTGCTGGCGTTGCGGCCGACGGTGGTGCGCGGCAATGCGTCCGAGATCATCGCGCTCGACGGCGGGGTCAGTGCCGGCCAGGGGGCGGATGCCGGCGACCCGGTGGAACAGGCGGAAGAGGCGGCCCGGCGGCTGTCGCGGGCCCATGGCGCGGTGGTGGCGGTGACCGGCCCGGTCGATTTCGTGACCGACGGCACGCGGGCGGCGCGGGTCTCGGGCGGCTCGGCGCTGATGCCGAAGGTGACGGCGCTCGGCTGCTCGCTCACCTGCCTGGTCGGCGCCTTCACGGCCGTGGCCTCCGACGCCCCGTTCGAGGCGACGGTTGCGGCGCTCGCCACCTTCGCGGCGGCGGGAGAGGCGGCGGAACGGGGGGCAGATGGCCCCGGCTCCTTCGCCATGCGCTTCCTGGATGCGCTCCATGGTCTCGAAGCCCCGGCGCTCGAGGCGGGGGAAAGGATCCGGCCGGCATGAAGCGTTTCGATCTCTCGCTCTATCTTGTTCTCGACCCCGATCTCTGCCGGGCGCGATCGATGGTGGAGACCACCCGCGCCGCCGTTGCCGGCGGGGCCACGATCGTTCAGCTGCGCGACAAGGCAGCCGGCACGGCCGGGCTGGTCGAGACCGGCCGGGCGCTCATGTCGGTGCTGGAAGGAACCGGCGTGCCGCTGATCGTGAACGACGATGTCGAGGCCGCGGTGGCGATCGGTGCCCATGGGCTGCATGTCGGCCAGGGCGACATGCCCGCGGCAGAGGCCCGCCGCCGGGTCGGGCCCCGGATGATCCTGGGCCTGTCGGTCGAGACCGAGGCGGCGGTACGGGCGGTCGATCCGGCGGTGGTCAACTATGTGGGGGCGGGGCCCGTCTTTGCGACCCAGACCAAGCCGGATCACGAGCCGCCGACCGGTTTCGACGGCCTTGCCCGGCTGGTGGCGCTGTCGCCCGTGCCGGCGGTGGCCATCGGCGGGCTGAAGGCGGAGCATGTGGCGCCGGTGCTGGCGTCGGGCGCCGAGGGGCTGGCGGTGGTCTCGGCCATCTGCGGCCAGCCCGATCCCGAGGCCGCGGCCCGGCTGATCGCCGACGCCATCCGGGACTGTCGCCGGGGCTAACCCTGTCGCCGGGACTAAGTCTCCCGGGTGCCGGCAAAGAAGGCGTCGAGCCGCCGGGCCGCCTCGGCGGCGAGCGCCGGATCGATGGCGAAGCACAGGCGCAGATAGCCGCTGCCGCCGGGGCCGAAGGCGGAGCCGGGGGCGAGCCCGACGCCCGCTTCGCGCAGGATGCGCACGGCGGTGGAGAAGGCGTCGTTCATGCCGCGCACGCCGAAGAACAGGTAGAAGCCGCCCTCGGGCTTCACCACCGTGATCTCGGGGATGCCGGCCAGCGCATCGAGCAGCACGTCGCGGGCGGCCATGGTGCGGGCGACCAGCGCCCTGACGCCGGGATCGCCCTCGTTCAGGGCCGAGATGGCGGCCTGCTGAATGAAGGTGGCGACGCCGGTGGTGTTGTACTGGGACAGGTTCTCGAACACCCGCGACATGCCGTCGGGGAAAATCACCCAGCCGGCACGCCAGCCGGTCATGCACCAGTTCTTGGAGAAGGTGTTGGTGACCAGCAGACGGTCATCGGGCTCCGTCACCTCGAGGAAGGAAGGTGCCGGCCGGTCGCCGTCGACGAACAGGCCGTAGACCTCGTCCGAGAAGATCCAGAGTCCGCGGGCGCGGGCGATGCGCACCAGCTCGGCCATCTGCTCCCTGGGCATCACCCAGCCGGTCGGGTTGGAGGGGGAGTTGATCGCGATCGCCCGGGTCCGCGGGCCGATCGCCGCCACCAGATCGTCGAGGTCGAGCGAGAAGCAGCCATCGTTCACCCGGAAGGGCACCGGCACCATCTTGCCGTGATTGATGCGCACGATCGCGTCCAGGTTGGGCCAGGTCGGCACCGGGGCGATCACCTCGTCCCCCGGCTCCAGGATCGCCTGGAAGGCTTGCATCATCGCCTGAACGCCGCCGGCCGTAACGCTGAACCGCCCGGGATCGACGGCCACGCCCCAATGACGGGCGTGATAGTCGGCGAGCGCCCGGCGCAGCGCCGGCAGGCCATGGGCGTAGGTGTAGCGGGTCTGCCCGGCCTGCATGGCCTGTTCGGCGGCCACACGGATGAAATCCGGGGTCGGCAGGTCGCCTTCGCCGATCCACAGCCGGATCACCGACGGATCCTCGCGGGCCAGGTCGGCGATATCGGCGATCTGGTTGGTCGGCATGGCGGCCACCCGCGCCGACAACCCCAGCCTGCCGGCCACGCCCGTATTCGCCCCGCTCTCATGCCCGCTCATGACGCCCCACATCTGTCGACACCGTCTCAGGGTGCCGATCCTCGCGGATCGCGGGCATGAACGCAACGGGCGATCAGTCGTCTTCCAGCTGGACCCCCCAGTATTCACCCTCGGTCATGTCCCGCGGGAAGGCGCGGCCCTGGGCCTCGCTCTGGATGGCGCGCAAGGTGGTATGGGCGGCCAGCGCCCCATCCACCGCATCCTCGTCCGAGCGGATCTCGGACAGGCCGGCGAAGTTCAGATAGTCCCGCCAGCTTGGATGCAAATTGCCGGGCGGAAAGTGGCGCCCGGCTTCCTGGAGTTCGGTCAGGTCCGGGGCTTTGGGCACCGACCTGAGGGTCAGACCGCACTGCTCGGGCGTTCGGGCACCCTTGGCGGTGTTGCAGGCCGTGCAGGCGGTGACGACGTTCTGCCAGGTGGTGGTGCCGCCGCGGGCGCGGGGGACCACATGGTCGAAGGTCAGTTCTTCCGTGGCGAAGCGCCGGCCGCAATACTGGCAGCGGAAACGGTCGCGCAGGAAGACGTTGAAGCGGGTAAAGGCCGGGCGACGGTTCACCGGCACATAGCTGCGCAGCGAGATCACGCTGGGCAGACGCATCTCCAGGCGCGGGCTGTGCACCACGGAGTCGTATTCGGAAAGGATGTTCACGCGATCGAGGAATACTGCCTTGATCGCGTCCTGCCACGACCACAGGGACAGCGGGAAGTAGCTGAGTGGTCGGTAGTCGGCGTTCAGTACCAGCGCCGGACAGGTGCTCGCGGATAGGCCCACAGGCTCCGTCTCCCCCTGAACCGGGCGGGCGTGGAGGACGCCCGCCTCGCGACCATATGGTATCAATGATTTGTGATGCTTGCATGAAAGATCAAGAGCCTGTGCGCGGGCCGGACTGGGGCCGGTACGGCACGGTTTCAACTGCAGGGGGATGCAGTCCGGTCGTTGACCGGGGGAATATCGGCTCAGGCGACGGGTAGTCTGAGGGTGATCGCGGTGCCGATGCGGCGCTGGCGTTCGATCGTCACGCTCCCCTCCATGGCTTCGGCCAGACGGCGGCTGATCGCGAGGCCGAGGCCGGTGCCTTCGATGCTCCGCCGGATGACGTTGCCGCCGCGCTCGAAGGGCTCGAACACCCGGTCGATCGCCTCGGGAGGAATGCCGATGCCGTCATCGGTGACGGTGATCGCGACCATCTGACGGCCCGGTCCGGACGTCCGGTGTGCGGCGATGGTGATATGCCCGTCCTCGGGCGTGAACTTGACGGCGTTGCCGAGAAGATTGTTCAGGATCTGGCCGAGGGCACGATGATCGGCCGCCACGGGCGGCAGGTCCGGGGGCAGGTCGACCAGCAGCGACTGCCGTTTGGCGGCTGCCTGCGGACGAATGGCCGTCAGCGCACCCTCGATCGCCCGTGAGAGATCCACCCTGCCGATCTCGACCTCGGTGCGGCCGCTCTCGATCCGGGCGACATCGAGCAGATCCTCGATCAGCGCCTTCAGCATCTGCCCGGACTGGTGAATATAGCCGGCCTGTTCGGAATAGCGGCGGAAGGTGGCGGCATCCGACCCGAACATCTGGTCGCGGATGATTTCGGAATAGCCGAGGATCGCGTTCAGCGGTGTCCGCAGCTCGTGGCTGACCTGGGCCAGGAAGCGGCTTTTGGCGTCGTTGGCCGCCTGGGCATCGTGCAGCGAGCGTTCCAGCCGGGCATTGGTGACGGTCAATTCATCGACCAGGGCCCGGATCCGTCCGGCATCGCGGGCCTGGCGTTCCAGCAGCTGCCGGTTTTCGATGTTGAGCCGCAGCATGTCCGCGATCCAGCGGTGATGGCGGCCGGCGAAATTTCCGAAAACAATGAGATAGAGGAGATAGCAGATCGCCATCGGTACATCCTGCCCCTCGTGTCGGAGAAGCAGAAGGGCAATGGGTGGAATGGCGAGCGGCACCATGAAGGCCATCAGCATCGCCCGGTCCATGACGTAAGCGATACCGACCGACGAGATGGCCAGCAGCACCGAGACGGCGATCATCGTTGCGCCGGGGTTGTCGAGCGTCAGACCAATCGCAACGCCCAACCCCCAGCCGAAGGAGGCAACGGCGATGCCGCCGGCGACCATGATCCGCTGAGATTCGCTCACCGCATCGGCCTCTGCCGCACGCAGGGCAAGAACGGCACTTGGGATGCGGATCGCTGAAATCGCCCACATCAGGATAACCCAGCCGATCGTCCAGAGATGATCGATATGAGGCCACATCAAGGCCGCGGCCGCAGCCGCCCCCGGGAAGGTGGCGATCGCGGCGCGCCTCGAGAGTTCGGCCTCCATCGCCACCCGGGCGTTGCGCAGGCCGTCGCGTATGTCCCGCTCTCCCATCCGTCTCCGTCGTCCACCGCCATGATCAGGTGCGTACATCATGGCGACAGCCGGGGATCGAAAGTCAATCGGGACCGGTGGAAACCGCGCAAAGCAGGCAGGGAACGGCGCAGGTCGGGCCGATCGGTCAGGGCCGGGGCTCGACCTTGAGGGCGAAGCGGTTATAGCCGTGGCGGCGGCGTGCCTCGGCCAGAGGGATGCCGGCGCGGACATCGGCGATCACCCGCGCCTCCATCGCCTCCACCTCGCGCACCAGCCCGGCCACTTCCGCGCGCCGGGCCGCCGGCACGGCGACCACGCCCGAATCGTCGCCGACCAGCCAGTCGCCCGGCTCCACATGCGTGCCGCCCATGGTTACCGGCACCTGGGTCGCCACCATGCGCACCCGGTTCTTGCCCGACTTCATATAGGCGGTCAGCGAGAACATCGGATAGTCGAGCGCCATGATCTCGGTCGCATCGCGGCAGGCGCCGTCGATGACGGTACCGGCGATGCCACGGCTCTGGGCCAGCGCCGACAGGATGTCGCCCCAGACGGTGCACCAGGTGCGGCCGTCATTGGCCAGCGCCACCACATGGCCCGGCGGCACCTGTTCGATATAGTCGGCAGCCGGCGCCGGCTCGCCCGGGGCCACCGGCTCGAAGGCCACGGTGAAGGCCGGGCCGCAGACCCGATGGCCGGGCTTCAGCGGGCGGATGCCGAGCAGCCCGTTATTGTAGCCCAGCATGTCGAGCACATCGGAAACCGCGGCGGTCGAGGCGCGCGAGAGCACGGCGAGGACGCCGGCATCGTCGAGCGGCAGGGTTTCGGCAGCGGCGGCGGGGCTCTGGTCGGTCATGGGATGGTTCTTCCGTTGTCGTCGGGCGCGGGGGTGCGGGGACGGAGGCCGGGGACGGCCGATCAGGCGGCGTCGGAGGCGAGGCCGGCGGCCTGGCGCGGCTCCGCCACCCGGACCGCAAGCTTGCGGCCGCCCTGGAACACGTTGACCCGCTCGTTGTTGCTGGCCTTGGCGCCGAAGCCGATGAAACGGCCACCGAAGACGAAGGTGTCGAGGCTGACCTTCATCGGCACGCAGGCGCCCGTCGCCGGGTCGGTCAGGATCGGATAGGTCAGCGGCGGCACATAGCGCTGGGCGATATTGCCCTCGGCGAAGCCCTGTTCGATCTTCGCGATCCAGGTGGCGTGATCGGTGTCGCGGCCGATGGTGACGCCGTCGCCGCGGATGTCGTAAGGCTCTTTCAGCACCCAGTCCTGCGGGCGTTCCATCAGCAGGTCGCGCAGATCGCGCGCGGCGCCATCGAACAGCACCTGCTTGCCCGGCTCCAGCTTCGAGGCCCAGGGGAGCAGACGCTCGGCCAGCGCGCGTTCATCCTCGGTGAAGTGATGGGCGAAGCGCGGCTCGCGCACCAGCGCCAGGGTGCGCTTGCTTTCGGCCACATAGCGGGCCGGGAAGGGGTTGAGGTGCAGGATGGCGCGCGCCTCGATCGCCGCCACCCAGCGCGGCAGCAGATCGGGATGGTCCGCGGTCAGCCGGCGCCAGTAGACGGTGTTGATCTTGTTCCAGCAGAGATCGATGCGGGTATCGCCCGCCCAGGTGGCGCCGTCGCGGAACACGACCGCGCGCGGGTCGACCACCAGGGTCCTTGTGCCGAGCGCCGTATAGGCGGCCGCCATTTCAACCGATTCGACATTGGCCTTGCCGTCTTCCTGCAGCACGGCCAGCACCGGATCCGGATTGGTGCCGCCCCAGAGCCGGTAGTCTTCCAGAAAGCGTTCGAGCAGGGGGGCGCCCTTGTCGAGCGGCAGCTTGCAGATGCCGAGTCCGGCGGCAGCGAGGGGCGCCTCGACCAGATCGTCGATCACGGCGTTGATCCGGCCGGTGAACATGGTGCCGGCCGGGCTGTCGGCATTGTTCTCCAGCACCACCACCCGGCCGTCGGGCAGGGCGGGATAGCCGTCGATCCGGCAGACCCGAACGGTGGAGGGCAGATGATGGGGGGCCAGCGATGCGGCTTCTTCCGCGGGATCGAGCGCGATATAGGCCCGGACATCGGGGTCGGCGCGATAGGCTTCGACCGCCGATTCCAGCAGCGCCACATAGGCCTCCAGGTCGCGGGCATGGGCCTCTACCCGGTCGGCGCGCACCATCAGCGGCGCCGGGGCCAGGTCGAAGGCCTTGTTCTGGAAACGGGGAGCTGCGGCGACGGCGGCGGAGACGCGCCGGGCGAGGCCGGCCCCCTCGGCGGTCAGCCCGGCGAGGACGGTGGCGGCGGCATGCCAGTCGATCATGGCTCTGGACCCTTTTTCGGGGATGTATCCCTGACGAGGCGTGCGGCGGTCAGGCGACGGCGGCCGCATCGGGAAGCGGCAGGATCAGATCGCCCGCGGCGGCCCGGATGTCGCGCGCGCGCTCGAAATAGCGCGCAATGATCTGCTGCGAGATCGGGGCCGCATCGGCCCGCTTCAGCACATGGCCGTCGATCTGGCCGATCAGCGCGTATTCAAGCCCGGTGCCGCAGAGGAAGGCTTCGTCCGCCGTCCAGGCATCGGCGCGGGTCAGCCGGGTTTCGACCGCGGGAATGCCGAGTTCGGCGGCAATGTCCAGGGTCAGCGCCCGGGTGATGCTGGGCAGCACGCCTTCCGACAGTGCCGGGGTCATCAGCCGGCCGTTCTTCACCAGGAACAGGATCGCGGTCGGCGCCTCGGACAGATAGCCGTCGGCATTGGCGAGCACGACGTTGTCGAAGCCCTGAGACTTCGCCTCCAGCATCGCGATGCGCGCGCCCGCATAATTGGAGATGTTCTTCGCCGCCGACGGGAAGGCCAGATCATGGGCGCGCTGCCAGGCGGAGAGCTTGACCTTCATCCGCTTGTCGTCGGCGAGCCAGGTCTTGCGCCCCTGGGCGGTGATGGTGACGGTCAGCAGCGGCTGGGCCGCCTGGCCCAGCTCCCCCGGATTGCCGGCCGAGATCGAGGGGCGGATATAGGCGTCGTCGGTGACGCCGTTCTGCGCCACCAGTTCGGCGATGATGTCGGGGATGCGGTCGATCCCGGGATCCGGCAGCCACATCATGCCGGCCGACGCCGCCAGCCGGTCGAGATGCGGGTGCAGTTCCAGCACCTTCAGCCCGCGGCCATCGGCCGTGCGGTAGATGCGGATGCCCTCGAAGACCGAGACCGCATAGCGCAGCGCAAGGCTGGCGGCATGCAGGGTCGCGGTTTCCCAGGGCACCAGGGCACCGTCGTGATGGCAGAGCGGGAAGGTCTTCGGTGAACGCACGGGTGTGGGCATGGCGCGGCTTCCGGGGCGGGGCGTCGGAGGGGGGCGTCAGGAGTGACGGGTCCGGGTCCGTCGCATGTACGGCGGCCCCGGACCCGGTCAGCTCAGGCGGCGACGTCCTGGTAACGGAACGGCGCTTCGGCCGGATCGTAGAAGTTGCGCAGCATGGCGTCGAAATGGGCGTGGCGCAGATCCAGCGCCCGGCCCAGCATGCGCACGCACTGGTCCTGCAGCTCGGGAGTGTTGGCGTAGCGGCGCAGCAGCTCACGCGCGACCGAGGCATGCTCGTCCTCGAGCTCGCTCACATGATCGTCGCCCTCGGTCGACGACGCATGATGGACGAAGTAGTCATAGCCCTCGGGCGGCAGCTGATAGACGTCGCGCATCACGTCGAGCATCGAACGCTTCTGCGGGTTCACGATCGGCGGCTGGCCTTCCATCAGCAGCAGCACCGAGGCGACGCCGGCCGTGAAATGGACGGCGGTGTTGTTGCAGACGCCGACATTGTGGTCGATCACCGCCTGGGTCTCGGGCAGCAGCGGTGCGGCCTGAATGTCATCCATGGTGACGCCGACCGAGTTGCCGAAATCGACGAAGGAGAGCAGGTGGCGGCGGCTGTCGGTCAGCCGGCCGGTCTCTTCCTCGTAGATGTTCTCGACCAGCGAGATGCGCAGCTCGTAGTCGTCGATCCGCGAGGCGATGCCCAGGATGTTGCGGGTCCAGAAGTTCTTGATCGGCCAGCGGTGGATGACGAAGTTCTGCAGCAGCCGCTGCGTCGCCTTGCCGCTCATGATCAGCTGATAGAGCGGGCTGGTCATCTTCTTGCGCTCGGCAATCATGCGGTCGAGCGTTTCGACGAAGTCCGTCATGTCGAACCTTCCAGTCGTCGCGTGGGTGGATCGTTTGGTGAGAACGGGAATGAGCCGGGGCGGTCGCGGTTCAGGCCGCGCCGCGGGCCAGGGCGCCTGCTTCCGCCGGCTGCATCAGACCGGCCAGCCGGCCGGCAAGCACATCCAGGAAAGCACGGCCGTCGCGGGCCGCGTCTTCGCGCAGCGCCCGAAGATCGTCGAGAT
Source organism: Tistrella mobilis (assembly GCF_039634785.1). Lineage (NCBI taxonomy): Bacteria > Pseudomonadati > Pseudomonadota > Alphaproteobacteria > Geminicoccales > Geminicoccaceae > Tistrella > Tistrella mobilis. Next base: position 67,956 of record NZ_JBBIAB010000001.1, on the reverse strand, counting down.
TGAGGTTCATGGATGCGGCCAGGCAGTTCTCGTAGAGCGCGAAGGCCCGCCGGTCGACCCAGTCGAGCAGATGCTCCGAGATCAGCCGCGCCAGCCGCTCATGGGCGAAGGCCCGGCCCTGGCCACGATGCAGATGCACGGCCAGCGCCTCGGTCTGGCAGTTGCCGCCGCCCTTGCCCATGCCGCCCAGCGACCCGTCGACGATGACGGCGCCGGCCTCGATGGCAGCCAATGTGTTGGCGAAGCCGAGGCGGAGCCCGTCATGGGCATGAAAACCGATGCCCGGTCCGCCGGGGCCTGCCGCTTCCGCGATGTCGGCAATGCGGCGCGACACCTCGTGCGGGTAGAGCCCGCCATTGCTGTCGGCGATGTAGAACCAGTTGGCACCGGCATCCCGGGCACGCCGTGCCACGTCGGGCGCCAGATCCAGCGGTTGTTCCGATGCCCGGATCAGATTGATCGCCGCTTCCATGCCCAGAGAGCGGATGCGCTCTGCATGGGTGAGCGCGGCATCGAGCCGGGCCGGCGTCGCCGGCATGCGCACCAGCCGCACGCCCTGATCGGCGAGGCGGGCATAGTCGTCCAGCATCACCTGATGGACATGCGCCATCACCGTCAGACCGGTGCGGTCCGACACCCGGCGCATCTGATCGATATACCAGGCCGGGCAGCACGCTGCCGGCCGGCCGTCGTACAGGGCCTCGTCATGGGGCCGGTAATAGCCGATCTCCACATAGTCGAGGCCGGATGCCGCGAGGCCCGCCACCAGTGCTGCGGCCTGTTGTGGCGTAAAGCCGTGATCGTTGACATATCCGCCGTCGCGGAGTGTCACGTCGATGACCCTGATCGTCATGATACCACTCCTCAAGCTGGCGCCAGCCTTGCCTGCCCCCGAATGACCCGATCCCGCCCTGAGACCGGCAAATCCTGAAGGCGGGGCGCGCGCCGCCCGCGTCGCCCGTGATGGACATTCCGCGTCGCCTGGGGGTTTCATGGTCTTCGCTACAGTCCCTTTGCAGCTTTATTGCAGTATGAAACCAAACCCATAACGACCTCTGGTTGATATCCTCTGTCAGGACAGGACCGAGAGTCAATTATCGTTTTCGTTAATCGTCCCAAGGTTGCATATGCACCTGAAAGACCCGGAGAAGGCCGGATGAGCCAGACCATCGATCCCGCGCCGCCGGCCGTGATGCCGGTCACCCGCTTCGCGCCGAGCCCCACGGGGCTCTTGCATCTGGGCCACGCATTGTCGGCGATCCTGTCTCACGATTACGCCCGGGCGCATGGCGGACGTTTCATCCTGCGGATCGAAGATATCGACACCACCCGATGCCGCCCTGAATTCGTCGAGGCGATCTTCCGGGACCTGGACTGGCTGGGGGTGAGCTGGGATGGCGAGGTGCGCCGGCAATCGGAGCATTTCGACGACTATCGCACCGTGCTGGACGCGTTGACGGCGCGGGACCTGGTCTATCCCTGCTTCTGCACCCGGTCGGAGATCGAGGCCGAGATTGCGGCCAGTGCCTCGGCGCCCCACGGCCCGCCGCCTGCGGGACCCGATGGCCCGCTCTATCCCGGCACCTGCCGCAGGCTGACGCCTGCCGCGCGTGCGACCAGGCTGGCGGCGGGGCACCCGCACGCCCTCAGGCTGGACATGGCGGCAGCGCTGGCCGCCCTGGGACCAGGCGCCGCCAGCCTCAGCCGGACCGACGCCGCCGGCCTCAGCTGGACCGATATGGATGCGGGGCCGGTGAAGGCGACGCCGGCCATTCACGGCGACGTGGTGCTGGCGCGCAAGGACGTGCCGGCCAGCTATCACCTGGCGGTCACGCATGACGACGCATTGCAGGGCATCACCCACATCATCCGCGGCCGCGACCTGGAGGCGGCGACCCATCTCCACCGTCTGCTTCAGGCGCTGACGGGCTGGCCGGTGCCGGTCTGGCGGCATCATCGCCTGTTGACCGACGATCAGGGGCGACGGCTGGCCAAGCGCACGCCCGGCGTGCGGCTTGCCGATCTGCGCGAGGCGGGTGTCACGCCGGCCGACATCCGCCGGCGGCTGGGGCTGGCTGCCGCCGATTGAGCCCGGCCGCCCCGGACGGAAAAGCCCGGCCGCGCGGTGGGGCGCCGCGGGCCGGGCTTCGGGGCCGGCATGTCATGGGGATCAGCGCGCACGATCCGGGGGAAGGGGGCGTGGATCGCAGGCGGAGACATGCCGCCGCCGTCCCGGGGCATCATCGGAGGGGCGGATGCCGGTCGGGACGGGTGCGGGGAGGGCGGGGCCTAGTCGGCCACCGCCTTGAAGGTGATCAGCACCTGGCGGACCTCGACCAGCTGGCGGAGCTTGCGCGCCAGCTTTTCGGCCTCGCCCGGTGCAACGTCGTCGAGCTGAACGTCGATATGAACCTCGTCCGCACGGCCACCGACCCGCTGGCTGTGCCAGCGCGACGGCAGCAGGCTGCGCAGGGCGAAGACTTCCAGCACCCGCGACATGGTGCCGACCTCGGCGGCGGCGACCACGAAGAAGCAGGCGGTGGCAGGCGCTACCGCTTCGGCGGCCGGGGCGAGATGGGCGGTGGTGGTGCTGAGGGTGGCGGTCAACATGGGGGCGGTCCTCGTCGTCGGTAACCGGGGCCCTGCCATTGTCGGGGGCCGTTTTCCGGTCACGGTCTCTGTCCCGACATCCGCCTGCCGCAACCGTCACGGGCGGGCAGGGGGACATCGCATGCCGTCATCTGGTCTCCCGGTCCTCAGCGGAGAACCGGGCCGATAATTCGAAGACCGGTCCAGCATGCAGTGTGACGCCGGCGGTGTCGGACAGAGACGCAGCTGCGGGGGGAGACGAAGACAGAAACGGTCATCGGGACCAACGCATCGATCTGGTGGCGGGCCGCAGGCGCCGCAAGCCGGCAGCGACCCTCATCGCAAGACGGGAAAACCCCCGGCCCCCTCAGAAGAGGGCCGGGCCCGTAATTCGCGCAAAACCGCGCGTATGGCGATGTCCGATCATGCTCATGTCCGCGATGGTATACCGATGCGCCGGGCTGTCAAGCCCTACGGGCGTTGCACCACGGGATCTGGCCGGCCGTTGCCGGTCCGTCTAGGATAGGCACCGCATGCCCCGGCCCGTTTGGGCGGCGGCAGATCAAAGAGAGGCGCCCGCATCCCGCGAGGCGCCCGCACCCAGGAGACGCCCTCCCCCATGGCCCGTTCGGATTTCGCGTTCCATTTCCCCTTCCGCATCCGCTATTCCGAGGTGGATGGTCAGCGCGTGGTGTTCAACGCGCATTATCTGACCTATTTCGACACCGCGATCACGGAATTTCTGCGCTCGCGCGAGATCGGCTATAATGATCACTTCTCGCCCGACACTTTCGACTTCCACCTGGTCAAGGCGACCGTCGAATACAAGCGGCCGATCCGGTTCGACGACGAGATCGATGTCTGCGTGCGCATCGGCGCGGCCGGCCGGTCGAGCGTGACCTTCGCGATCGAAATCCATCCCAAGGGCGAGGACGCGCTGCTCTCCACCGGCGAGATCATCTGGGTCTATACCGATATGAAGGCCGGCCGCTCGGCGCCCGTGCCGGGCTGGTTCCTGGAGCGCATGGGCTGGCAGGGCGCCTGACGGCTGCGGAGACCTCGGGGGATCTGCTCGCGGCGCGGGGGCGAGGCGGCGGTCAATCCGCCTCGATCCGCTCCATATCCTCGTCCGAAAAGCCGTAATGATGGCCGATTTCATGGATCAGCACATGGCGGATCAGCTCGTAGAGCGTCGAGCCGGCGGCCTCGCCCTCGGTCTCGGCCCAGGCGTCGAGCAGCGGGCGGCGGTAGAGGAAGACCATGTCCGGCCAGGCCTGCGGCTGTGTCAGTGACCGCTCGGTCAGCGGCACGCCACGATAGAGGCCGAGCAGGCCGAACGGGTCTTCGATGCCCATCTCGGCCAGGGTCTCGTCGTCGGGAAAATCCTCGACCCGGATGGCGACCGGGCCGATCGCCTCGCGGAAGGCGGCCGGCAGGCTGCCGAAGGCCTGATCGGCGATCGCATCGAACACATCGAGGCCGGGCGCCACGAGATTGCCATAGCGGCGGGCCGGATCGTCCTCGGCAGCGGTCATCGGGCTTGCGTCTCCGTTGGGATGTCACGTCTCTCGGGTTGACAGGCCCTGCGCCTGCTGGCCCTTCTGGTGGTCAGGGATCCGCGGGCGCCAGAGGCCCGTGGACGCGATATGGGGAGCCCCGACATGGTCGAAAAGCTCGACCCCGCCGCCCGTGCCGAACTTCTTGCCTCGCTCTCCGGCTGGACCGAGGTGGAAGGCCGTGACGCGATCGAGAAGACCTTCCGCTTCACCGACTTCAAGGCCGCCTTCGGCTTCATGACCCGGGTCGCCATTGCGGCCGACGGACAGGACCATCATCCCGAATGGTCGAACGTCTACAACCGGGTCACGATCCTGTTGACCACCCATGATGCCGACGGCCTGTCGGCGCGCGACGCAAAGCTCGCCCGGGTGATCGAAGAGGCGGCAGCCGGCAGCGGCCTGTCCACCTGACCGGTCACAGGGAAAGGGCCGCTCCCCGTCGCGGGGCAGCGGCCCTTTCCCTGTCGTTTTTGCGGCCCTGCCGGGTCCGGCGGCGGTTCAGCGCGCCGACATGCGGATGGCGCCGTCCAGGCGGATGACCTCGCCGTTCAGCATGCTGTTCTCGACGATGTGGCGGGCGAGCGCCGCATATTCCTCGGGCCGGCCGAGGCGCGAGGGGAAGGGCACGCTGGCGCCCAGGCTGTCCTGAACCTGCTGCGGCAGGCCGAAGAGCATCGGCGTGCCGAAGATGCCCGGGGCGATGGTGCACATGCGGATGCCGTGCTGGGCCAGTTCACGCGCAACCGGCAGCAGCAGGCCGACCACACCGCCCTTCGACGCCGAATAGGCCGACTGGCCGACCTGGCCTTCAAAAGCCGCGATCGAGGCGGTGTTGATGATCACGCCGCGCTCGCCGTCCTGGGTCACCGGATCGGCCTTCGCCATCTGGGCGGCGGCAAGGCGGATCATGTTGAAGGTGCCGATCAGGTTGACGTTCACCACCTTCGAGAAGGCGTCGAGCGAGGCCGGGCCGTCCTTGCCGAGCACCTTGAAGGCGGGCGCGATACCGGCGCAGTTGACCAGGATGCGGACCGGGCCATGGGCGGCGGCGGCCGTTTCGAAGGCGGCCTCGGCGGCAGCCGGGTCGGTCACATCCAGCTTGATCGAGAGGCCGCCGATCTCGCGCGCCAGCTCTTCGATCGCCTGCTCGTTCAGGTCGACGACGGTCACCTTGGCGCCGGCGGCGGCGAGCGCCCGGGCCGTGCCGGCGCCCAGGCCGGAGGCACCACCGGTCACGACTGCGGCAACACCGTTGATCTGCATGGGTCCTGGTCTCCTCGATCGCTGTCGCTGCGGGGCCGGGGCGCGGGGCGGCGACCTCCGGAATTCTCCCCATCGCCGGGCATTGATCCGCCATTCAGCGGCAGGGGTCAAGCCCGGCCGACCCGCGGGTCACCCCGCGACGGCCGGGTCGCGCCGCAGGCGGGCGCCCGGTTGCCGGATCAGGGCCGAAGCCATCGCGCGGCGTGAGGCCGGCGGTCAGGAGTCGAGGGTGCGGGTGCCGACCGGCGTCCAGCCGGCCCAGCCGGCCAGCCAGTCGATCAGGTCGTGGAAGGCATCGAGGTCGTCGTCGCCTGCAGGCGGCACCACCGTCGGGCGCCCGCCGCGTTCCACCACCCGGCTGAGCGCCAGCCGCCCGCGGCTTCGGTCCACCGCGACCACGGCCAGCCAGCGGGCACCGTCGCCCGCGATCAGTTCCTCGCCCTCGTCATCCTCGTGCTGGATCATCGGCCGCGAGGCGCCACCGGCCGAGGGCGCGCCCTCGAACACGCCCGAGAACACGATCGCGCTCGGGTTGGCCGCGACCGCGATCGCACGGGCGGCGCGCTCGTCTTCCGGCCCGTCGCCGGGCAGGTCCAGCTCCAGCACCCGTTCGGCCTCTTCCTCGCCGCGATCCACTTCGGCCAGGAAGTCGGGGAAGTCTTCGCCCAGCGCATCCTGCAGGGCTTCGAGCCCGGCATCCCCCATGCCGATGCGCGAGGCACCGAACCAGATCAGCCGCCAGAGCGGCCGGCCGTCGCCGGCTTCCACGCGCTCCACCGCCTCGCGCTGATTGACGGCGAGAATGGTGGCGAGGGCGGGGCGGCTTGTCTCACGGTCGGTCATTTGTCCTCGGACGTGATTTCGGGGCGGTCGGGCTGTGGTGCCGTCGTGATCTGCCCGGCCGTGGGCCGGCTGGCCAGCCGCGCCTCGCGGCGGGTGATGTAGACGGCCGAGCCGATGATGACGGTTGCGCCGACCAAGGTCCAGGGGTCCGGTACCTCGTCGAAGAAGGCAAGGCCGATCAGCACCGCAAAGGGCAGGCGGGTGAAGTCGAACGGCATCACCGCCGAGGTGGGGGCGGCGGCATAGGCGCGGGACAGGAAGATCTGGGCGATGATGGCGGTGGCGCCCACCAGCAGCAGCCAGGCCCAGCCCTCCCAGCCCGGCCAGGTCCAGACGAAGGCGGCCGGGATCAGCGAGATCGGCGTCATCACGATATTGGACCAGAAGGTGATCACCGCCGGCCCGTCATGGGCGGCCATGCGCCGGATCGAGATCGCCGACGAGGCCATGAACAGCGCCGAGGCGAGCGCGGCGATGGTGCCGGCCGACACCTCGGTAAAGCCGGGGCGCAGCACCACCAGCGTGCCGGCGAAGCCCACCGCCAGCGCGGTCCAGCGCCGGGCCCGCACCGTTTCACCCAGGGTGATGACGGCGAGCAGGGTTGCAAAAAGCGGCAGGGTGAAATTCAGCGCCACCGCATCGGCAAGCGGGATGGTCGCCACGGCGAAGAACCAGGTGGACATCGCCAGGAAGCTGGTCAGCCCGCGCAGCCCGAACAGCGTCCAGCGCCGCCGGAAATCATAGGGCAGCGGCAGCCGGCGCAGCATGGGCACCATCAGCACCACGCCGAACAGGTTGCGGAAGAACACCACCTCCAGCGGATGGACATGCTGGGCCGCCATGCGGATCTCGGCCGCAAGCAGGGCCAGCATGCCGCAGGCGGCGGTCATCCAGAGCCCGCCCACGATCAGGGCGCGGCCCGGATCGACCGGGGCGGACGGGACAGGACGGACGGGCATCTGGGGAACCTGACGGGCGGATCGCGGCGGGTGACGAGACAATAGACCCCCGATCGGCGGCGATGCCAATGGTCTGCGGACCCCCGCTTGCGCATGGCCGGAATGCAGGCGGCGGCGAACGCCGTATGGATGCGGCCCCCGATCCCGACGGCCGGCCGCCCAAAGCCCGGCGGGCCAAGCACTTGCCGGATACCTGCGGTTTCGCCCCGGCCAGGGGCGGCGCTCATTGACAGCGTCGGCCCCGCCGCTTATCAAACGGGGACCGGGGGTATCATCGGGGGGAAACCCTCGCGAGAAAAGGCGGTATGCATGAGCAAGAAAGTCTACCCTGACGCGGTGGCGGCGCTCGCCGGCCTGCTCAGGGACGGCATGACCATCATGTCCGGCGGCTTCGGACTGTGCGGCATTCCGGAAAACCTGATCCTTGCGATCCGCGAGTCCGGCGTTCGCGACCTGACTGTCATCTCGAACAATGCGGGCGTCGACGGCTTCGGCCTCGGCATCCTGCTCGAGACCCGGCAGGTGCGGAAGATGGTCTCGTCCTATGTGGGCGAGAACAAGACCTTCGAGAAGCAGTACCTCGCGGGCGAGCTGGAGCTTGAGTTCAACCCGCAGGGCACGCTGGCCGAGCGCATCCGCGCCGGCGGTGCCGGTATCCCGGCCTTCTTCACCAAGACCGGCGTCGGCACCATCGTCGCCGACGGCAAGGAAGTCCGCGAGTTCGATGGCGAGCAGTACGTCATGGAGCGCGGCCTGGTCGCCGATCTGTCGATCGTGAAGGCCTGGAAGGGCGATACCGAGGGCAATCTGATCTATCGGATGACCGCCCGGAACTTCAATCCGATGATGGCGACCGCGGGCAAGGTGACCGTGGCCGAGGTCGAGGAACTGGTCGAGCCGGGCGCCCTTGGCGCCGACGCGATCCATACCCCCGGCATCTTCGTCCAGCGGATCCTGGCCGGCAGCAATTACGAGAAGCGCATCGAGCAGCGCACCACTCGTGCCCGTGGGGAGGCGTGACCATGGCCTGGACTCGCGAAGACATGTGCCGTCGCGCGGCGAAGGAGCTGAAGGACGGCTTCTACGCCAATCTCGGCATCGGCATCCCGACGCTGGTCGCGAACTACATCCCCGACGGCGTGCATGTGGTGCTGCATTCCGAGAACGGCATGCTCGGCATGGGGCCCTTCCCCTATGACGACGAGGTCGACCCCGACCTGATCAATGCCGGCAAGCAGACGATCACCGAACTGTCCTATTCCAGCTATTTCGACAGTGCGACCAGCTTCGCCATGGTGCGTGGCGGCCATATCAACCTGTCGATCCTGGGCGCGCTGCAGGTCTCCGAGACCGGCGATCTCGCCAACTGGATGATCCCGGGCAAGATGGTCAAGGGCATGGGCGGCGCCATGGACCTGGTGGCCGGCGTTCAGCGCGTGGTGGTCATCATGGACCACAATGCCAAGGACGGCTCGGCCAAGCTGGTCAAGGAATGCAGCCTGCCGCTGACCGGCAAGGCCTGCGTCGACCTGCTGATCAGCGAGGTCGGCGTGTTCAGCTTCGAGGACGGTCTGACCCTGATCGAGCTGGCCCCGGGCCTGACGGTCGACGAGGTCAAGGCCCGTACCGAGGCCGAATTCAAGGTGGCGCCCGGTCTCGCCTGACCGGCGGGTTGGCCGACCACACCGGTTGCCTGAACAGATATGGGGGCCGGCATCGCATCCGCGGTGCCGGCCCCCGTGTCGTTTCGGATGCCCCGTGTCTTTTCAGATGAAGGCATCGGATGGCCGGATCACGCCGACCTCGGCACCGGCCCAACTGGTGATGCCGCGCCGGCTCCAGGGGGCGAGCGCATCCAGATCGGCGGCATCGAACACGCCGAGCCGGGCGAGCGTGGCCAGCAGGGCGGTTTCGGCGGCCCGGACCGCCCCGTCCTCGACCTTGAGCGCCACCCCGAGACCCAGGCCGGGCAGGGCTGCGGCATAGACGCCTTCGGCGCCGACCTTGGCCAGCACCCGGCCCTTGGCCTGACGGGCGATGGCGGAACAGAGGCGGCCTGTGCCGGCGATCATCTCGGGCGCGGACCAGACGGCCCGGCTCAACCGGGCCATGGCATCGCGTCGGGCGGCGGTTTCGCGCGAGGGGTCGGCAATGCGGGCGAAGGCGAGCGCGAGGGACCGGAGCGGCATGGCGATCACCGGGATGCCGCAGCCGTCGATGCCTTCGGGCGCATCATCCAGCGGATGGTCGCCCAGCTCCGACAGGGCATCCCGCCAGCGCCGCTGTACCGGGTGGTCCCGATCTCCATAGCCGGTGATGGCCTCGCCCAGATGGCGGGCGGTGGCCAGGAAGCCGCAATGCTTGCCGGAACAGTTGTTGTGGGCACGGGAGGGTGCGCCGCCGTCGCGCGCTATGGCGCGGGCGGTTGCGTCGTGCGACGACCAGTGGGCACCGCAGATCAGGTCCTCGGTGCCGAGCCCCATCCGATCCAGCCAGGCGGACACCCGGCCGACATGCATCGGCTCACCGTTATGGCTGGCCTGAGAGAGGGCCAGTTCCGCCGCGCTCAACCCCATCGCATCGGCCGCGCCGCTTTCGATCAGCTGCAGGGCCTGGATCGGCTTGGTGGCAGAGCGGGGAAAAACCGGCCGGTCGCCATCGCCCAGCGCCAGGATCACACGGCCCCGTGCATCGCACACAACGACAGCGCCGCGATGGCGGCTTTCGACGAAGCCGCCGCGGACCACTTCGACCAGAACCGGATCGCTCATCATCACCCTCTCCGCCTCCACTGTGCGCCCGGCGGTCAGGATGATGCCGCAATCCCCGCAGTTCAAGGCTTCGGGGTTGGGGCGCTCAGAAGCGGATGAAGGGGTTGAGCAGCCGGCCGACGGTGCCGGTCAGCGAGATCGGGGCGTCGAGCACCGCAAGGCACAGGCATTCGCCGTCGTCATGGGCGATGGGGCGATGATCCACCTCACCGGTGGAGATCGCGACGTCGCCGGGGAAGAAGTCGCCGCTCTCGTCGCGATAGCCGCCGGCCAGGACCATCAATGCCTCGGTGCCCTTGTGGGTATGCTGGGGCATGGCGCGACCGGCGCCGATCTTCATCAGCACGGTACGGGTGCCCGGATGCCGGCCGACCGCAAGGTCGATGACATGGACGCCGGGACCGTTCCAGCGCCAGGGCAGATCCTGGGGGGCGGTGGGCAGATAGGCGAGCAGCGGCCTCGGCAGGCGCAGCGTGCCGTCGCCCGCCGGCAGCAGGGCGTCCAGATCCACAGTCTGGTGACCGGGCCGGTGGCCGGGCCGCGCCGGCTCGGCCGCGGCATCCTCGGCATCGATCCGGGCAAAGAGTGCGGCCAGCGCGTCATCCGCCAGTGCGACCGGTGCCTGATCCTCGAGCAGGGCCCCGCCTGTCGCGTCGAGCAGGCGCAGCGTCTCGCGGCAGGTCGGGCACAGCGCGGCATGGCAGGCGACCAGAAGTGCGTTCGCCTCGTCCAGCGTGCCGGCCGCGTAATCGACCAGCCACGCCTCCGGCATGTGGTGCTGCGGACCCATCGTCTCGTGATGCTCCATCAGTGTACCGGCCCCAGCGCCGCCCTGAGTTTGGACAGCGCCAGTCTCAACCGTGACTTGACCGTACCGAGGGGAAGGTCTTCGCTCTCTGCAATGGCGCTGTGGGACTTGTCCTCGAAGAACGCCATATGCAGCAGGCGAGCCTGCTCCTCGGGCAGGGTTCCGATGGCCGCCTTCAGCCGTTCGGCCTCCTGGCCGGCGGCATAGGCAGTTTCGGCCGGCTGGGCCAGGCCGTCCCCGACCAGGGTCGGGTCGTCCAGCTCGATCTCCGGCCGCTTCTCGCGGCGCAATTCGTCGATGCTGCGGTTGCGGGCGATGGTGAAGATCCAGGTCGCCACCGATGCCTGGCGCCGGTCGAACCGGTCGGCCTTGCGCCAGACGGTCAGCATGGCTTCCTGGGCGACTTCTTCAGCCCGCTGGGCATCGAGGCCGCGCCGGATCAGGAAACCCTTCACACGGGGCGCGAACCACGCATACAGCTCGGTGAATGCCCGACGATCCCGGTCGTGTGCGACCAGGACCATCAGATCGGCCATGCGTTCAGATACCGTGCGCGATCCGTCGGACGGGCCGCCACGACCACTCACCGTGCTCATGGCGCCATCTAACAGGACTCCTCCCCGCGCCGCAAGGCGCGGACGGATGCAGGTCTCATCGGTCATGGACCGGCCTTTCAGGCCATTGGTTCCTTTACCCGATGGATACGCGGCCCGGCGCTGAGTGGATCAGTGCAGAACGACGCCCCGCGAAAAAAGTTCCGCGGGGCGTGGATGGGCGCGGGTCGGGCGGTGCCGGCCGGGCCGGCCTCGGATCAGCGGGCGCTGCGCACGCGGCGGCCATCCAGCCCGGCCTCGGCGCGGGCGATCAGCCGGCCGATATCCTCGCCCGGCTGCAGGGTCGCGCGCGAGACCGAGAGCGCGATCCGGCCCACCGCTTCCCGATTGTCGCGACGCACGATCCGCCGGCCGGAGACGATGTTGCGGATCTGCTCGGCGATGGCGCCGGATTCGCTTTCGGTGGTATGGGGCAGGGCAACGGCGAAGCGCTGGGCGCCGAAGCGGGCGGCGACATCGCGTCCGCGCACGCCGTCGGCGAGCGTCTTGCCCACCAGCCGCAACACCTGGTCGCCGATGCCGGGCCCATGGGTGGCGGCAATGGCGTCGAAGCCCTCGACATCGACCAGCATGACGGTCAGCGGGTCGCCGGTCTCGCGGGCCAATGCAATCTCTTCGCCCAGGCGCAGCTCGAAATGCCGGCGGTTGGCAAGACCGGTGAGCGGATCGGTGGCGAGTTCGCGCCGGACCTTGTCCAGATCGCGACGGACACCGCCGATCTGATCGGTGGCGGCATCGAGCGAACGCACCGCGCCTTCGGTCCGCTGGGCCGTGCGCCGGGCCAGCAGCGCCAGCCCCCGGGCCGCCTCGGCCAGGCGGCGGGGATCGATCGTGTCGCCCTGCTCCAGCCGTTCGGCCAAGCGCTGGGCCTCGTCGGCGGCCGTGTCGAGCGCCGAGCGGGCGCCTTCCGCGGCGCTGAGCGCCCGTTCCGCCTCTGCCGCAAGCCGGGCGCCGCCCTCGCGAACCGCCTGGGCCTCGCGGGCCATGCCGAAATGCCGCTCGAAGGCTTCCCGCAGGAAATCCGGGGTCAGCTGCCCGCCATCGGCCAACAGCCCGTCGATCGCCCGGCTCAGTTCCGGATCGCGACCGGCATCGTGGACATAGGCCACCGTATAATTGATCGGATTTGGCGCAACTGCGTGGGATTTGAGAAGTCCGAGGGCAGCCTGTGCGTGGGATTCCGACCGATCGGTCTGTTCCGCGTATTCCACGCGACCCCTCCGACAACTCTGCTGCATACGCGGCGCCGGCATCACCGGCGCAGGGTGCATCCGCCAATTCGGACGCACCCTGTAGCATAAGGGTTCAATTGTTTAAGAGTCGTTAACGCACACCGCAGTGCAAAAAATCGACGCAGGGCCTCAGTCTTCGGCGGTCGCGACGCCGGCCTCGGCAAAGGTGGCCATCCCGTTATGGGTGGCGATGGCCGCCTGGACGAGGGCCGAGGCCAGCACCGCGCCCGAGGCCTCGCCGAGCGCCATGTCGAGATCGAGCAGCGGCCGCTGGCCGATGGCGGCGGCCAGGCGCTGATGGCCGGGTTCGCGTGAGAGATGGGCGATGCGGCAATGGTCGAGGGCGGTGGTATCGAGCTTCCAGAGCACCGCCGCGGCGGCGGTGCAGGTGAAGCCGTCGAGCAGCACCGGCACCCTGAGCATGCGGGCCGCGATCACCGCCCCCACGATGGCCGCCAGTTCGTGACCGCCCAGCCGGCGGAGAACCTGGAGCGGGTCGGCAAGGGCCGGGCCATGGAAGCCCAGAGCCTCGTCGATGACCGCGATCTTGCGGGCGAGGCCGGCATCGTCGATACCGGTACCGCGACCGGCCCAGTCGGCGCCCATGCCGCCGAAGAGAGCGGCGGCGATGGCCGAGCCGGCGGTGGTGTTGCCGATGCCCATCTCCCCCAGGCACAGGATGTCGATGCCGGGCTCCACCGCCCGCATGCCGAAGGCGATGGCGCGCAGCACCTCGGCATCCTCCAGCGCCGGGCCGCGGGTGAAATCCGCCGTCGGCTGGTCGAGGCCCATCTCATAGACCGACAGCCCCGCCCCGAACGAGCGGCAGAGCTGGTTCACCGCCGCCCCGCCTTCGACGAAATTCGCCACCATCTGCCCGGTGACCGAGGCGGGATAGGCCGAGACGCCGCGTTCGGCGATGCCGTGATTGCCCGCGAAGACGCAGGCGAGCGGCCGGGCGGCCCGCGGCGGATGGGCGGCCTGCCAGGCGGCGGTCCAGATCGCCAGCTCTTCCAGCCGGCCGAGCGCGCCGCGTGGCTTGGTCAGTTCCGCGTCACGGGCGCGGGCGCGCTCCATCGCTTCCTCGTCGGGGCCGGGAAAGGCGCGGACCAGCTCGGCGACGCCGACGAGATCCGTGAACGGAATGGCGGAATGGTCGGCTGCCACGGCTCGGGGCCTCCTGAGGCGCGGGCCGCAGGCGCCCGAGGAGCGTCGCGGCCGATCAATGCGGACGGTCGCCCCGGACGACACCGGGACGCGATGGCCGGAACGATTGCGCGCCCCGCCCGTCGGGTCAAGCCTTCTGGCGTCAGAGACGAGCCGCAGACTGGTCGGGTGGCCGGGCTGCCGCTATCTTCGGGCGAGTTCCCCGTTCCGCAACCGACCTCGCAGGCTCATGACCGATCCTCTGCCCGTCCCGCCGCCGGCGCCACCCCCGCCACCCCCTGCGCCGTCGCCGGCACGACCACTCGACGGGTTGTGGCTGGCGCTGGGCCTGGTGACCCGTCTGCCGGTTCCGGCGCCGCATGGTCTGCAGCCGGCCGCGCGCTTTGCCGGCTGGCTGGGGCCGGCCGGGCTGATCGCAGGCGGGCTTGCCGGGCTGGTGCTGGCCGGGGCGGCAGAGGTTTTTGCCGATCGCTGGATCGCGGCCCTGCTGGCCCTGATCGCCGCGGCGCTGATCGGCGGGCTGATCCACGAGGACGGCCTTGCCGATGTCGCCGACGGTTTCGGCGGCGGCCGCGACCGGGCGGCGAAGCTGGAGATCATGAAGGACAGCCGTGTCGGCACCTTCGGCGCCGGGGCGCTGATCCTGGGCTTCGGCCTGCGGGCGGCGCTTTATGCGGCGCTGGCCCCGCTGGGCATCGGGGCGGCCGTGCTGGCCGCGGGGGCAGGCGGGCTGTCCCGCGCCGCCATCGGCCTTGCCATGGCCTGGATGCCGCCCGCCCGGCGGGACCGGCCGGGCCTTGCCGATGCGGCCGGCCGCGGCCCCGCGGCCGCAGCCCTTACCGGTCTGGGCGCAACCCTGCTGATCACCGCCGGGCTTGGCTGGTGGGCGCTCGATCTCCAGGCCCTGCCGGCGGTGCTGGGGCTCGTGGCCGGTGCGGCGATCGGCGCGCTGGTGATCCTGCGCCTGGCGCTTCGCCAGATCGGTGGGGCCACGGGCGATGTGTATGGTGCGCTTCAGCAGGTGGCCGAAATCGGCGCGCTGCTCCTGGCCTATGGAGGCTTGCTGTGGTGGCCGTGACCCGCTGGTACTGGTTGAGGCATGCCCCGCTTGCGGCATCGGCCCTCGGGCGCATCCATGGCGCGGGCGAGGCGCCGGTCGACCTGCCGGCGCCGATGCGGGCGGCACGGATCGCACGTGCCCTGCCCGAGGGGATGCGGCTGGTGGCGAGCCCGCTTGCCCGTGCCCGCGACACCGCATCCGTGCTCAGGCCCGACCTGACGGCGCAGATCGAGCCGGGCTTCATCGAGCAGGATTTCGGCCTCTGGGAGGGCCGCGTGCATGCCGAGATCGAGGCGGCGGAGCCCGAGGCTTATGCCGCCTTCTGGCGCCAGCCTGCCCGCGCCCGCCCGCCCGGGGGCGAACGCTATGCCGATGTGATCGCCCGGGTCGCCGCGACCGTCGACCGGATCTCTGCCGAGGCCGACGCGCGGCCGGTGGTGGTGGTGGCCCATGCCGGCGTGGTGCGGGCCGCCCTTGCCCAGGCGCTGGGACTGACGCCTGAGCAGAGCATTTCCTTTGTCGTCGATCCGCTGTCGCTCACCCGGATCGACCGGATCCAGATGGATGACGGCGCGGTGCTCTGGCGGGTGGAGACGGTGAACCGGCCGCTGCCGACGGGAGAAGACGAGCCATGCTGACCCTGGTTCTGGGCGGGGCCCGTTCGGGCAAGAGCGCGCTGGCCGAGCGGCTGACGCTGTCCGCAGCGGGGGACGTGCCGCCGCTCTATGTCGCCACGGCCGAAGCCTTCGACGACGAGATGCGGGATCGCATCGCCCGCCACCGCGCGGATCGGGGGCCTGGCTGGAGGACGGTCGAAGCCCCGGCCGACCCGGCGGCGGCGATCGCGGCGGCCGCGGAAGCGGGGGCGGTTCTGCTCGACTGTCTGACGATCTGGGCGGCGACCCTGATGCATCTGGAGCGGGATCCGGACACCGAGACGGCACGTCTTGTGGCGGCCGCCCGCGATCTGGGCCGCCCGGTGGTGATGGTGGCGAATGAAGTGGGGCTGGGGATCGTGCCGGACAATGCGCTGGCACGGCGGTTCCGCGATGTCGCGGGACGGATGAACCAGCAGGTGGCGGCCGCGGCCGACCGGGTGATCTTTGTGGCGGCGGGCCTGCCGCTGGTGCTGAAAGGGCCTTCTTTCGGTGCCGGAGAGGTCGCATCTTGATCGCACCCCTGTCACAGCCGGTCATGGCATAACAGCGGGGACAGGACGGCACGGAACCGATCCCCGCCGCTGCCGTCGGATACGCACCCGCCGAGGAGTTTTCCCCATGTTCCGCATGCGCCTCAACGACCGCCGCCCGCTTGCGCTGACCGTCGCCGCCATGGCTGCCATGGCGCCGCTGGCGATCGTGGCGCCCGCCTATGCCAATGATCAGCAGGAGACGGTCTCCAAGGCCGCCGCCACGGTCGAAGCGATCCGCAATTCGCCCCAGGGCAAGGATTTCGAGGCCCAGCTGAAAAGCGCGCGGGCCGTGCTGATCGCCCCGAGCCTGGTCAAGGCCGGCTTCATCATCGGCGGCGAGGGCGGCGTCGGCGTGCTGATGGCCCGCGATTCGGGCGGCTGGCGCGGCCCGGTCTTCTACGACATCGCCAAGGGCGGCATCGGCCTGCAGGCCGGCGTGCAGGTGTCGGAGACGGTGCTGGTCGTGCGCACCGAGCGCGGCCTGCAGAAGCTGCTCTCCGACAAGGTTTCGCTGGGCGGTGACGTCTCGATCGCGGTGGCGACCGTCGGTGCCGGCGTCGAGGGCAGCACCACGACCAATATGGATGCCGACATCGTCGCCTTCTCCAACGCCAAGGGCCTGTTCGGCGGCGCCTCGCTCGACGGTACCGTGATCGTGCCCGAAGAGGACTGGAACCGCGCCTATTACGGCCAGTCGCTGACGGCGGAGAACATCCTGCGCACCAATGTTTCGGACGGCAAGGCCGACACGCTGAAGAGCACGCTCTCGGGCCGCTGAGCCGGCAGGGCTGCCCCCTGGTCGAGCAGGATGGCCTAGTCGAGCAGTGTGGCGAGCAGGGCCAGCAACGGCGCCCCCGCCATGCAGGCACGCAGATACAGGGTGAGGGCCCGGTCGATATCGGCCGGGCCCGCTTCCGTGTCGCCGCGGCCCATCCAGGCATCATCCACCACCCGGTTGCCATAGCGGCGCGGGCCTGCAAGCCGAAGCCCCAGGGCGCCGGCCATCGCCGCTTCCGGCCAGCCGGCATTGGGGGACCGGTGGCGGCGGGCGTCGCGGCGCATGGCGGCCATCGCCTCGCCGGCATCCCCCGGTCCCGGCAGGGCGGCGGCCAGGGCGATCAGCCCGCCGGCGATCCGGGCGGCCGGCCAGTTGACCAGATCGTCCAACCGCGCCGCGACCCGGCCGAAGGCGGCGTGGCGCGGGGTCATATGACCGATCATGCTGTCCATGGTGTTGATCGCCTTGTAGGCGGCAATTCCGGGCAGCCCCGCCACGGCGAACCAGAACAGCGGCGCCACCACCCCGTCGGAAAAATTCTCGGCCAGACTCTCGATCGCGGCCCGCGACACCCCGGCCTCGTCGAGGCTTTCGGGGTCGCGGCCGACGATGCGGGCGACCATGCGCCGGCCGGCGGCGAGCCCGTCGCGGGCAAGCGCATCGGCCACGTCGCGGACATGTTCGTACAGGCTCTTCTGCGCGACGAGGGTCATGGCGATCAGCGCCTCGCCGACCCAGCCGAAGGGAATGCTGCGCAGCAGCCCCGACAGGCCCCAGGCGACGAGCGCCGTGCCGCCCGCCACCAGGATCACGGTCAGCGCGCCGCGGCGCACCCGTTCCGCCTCGCTGCGCTCCGGCCGGTTCAGCCGGCGGTCGAGTGCCGAGATCGCCCGGCCGATCACCGCCACCGGATGGGGGATGCGCGCCCAGAGCCCGGGCGGGTCGCCGATGAAGCCGTCGAGAACCGCGACCACCAGCAGCAGAAGGCCGGGATCGGGCGCGAAGACCGGGCCGATGATGGCGGCGAGGGACAGCGTGTCCGCGGGCATGGAGCAGACCCCTTGGGACGGGACGGAGGGCGAGGGAGTGATGCGACAGGAAGATCGCCGGAGTGTGCGGCGGGCGATGGGGGCGGGTCAATTGTCGGCAGACGGCCATGGCGAGCGACGATCGGTCGCAGATGCTTCGGTTGCAGCCCCGGGCGCCGGCTGCTATGGGGTGAAGACGTCTCCATCGCCGGCCCCGACCCCTGGTCCCGGCGGTGGTATCGTCGGGGCTCTCCGGTCTCCCTCACCGGGCGCCCCTCGGCACTTCCCGACCGGTGGCCTTCCAGCCCTGCCGGCCTTCCCCGCGGATTGTGAACATCATGTCGAAGAAGGCCCCCCGCCGCCCGTCCATTCTGGCCGTCATCGCGATCGCCGCGGTGGTCGCGATCGGTGGTGTGCTGGCGCTGCGCTGGGTGGAAATGTCGGCGGATCGCGCCGGCGGCGTTTCCTCGGGCCGCGCCCTGATCGGCGGCCCCTTCGCGCTCAACGATCAGACCGGCAAGCCGGTCACCGACCAGGATTTCCGTGGCCGGCTGATGCTGGTCTATTTCGGCTACACTTTCTGCCCGGATGTCTGCCCCACCGATCTTCAGAAGATTTCAGCCGTCATGGAGATGCTGGGGCCGGATGCCGACAAGGTGGCGCCGGTGTTCATTACCGTCGATCCTGAGCGTGATACCACGGATCAGATGGCGCGTTACCTCAGCCTGTTTAATGATCACATCACCGGCCTGACCGGAACGCCTGAGGCCATTGCGGCGGCGGCCAAGGAATATCGCGTCTATTATCAGGCGGTGCGCGACGATGCCAGCGCCACCGATTATCTGGTCGACCACAGCGCCTTCATCTATCTGATGGATCGCGAGGGGGCCTATCTCACCCATTTCAGTCGCGGGGACACGCCCGATACGATCGTGGCGGCGATAAAACAGCATCTTTGATGGCGCCGTGCTGCATTTTGCAGCGCATCCAGCCCTGCCGGGTGACCGTTTCGGGTCGTTGTCGTGGATTTTCGGCAACGTCTTCGGAACTCGTTTACTTTTTCGGCGGATAATGCCTAATTGAAACAGATGTTTAACACGGGCGCTCTCCGGAAGCGCGCGAACGGGCCTTTCTGGCCCTCTGCGCAACGGATGCAAAGCCCGGACCGAAGACCGAACCAGCCTCGACCGAGCCGGCGCCCGCGAATGGTGCCGGTCGCATCAAAGATCGACAGTGACAGACGGCATCGACCACGAGGGAGGTGGACGATGCCGCCGCAGCCGGCGGCTTCCCCAGTTCCGCCGGACAGCGCGTGAGGGGTCATGCTTTACCAGCTCCACGAACTGCATGCCGCGACCGTGACGCCCATCCGTCTGATGGCGAAGGCCGCGCAGCGCATCCACAGTTCGCCGTTCAATCCGATGTCTTACTCGCCCTATGGCCGCATGGTTGCGGCCGCGGCCGAGGTGATCGAGCGCGTCACCGACCGCTACGAGAAACCCGCCTTCGGGCTTGACCACACCATCATCGACGGCCGCACCGTGCCGGTCGTCGAGGAGATCGTCCACGATCTCACCTTCTGCAAACTGCTACATTTCCGCCGCGACACCGAGGGTCTGAACGACCCGAAACTGCTGCTGGTGGCGCCGCTGTCAGGGCATTACGCCACCCTGCTGCGCGGCACGGTCGAGGCCCTGCTGCCCGACCATGACGTCTACATCACCGACTGGGTCGACGCCCGGATGGTGCCGGTCTTCGACGGGCCGTTCCATTTCGACGATTATGTCGAATACGTCATCGAATTCCTGCATTTGCTGGGCCCCGGCACCAATGTGATGGCGGTCTGTCAGCCCTCGGTGCCGGTGCTGGCGGCGGTGTCGCTGATGAATGCGGCCGACGATCCGTGCGCGCCCGCCACCATGACCCTGATGGGCGGCCCGATCGATACCCGCGAGAGCCCGACCCAGGTCAACCAGCTGGCCATGACCCGGCCGCTGAAGTGGTTTGAAGACAATGTCATCCACTCGGTGCCTGGCATCTATCCGGGCGTGATGCGCCGGGTCTATCCGGGTTTCGTGCAGCTGACCGGCTTCATGACCATGAACCTGGAGCGCCATATCGGCGCCCATGTGAAGCTTTACGAGCATCTGGTCCGCGGCGACGGTGACAGCGCCGAGGCGCACCGGTCGTTCTATGATGAATATCTGTCGGTCATGGACCTGCCGGCGGAATACTACATCGAGACCATCGACCGGGTGTTCCAGCGCCATCTGCTGCCCAAGCGCGAGATGGTCGTGCACGGCAAGCTGGTCGACCCCTCGGCCATCACCCGGACTGCGGTGATGACGGTGGAAGGCGAGCTGGACGATATCTCGGGCATCGGCCAGACCCGGGCGTCGCACAAGCTGTGCGACCGGCTGCCGGAGCACATGCACGCCCATTACGAACAGGCGGGTGTCGGCCATTACGGCATCTTCAACGGCCGCCGCTGGCGCGAACAGGTGAAGCCGCGCATCGCCGCCTTCATCCGGGCGCATGCACCGGCCTGATTGATCGGGGTGGCCTGACTGGTCCCGGTGACCTGACTGATCCCGGTCTCCGACCGGCGGATCAGACGGCAGAAAGGCCGGCTTCCTTTGGGGAAGCCGGCCTTTGCTTTGCCCGTCTCCGCCCGATCAGCGGCTCCAGATGTCCTCGTCGATCTCGCCGGCGAGTTCGGGATAATCGGCGGCGTGGAAAATCGGCGTCTGGCCGCCACGGCGCTGTTCCAGATAGTCGCGGGTGAGTTTCGCGACCGTGCCCGACAGGAGGACGATGGCGATCAGATTGATCACGGCCATCAGGCCCATGGAGGTATCGGCCGCGTTGAACACGGTCGAGACGCTCTCATAGCTGCCCCAGAGCACCATGGCGAGGGTGCCGCAGCGCAGGATGGTGATACCGATGGCGCTGTCGGCCTTCACGAAGACCAGGGCGTTTTCGGCATAGGCGTAGTTGCCGATGATCGAGGTGAAGGCGAAGAAGAAGATCGCCACCGCCACGAACCAGGCACCGGCATCGCCGATATGGGCGGTCAGCGCTTCCTGGGTCAGCTGGGTGCCGGTGACGCCCGAGCCGGGCACCAGCCGGTCGGACAGCAGGATCATGATCGCGGTGGCGGTGCAGATCAGCAGGGTGTCGATGAACACGCCCAGCGACTGCACGAAGCCCTGCGAGGAGGGGTGGTGCGGATCGGGCGTTGCGGCGGCGGCGATGTTCGGCGCCGAGCCCATGCCGGCCTCGTTCGAGAACAGGCCCCGCTTCACGCCGTTGAGCATGGCGGCCGCCATGCCGCCGGCGATGCCGCCGGCCGCCTGCTCCAGGCCGAAGGCGCTGCGCAGGATCATGCCGATCGCGGCCGGCACCTCGGCGATGTTGACCACGATGACATAGAGCGCCACGGCCAGATAGATCACCGCCATGAACGGCACCACCAGCTCCGCCACCCGGGCGATCTGGCGAATGCCGCCGAAGATGACGATCGCGGTCAGCACGGCGATGGCGAGGCCGATCCAGATCTTACCCAGGCCGAAGGCCGCCTCGCCGGCCTCGGCGATGGAATTCGCCTGCACCGCATTGAACACAAGGCCGAAGGTCAGGATCAGGAAGATCGAGAACAGCCAGCCCGCCCAGGGTGCCTTCAGCCCTTTGGCCATGTAGAAGGCCGGCCCGCCGCGATACTGGCGATGACCGTCGCGAACCTTGTAGAGCTGGGCGAGGCTGCTTTCGGCATAGGCGGTCGCCATGCCGATCGCCGCCACCACCCACATCCAGAAGATCGCGCCCGGCCCGCCCAGATACAGCGCCACGGCCACACCGGCCAGATTGCCGGTGCCGACCCGGGAGGCGAGGCTGGTGCACAGGGCCTGGAAGGGCGAGATGCCCGAGCGGTCGTTATCCCCTGAGCCGATCACCGCCCGGATCATCTCGGGAAAGTGCAGGATCTGGACGAAGCGCAGGCGGAGGGTGAAGTAGATGCCCACCGCCAGCAGGCCGTAGATCAGCACATAGCTCCAGAGCAGGGTGTTGAGAAAGTCGATGACTGCATCCATACGGGCCGGACCCCTTTCGGCTGGTCGGACCCGTGGTTGGATGTTTCGAATTCAGGTCCGACCACACCATTTGAACCGATGACGCGAACTGGCGCCAGTGACACGGCGATCTCCGCCATGCCACCTTCCGGCAATCGGCATACGCAGATCTATAAATCAGAACAGGTTGAAGCTCTCTCCGGTGATCGAGACCGGCCAGCGACCCCGTTCGTAGAGCCGGAATTTGAGCGCGAAAGGATGCTCGGCCCCCAGCCCCGCCGCCAGGACCAGGGCCGCCTGGTGGCAGGCCTGAACCGCATGGCCGGCCGCCGCCCGGGCCAGGGCCTCGTCGTCCAGACCGCCGACCCGCATCGACAGCACGGCGGCCGGGCCGACCAGAGAGGCGGCCTGATGGGCGACATGGGAAAGCGCCACGTCGAGCGCCTCTTCATCGGTGATCTCGAGCGCGGTTTCATGGGCAACCGCACGGAGATGCTCCTCCTCCTCCCAGGACAGGGAGTGCATGTCCAGTGCCTCGGCGCAGTCCGCCGCCTCGTACCAGTCGCCGACCGGGACCACCGCGGCACCGGGGAAGCCCAGCGCCGACAGATAGTCTTCGGCCGCAGCCCTGTCGTCGGCGTCCAGCCGGTCGCCGACGCGAGAGAACCAGGGGATGGTCTCGAGCATGCGGGCGAAGCGGGCGACCGCCGCCAGTGCCGGCTGATCGGCCAGCGGGTGATCGGGGTCGAAACCGTCGGTGTCGTCGTCGAAATCGTCGGGCAGGCGGGGCATGAGGCAGATATCCAGCGGGCAGGTCTTCAGGCAGCGGCTTCGGCACGGGCGGCGCGTTCGCGGGCCGCCTGTCCGAAGGCTTTCAGGATGGCGTCATGGGCGGGGTCGATCCGCCACAGCGCCTCGGGATGCCACTGCACGCCCAGGACGAAGCGGCGGCCGGGGATCGAGATCGCCTCGACCAGGCCGTCCTCGGCCAGGGCCTCGACGCGCAGCCCCGGGGCCAGCCGGTCGATCGCCTGGTGGTGCAGGGAGTTGACCAGGAAGGGCGTGACACCGCCCTGGATCCGGGCGAGCAGGCCGCCGGCTTCGGGCATCACCGGATGGGCATGGCCGAAGCGCTCTTCCCAGGGCAGGCTGGCATCGTCGCGATGATCCATCATGCCCGGCACTTCATGGACATGCTGGTGCAGGCTGCCGCCCAGGGCGACGTTCAGCTCCTGATGGCCGCGGCAGATCGCGAGCAGAGGCAGATCGCGCTCGATCGCGGCGCGGATCAGCGGCAGGGTGGTGGCGTCGCGCGCCGGATCGCCCTTGTTGCCGGGCCGGGGCGCCGGGCCGCCATAGATCTCGGGCGCGACGTTCGAGGTGCTGCCCGTGACCAGCACGCCGTCGACCAGATCCAGGACCTGATCGATGTCGATGCCGGCGCCCAGCGCCGGCACGATCAGCGGCATGCCGCCGGCACCATCCGCCGCGGCTTCGACGTATTTCATGCCCGCAGCGTGGGAGGGGCTGCCCTCGACCAGCTTGATGCAGGCGGTGACGGCGATGACCGGCCGGCGGCCGGAGGAGATGGGCGCGCTCGACAAGGCGATCGGCTCCGATGGCTGGTGCGGCCGCTGCGACAGGCCGCGAGGTGGCGTTCTCAGATGCTGGATCGTTGAGGCTGGGGCGAGAGGCGACGCCGACGGGCCAGATACCAGCCGGCCATCGCCAGGCCACGCGCCGCGAACAGGCCGAGGAAGGCGATCCACAACCCGTCCGCCCCCATCATATCGGGCAGAACCAGTGCCGGTCCAAGATGTATCGCGAAGGCGATGAGCATTGCATCGCGCATGGCGCCCGACCAGGTGACGCCGATGAACACCCCGTCCAGCCAGAAGCAGGCCCAGGCGATCAGCGGCAGGGCGACGACATAGGGCAGAAGATCGCCGGCCACCCGCCGCACCTCGTCGAGATCGGTGAGGGCCTGGATCAGCAGCGGCCCGGCGAGGGCGAAGACCAGAGCCGCCAGCACGCCCAGCGCCGCCGTCCAGATCCCGGTCATGCGCACGGCCTGGTCGAAGCCCGCCAGATCGCCGGCGGCAAGGGCGCGGCCGGCAAGCGATTCCGCCGCATAGGCCATGCCGTCCAACCCCTGCGAGGCCATGCTGAAGAAGGTGAGCAGCAGGGCGGTGGCGGCAAGCTGGGTGGTGCCGAGCCGCCCGGCCAGGCTCATGAACAGGGCGAAGCCGCCGATCAGCAGCAGGGTGCGGACGAAGATGTCGCCATTGATCCGGGCCATGCGGGCGATGGCCGGCCAGTCGCCCAGGGCCCGCCTGCCGGGGCGGGGCGTGCGCTCGCGGGTCAGGGTGCGAAACGCGGCCGCAAGGCCGATCAGGCAGCCGGTCCAGTCCGCCACGGCACTCGCGATCGCCAGCCCGTCGAGGCCGAGGCCCAGATGCAGGGCCAGCAACAGGTCGAGCCCGGCATTGACCAGATTGGTCGCCAGGATCATGACGAGCGGCAAACCCGCCTCTCCCCGGCCGACGAACCAGCCGACCAGCACCAGAACGGCCAGGGCGGCCGGCAGGCCGGTCAGGCGGATCAGGACATAGCCGGCCGCCAGATCCCTGACCGCGGGCGCCGGGCCGAACAGGGCGAGCAGCCAGGGCAGGGCGACGGCAAGGACCAGGCCGAGCAGGGCGGAGAGCCCGAGTGCCAGCGCCAGCCCGCGGCCCAGCACCGCCGCCCCTTCCGGACGGTCGCCCCGACCGGCCGCCCCGGCGGAAAGCCCGGTGGTGCCCATGCGCAGGAAGCCGCAGCACCAGACGAAATACGACAGCAGCTGGCCGCCGATCGCCGCGGCGGCCAGGCTGCCCGCCGAGCCCAGATGGCCGGCGACGCCGGTATCCACGGCGCCCAGGGCCGCGACCGACAGGTTGGACAGGATCATCGGCCCGGCGATCCGCCAGATCGCGCGGCTGTCGACCGCGGGGCCGGCCCTGGTCACTGGACCATCACTTGCCGGGCCTCGTCACT
Source organism: Tistrella mobilis (assembly GCF_039634785.1). NCBI lineage: Bacteria > Pseudomonadati > Pseudomonadota > Alphaproteobacteria > Geminicoccales > Geminicoccaceae > Tistrella > Tistrella mobilis. Next base: position 42,987 of record NZ_JBBIAB010000001.1, on the reverse strand, counting down.
TCTTCGGGGCGAAGCGGTTGAAGACGAAGAGGTCGCTGTCCAGCGTCGGATCCAGCTTCACATCGCTGAGCGTCACCCGGGTGACGCCGCGCTGCGGATCGGTCACCACCCACTGGCGCAGCTGCACCGGGTTGTCGGTGAAGACCAGGGCCAGCGAGCCCAGATCCGGGTTCTTGGCGTCGCGAAGCGTGATCGCAAAGGCATTGGCATCGCGTTCGTAGCCGGCGAATTCGAGCAGCGGATCGTCGAAATCGAAGGTCTCGCGGGTCAGCAGCCCGGCGGGCGTCTGGCTGAGCGGGATGTAGGAGGGCTGATCGAGCTTGCGGTCGTAATGGATCAGCTGCGATCCGTTGGCGACCAGAAGCTGATCGACCGGCGGATCGTAATCGACCCTGAGCCGGCCGGGCCGGGACAGGTAGAAGGTGCCTTCCGAGGTCGAGCCATCGGCCGCGACCTGGGTGAAATGCGCCTTCATGCGCCGGAAGCCGTTCAGATAGGCTTCGGCGCGGTCCATGTCGCGTCGGGCCTCGGCCGCGGCGACATTGGGTGCCTTCGCAGGAGCGGCAGCCGGCTTCTGCTGCGCGAGGGCGGCCTCGGGCAGGGCCGTGGCGATCACCGCGAGGGCACCCGCAGCGAAAGCGGCACGGCGAAGGGTGCCTGACAGGCGAAGGGACATGGGGGGAAACTCCTCGTATCGGCGCTCAGTCGTCGCGGGGCTCGCCGAGCAGTACCTCCCGGCGGCCGGTGCGATCGGCCCGGCTGACGACGCCTTCGTTCTCCATGCGCTCGATCAGCCGCGCCGCCCGGTTGTAGCCGATCTGCAGGTGGCGCTGGATGAAGCTGGTCGAGGCCCGGCGCTCGCGGAGCACGACGGCAAGGGCCTGATCGTAGAGATCGTCCTCGCCACCGCCGCCGCCGGCCCCACCACCCTGTATGATGTCGGCGGTGCTGCCGGAGGCAAGCTCCGGATCGTCGGTCACCGCTTCGATGTAGGTGGGCGCACCCTGTTCTTTAAGAGCCCGGACCACCTTCTCCACCTCTTCATCCGAGACGAAGGGGCCGTGGACGCGGGTGATCCGTCCGCCGCCTTCCATGTGCAGCATGTCGCCCTGGCCCAGCAGCTGCTCGGCACCCTGTTCGCCCAGAATGGTGCGACTGTCGATCTTGCTGGTGACCTGGAAAGAGATGCGGGTGGGGAAATTGGCCTTGATCGTGCCGGTGATCACGTCGACCGAGGGGCGCTGGGTGGCCATGATCAGATGGATGCCGGCGGCACGGGCCATCTGGGCCAGGCGCTGGATCGCCGCTTCGATGTCCTTGCCGGCCACCAGCATCAGATCGGCCATCTCGTCGACCACGACCACGATATAGGGCATGGGCTCGGTCTCGAGGGTCTGTTCCTCGAAGATCGGCTTGCCGGTTTCGGGGTCGAAGCCGGTCTGAACGGTGCGGGTCAGGATCTCGCCGGCGTCCCGGGCCTCGGCGACGCGCTTGTTGTAGCCGCCGATATTGCGCACGCCCAGGTTCGACATGGCGCGGTAGCGGCCTTCCATCTCGCGCACCGCCCATTTCAGCGCCACCACCGCCTTGCCCGGCTCGGTCACCACCGGTGCCAGCAGATGCGGGATGCCCTCATAGACCGACAGCTCCAGCATTTTGGGGTCGATCATGATGAACTTGCACTGGTCGGGCGACAGCCGGTAGAGCAGCGACAGGATCATGGTGTTGATCGCGACCGACTTGCCCGAGCCGGTGGTGCCGGCGACCAGAAGATGGGGCATGCGGGCAAGATCGGCGATCACCGGCGCGCCGCCGATATCCTTGCCGAGCGCCAGCGCCAGCCGCGAGGCGGTGACCTCGTAGGCCTCGCTCGCCAGCAGCTCGCGCAGGAAGACCATCTCGCGCTTCGGGTTGGGCAGTTCGATGCCGATGGCGTTGCGCCCCGGAATGACCGCGACGCGGGCCGAAATGGCGCTCATCGAGCGGGCGATGTCGTCGGCCAGGCTGATCACGCGCGACGATTTGATGCCGGGCGCCGGCTCCAGCTCGAACAGCGTGACCACCGGGCCGGGGCGGACCTCGACGATGCGGCCCTTGACGCCGAAATCGTCGAGCACGCCTTCCAGCGCCCGGGCCTGTTCGGCCAGAAGTCCCGGATCCTGGCTGCCGGTACCGCCGCGCGGTGCCAGCGCCAGCAGATCCAGGGCCGGCAGCCGGTAGTTGGACGCCTCGTCCAGGTTGAGCGGGTTGCGGCGGCGGGCCTCGGCGGCGGCCGCCTCCACATTGCGCCGGGGCGCGCCGATCCGCGGACCGCCGGCGGCCGGGGCCTCGGCGGGTTCGGGGGCACGGCGCCGGGGCGGGGCCGGGACCGGTGCTGCATCGTCGTCGAACCGCGGCTCGGCGGTCCGGCGGGCGGCCTGGCCGCGCGCGGGGCGCCCGCGGGCCTCTGGTGTGTCGTCTGCCGCAGCATGGCGCCGCCGCAACAGGCCGGCCAGCCGGCTGCCGCCCCGGCCGGCAAGACCGCCGGCGGAGCCGATGCCCCGGCCGATGCTGCGCCAGTCGCCCAGCCCCATGCCGGCCGCCGCCAGCATGCCGCCGAGCGCCAGGCCCAGGGTGATGACGAGATAGGGGCCGACGCCGGTGACGGCGGTGAGCCGGGCATAGAGCAGCATGCCCACCACCCCGCCGAGCCCGCTTTCCAGCGGCCAGCCTTCCGGCCGGCCGAAGGCGGCGGCAAGGCCCGCGGTCGCGACCAGGGCCACGGGCAGCACGGTCAGGTTCAGCCACAGCATCGGCAGGCCGCGGCCGCGCATCAGCCGCCATGACCAGCCGAGCATCACCATCGGCAGGATCACCGCCCCCAGCCCCAGCGCCTGCAGGGACATGTCGGCAAAATAGGCGCCGGCCATGCCCATCACATTGGCGACGATGGGGAATTCCGCCGTGTGGTTCAGCGACGGATCGTTCTGGTCATAGCTCGCCAGGGCCAGGATCAGGCAGATCGCGATCACCGCCAGGACCAGCCCGCCGGCGGCGCGGGTCAGGCGCTGGGCAAGGCCGGCAGCCCCGGCGGGCAGGAAGCGGGTCGTCCGATCGGTTCCGGTCGAGCGTGCGGCCATGGGTCTCGGCTGATCGTGTCTGGAAGACGGGATGTCCACGAGGGCGGGACGGTGGCGGAAGGCGGCGGCGGTCAGCCGGCGAGGGTGCGGGCGATGCGGGTCAGCCCCTCCTCGACGACATCCGGTGCGTGGACCAGCGCGATGCGGACATAGCGGGCGCCGGGATTGTCGGGGGCGAAGCCATGGGCCGGATCGCCCTCGCGGGAAAGATAGGCGCCGGGCAGGACCTTGACACCGGCCTCGGCCCACAGCCGGCGCGCGGCCGCCTCGCCATCGCCCACATCGGCCCAGGCGAAGAAGCCGCCGGCCGGGATGGTCCAGCCGAAGGCCGGGCCCAGGATCCGCTCGGCCGCGGCCATCGAGGCCCGATAGCGGGCGCGGTTGATCTCGACATGGGCCTCGTCGGCCCAGAGTGCGGTGGCGGCGGCCATCAGCGGCGGCGACAGGAAGCCGGTCGAATAGGTGCGCATGCGCAGCAGGCCGGCGATCAGCTTCGGATCGCCGGCGATGAAGCCGGCGCGCAAGCCCGGCGCGCCCGAGCGCTTGGACAGCGAATTCATGACCAGCAGATTGTCGAGGCCCAGCCCATGTTTCGCCGCCACTTCCAGCAGGCCCGGGGGTGGGGTCTCGACCCAGATTTCGGAATAGCATTCGTCGGCGATCAGCACCGCGTCATGCGCGCGCGCCAGGCGGATCAGATCCAGCATCGCCGCCTCGCTCAGCACCGTGCCCTGCGGGTTGGCGGGGGAGCAGACGATGGCGGCCGAGGCGCGCCGCCAGAGATCGGGCGAGACCGCCGCCAGATCCGGCTGGAAGCCGGTCTCTGCGGTCGCCGGCACGAAGACCGGCTCGGCCCCCGCCATCACCGCCCCGCCGGCATAGACCTGGTAGAAGGGGTTGGGCATCAGCACCACCGGGCGCGCGCCGTCCTTCACCTCGGGTGTCACCGCCTGAAGGGTGGCGAACAGCGCCTCGCGGGTGCCGGCCGCGGCCAGGACCGAGGTCTCGGGGTCGAGAAAGCCGTCGGGCAGGCCGTAGCGGCGCGTGGCCCAGGCGGCGATCGCCCGGCGCAGATCCGGCGTGCCGGCCACGGCCGGATACTTCCCGAAACCCGCCGCCTCTGCCGCCACGATCTCGGCAATCAGGGCCGGGGCGCCACCCTGCGGCTCCCCCAGCGACATCATCAGCCGGGTGATCCCGTCCGGCGGCTCGGCGCCGGCGATCAGCGCGTCCAGGCGCCGGAACGGGTAGTCGGTGAGCGCGGCGAGCCGGGGATTGAGCATGGATGACGCCAGAGGATTGAAGTCGTTCCGAAACCGCCGTCCGTCGGTCGTGCCACCCGGGCGTTGGCCGGGGGCGTCCTGGGTGCGGGCCGCGGGGGTGCCGGGGCACCTTACGGCGCCTGACCGCTCTGCCGCAAGAGCGGACGCCCCGGCCTTCACCAGAAGGCCGGGGCGTCGCAGGCAGGACCGGCTGCCGGGGCAGCCGGGTGTGCGATGGGTGGTGGCGTCAGAGGGTCTGCGACCCGCGGCCGAACTCGGGGTAGGCTTCGAGGCCCAGCTCCGCCTTGTCCAGCCCGCCATGTTCGACCTCTTCCGAGACCCGGACACCGACGGTGAACTTGATCAGCAGCCAGGCGACGGCCGAGAACACCGCGGTGAAGGCGCCGATCGCGACGATGCCGACGATCTGGGTGCCGAAGCTGGCATCGGCATTGGTGATCGGCACGGCGATCGTGCCCCAGATGCCGCCGACGAGATGCACCGGGATGGCGCCGACCACGTCGTCGATCTTCAGCTTGTCGAGCAGCGGCACCGTCAGGCTGGCGAGGACGCCGCCGACCGCACCGATCAGGATCGCCCCGCCGATGGAGGGGGTGTCGGGGCCGGCGGTGATCGAGACCAGGCCGGCCAGCGCGCCGTTCAGCGCCAGGGTGAGGTCGACCTTCTTGTAGAGCAGCTGCGAGAGGATCATTGCGGCGACGATGCCGCCGGCAGCCGCCATGCTGGTGTTGGCCACGACATTGGCCATGCCGGTGGCATCCGCGCCGGTGCCGAGCGCCAGCATCGAGCCGCCGTTGAAGCCGAACCAGCCGAGCCAGAGGACGAAGGTGCCGAGGGTGGCCAGCGCCAGGTTGGAGCCGGGCATCGGGTTCACCCGACCGTCACGGCTGTACTTGCCGATGCGCGGGCCGATGATGATGGCGCCGACCAGGGCCGCCCAGCCGCCGACCGCATGCACCAGGGTGGAGCCGGCGAAATCCACGAAGCCCATCTCGGACAGCCAGCCGCCGCCCCAGACCCACGAGCCGGTGATCGGATAGCTGATGGTGGTCAGCAGCACGACGAAGAGCAGGAACGACCAGAGCTTGCTGCGTTCCGCGACGGTGCCCGACACGACCGACGCAGCGGTGGCGACGAAGACCATCTGGAAGAACCAGTCCGACGCCGAGGCATAGGTGCCGGCCTCGTAGACGATGGCGTCGCCCGTGGCATCGCTCTGCGACCAGATGGCCAGGCTGCCGATCCAGCCGCCGTCGACGTTCATGTACATCAGGTTGTAGCCGACGAGGTAGAAGGTGATGCCGGCCACGGCAAAGAGCGAGATGTTCTTGAGCAGGATGGTGGCGACGTTCTTCGTCCGGGCCAGGCCGGATTCGAGCATCGCGAAGCCCGCGGCCATCCACATGACCAGGGCGCCGTTGATGATGAACGAGAAGGTGTTGAGGATATACTGAACCTCGGGGTCGACTTCGGCCCGCGCCGGTGCCGCAACGAGGGTGAGAGCGATCGCCGCAAGGGCGGCACGCCGGAAGTTGGTGGCCGTCAGCGCCATCTCTGGTGGGTCTCCTTCCCGTTGGCTCAGAGAGCGTCCTTGTCGGTTTCGCCCGTGCGGATGCGCACCACACGTTCGAGGTCGAACACGAAAATCTTGCCGTCGCCGATCTTGCCGGTCTGGGCATTGGTCTGGATCGCCTCGACCGCTGCCTCCAGCAGGTCGTCGTTGAGGGCGATCTCGATCTTCAGCTTCGGCACGAAATTCACTTCGTACTCCGCGCCGCGATAGATTTCGGTCTGACCCTTCTGCCGCCCATATCCCTTCACCTCGGTGACGGTCAGGCCCTGGATGCCCAGATCGGTCAGCGCCTCGCGAACGGCTTGCAGCTTGAAGGGCTTGATGATCGCAGAGATCAGCTTCATGGCGCCCTGTTCCTTTCCCCCGCAGCCTTGATGTCCTGGCGGCCGGCACCCTGGGCGCCGGCGGTCCGGGCGTGACACTTCAAGACCCGTGCCAATTTCGTGTCATTGGCGGGATTCCGCGCTGCAATGCACGATGGACGGGCAATCCGGCGGGATCGGACCCGCCGGGACGCGGGTGCAGCGAGTGATGTTGTCTGTTTTTTGTGCAGATCACCCGATGGTGGGCAATTCCTGGTCACGCCACCGAATTGGCGGGCATGGCTGGACTTTCGGAACCGGCGGGCCGATCTTGCGCGGCAGGGCCGGGCTCACCGGCCCGGCATCACCGAGCAGGCGTGGCGGAGCGGAGGCAGATGGAGATGATGGCGGGCGACCTGGTGATCGTGGGCGGCGGGCTGGTCGGCATGACGCTGGGCGTTGCCGCCGCAGCAGCCGGCCTCGACGTGATCGTCGTCGATCGCGAAGACCCCACGGCGCAGCTCGATGGCGGGTTCGACGGCCGGGCCAGCGCCATCGCCCATGGGTCGAAGCAGGTGCTGGCCGCGATCGGCGTCTGGCCGCTGGTGGCGGAAACCGGCGCGATCGAACATATCCGGGTGACCGACGGGCCCAGCCTGATGCATCTGCATTTCGACCATGTCCAGGTGGGGGAAGAACCGCTGGGCTGGCTGGTCGAGAATCGCCACATGCGGGCTGCCCTGGCGCAGCGTGCCGCGGCACTTGCCGATCGGCTGACCGTGGTGGCCCCGGCAGGCGTGGTCTCGGTCGACCGGCAGGGCGCGCGGGCGACCGTCACCCTGGCGGATGGCCGGGTGCTGCGTGCGCCGCTGGTGGTGGCGGCCGACGGCCGCCGGTCACGGCTGCGCGACGAGGCCGGGATCGCGGTCACCGAATGGGGCTATGGCCAGACCGGCCTGGTCTGCACCGTGGCCCATGAATACCCGCATGAAGGTGTGGCCCATGAACGTTTCCTGACGCCGGGCCCCTTTGCGATCCTGCCGCTGGCCGGCAATCGCTCGTCGATCGTGTGGACCGAACGGCACGAGGATGCCGCCCGCATCCAGGCGCTGGACGATCTGCGATATCTGGAAGAGCTGCGGGCCCGCTTCGGCGATTTTCTGGGGCGGCTCCGGCTGGAAGGTCCGCGCTTCGCCTATCCGCTGGCGCTGACCCTGGCGCGGCGCTTCGTCGACCGGCGCCTGGCGCTGGTGGGCGATGCCGCCCATGCCATCCATCCGATCGCGGGGCAGGGCTTCAATCTGGGCATCCGCGACGTGGCGGCCCTGGTCGAGGTGATGGTGCAGGCGCGGCGCCTGGGCGGCGATGTCGGCGCCCCGGATGTGCTTGCGGCATATGAACGCTGGCGCCGCACCGACACCATGGCGCTGGTGGCGGCGACCGACGGGCTGAACCGGCTGTTTTCCAACGATGTGGCGCCGGTACGCCTGGCGCGCGATCTGGGGCTTGCGGCGGTGAACCGGCTGGGGCCGGTGAAGAAACTGGCCATGCGCCATGCGATGGGCGAACTGGGCCGCCTGCCGGCCCTGGTTCAGGGACGCATGCCCTGAGACGCATCCTGCGGGAGACCGCGTGTCCCGGTCCGCATTTTCCGGGCGCCCCCCATGATCGGGGGCTGGCCGTGCTTCGCTACCGCTGGTAATCATCACCCGAACTGACAACATGGCGGACCGGGTGGGTGCATCCTGTCGGGCCAATGTTCAAGGAATGCCCCCATGACCATGGTTCGCCCCCCGCGCAACCACGCCCACGCCGGCTCCGCAGCGCCCCGCATGGCCGCGCCGGCCCCCTATCCTGCCGGCCTGCGCGCCATGGCCGATGCGCCGCGGCGCGGCCGCACCTATCGCGGCCCCGGCACCGGCACGGGAACCGGCAGCCGCAATCCGCGCCGCCGCCGGGTTGCCCGCTGAGACCAGCCGGAACCGCAACGCCGCAGATTTCAGAAAGCGCTGACTTAAGAAAGCTCGGGCCCGATCACCCGAAGCCTGGCCGTCGCGACATGCCCCGTCGCGGCGGCCACTTTTTTTGTCGGCCCCCTGCTCAGCCCCGGCTCTGCTCAGCCCCGCGTCTGGCCGGCGGCGGCCAGGGCGTCGAGATAGCTTTCCCAGCGCCGGTCGTGCTCACGCGCGAGTTCCGCCAGATAGCCCCAGCCATAGATGCCGGTGGAATGGCCGTCGTCGAAGACCAGCCGCACGGCGTAGTTGCCCACCGGCTGAACGTCGACGATCGCCACATTGCGCTTGCCGGCCGGCACCTTCTTCTGCCCGGGGCCATGGCCCTGCACTTCGGCCGAGGGGCTTTCCACGCGCAGATACTCGGCCCCCAGCCGGACATGGTTGCCGTCGTCGAAGGTGACCTCCAGAACCCGTGCCGACCGCTTCAGGCGGATTTCCACCGGCCAGGGGGCGGCCGGTGCCGGCATGTGGCTGTGCCCGTGCTCGTGGCCATGCTCATGCCCATGGGAACCAGCCATGGGATCAGGCTCCGGCCGCGTCGTCGAGCGAACGGGCTTCGTCGACCAGCATGATCGGGATGCCGTCGCGGATCGGATAGGCGAGCTTCGCCGCATCGCTGATCAGCTCCTGGGCAGCGGCGTCATAGCGCAGCGGCTCGCGGGTCAGCGGGCAGACCAGGATCTCCAGCAGGCGCGGATCGACGCTGGCATGCGGCACGGGGGTGGTGTCGGAAATGGGGGTGGCGTCGGACATGGGGCACGAAATCCTTGCGGTCAGTGACGCGGCGCGTCGTCGTCGTCCTCTCCGGTATGCAACGCCATCTCCATCATGTCGAGGATCAAGGCGGCGCGTTCCGGCAGGGCGGGGGCCTCGAGCAGGGCCTGCTTCTCTGCCTCCGAGAAGGGGCAGATCATGGCGAGCGAGGTGATCAGCGCCTGGTCCGAGGCCTGATCGATCGCCTGCCAGTCGGCAGACAGCCCCTGCAGGGCGAAATAGCGCTTCAGCCGGTCGGTCAGCAGGGCGCGGTCCAGCCCGGCCGGCGGCGGCTCGCCGCGATCGGCCTCGAAGGCGGCAAAATCGGTGCGGACCTGGCGATAGGGTGTGGTGACGGCCAGTTCCTCGGCCACGCGGAAGCGGGCGACGCCGGTCAGCGTGATCAGATAGCGGCCGTCGCCGCTTTCCTGGAAACTGCTGATCCGGCCGGCACAGCCGACACCGTAGATTTCGGGCGCACCCGAGACGAGGCCCATATTGGTGCCGAGCCCGGCGCGGACCGGCTGGACCATGCCGATCAGCCGGTGGCTGCCCAGCGCGTCGTCGATCATCGCCAGATAGCGCGGCTCGAAGATGTTCAGCGGCAGCCGCCCCCCGGGCAGCAGGATGACACCGCCGAGCGGGAAGACCGGCAGCACCGGCGGCAGGACGTCGTGGGCACGGATCATGGCAGGTTCGGGCTCTGCTCGGTCGGCCGGCGGGTTGCGGGCGCAGGATCCGGAAGGCGGGGGCGCGCCGGTCGCCCACCGCCCCGTCCGGGATCCGGCGGATCGTGTCGGCGGATCAGGCGAAGAGGATCGAGGTCAGCTTGCGGCGGCCGCTCTGGGCCACCGGATCCTTGGGGCCCAGCGCATCGAAGATCTCGAACAGCTGGGTGCGGGCGGCATTCTCGTTCCAATCCCGGTCGCGGCGGACGATCTCCAGCAGCTGGTCGATCGCGGCCCTGGCATCGCCTGCGGCATAGAGCGCCATGGCGAGTTCCATGCGGGTGGCGTGGTCGGCCGGATCGGCGGCGAGCCTGGCTTCCAGCGCCGCGGTCTCGCCGGCACCGGCCGCCTTCTCGGCCAGATCGATGGCGGTGCGGGCGCGGACCAGATGGGGATCCTTCGCCATCTCTTCCGGCGCGTGGGCCAGCACCTCGCGCGCCTTCTCCAGGTCACCCATCTTCACATAGACCTGGGAGAGCCCGGCCAGCGCTTCGGTGCGCGACGGATCGGCCTGCAGAACCTGGGTGTAAAGACCGCCGGCCATGCGCACATCGCCGGCTTCCAGCAGCTCGGCCGCCTGGGCCAGCGCCTCGTCGATCATCCGGGTTTCGTCGTCGCCGCCGGCGCGGAGCAGGTTGTCGACGAACTGGCGGATCTGGCTTTCGGGCAGGGCGCCCATGAACCCGTCGACCGGCCGGCCGCCCACGAAGGCATAGACCGCCGGAATCGACTGGATGCGCATCTGCTGCGCCAGTTCCGGGTTCTCGTCGATGTTCATCTTGACCAGCCGCACCTTGCCCTTGGCGGCCAGAACCACCTTTTCGAGCACGGGGGTCAGCTGCTTGCAGGGGCCGCACCAGGGCGCCCAGAAATCGACGATGACCGGCGTCTCACGCGAGGTCTCGATGACGTCGGCCATGAAATGCGCGGTGTCGGTGTCCTTGATCACATCCGCCGGGGCGGTGCCCCCGGCGCCGCCGATGATGGTCTGCATGGCAACGGTCCCGTTCTTTTTTCGAAGCGCGATGGCGAAACTCTGCCGCGCCCGGAAGGCCGGCCGCGGCCTCCCGCTTGTAGCATGAAAGATGGCACGGCGCGCGTCTCCAGCAAGGGGCACCCCTACCGGATTACGCCTCAGACGCGATCCGGCCGGTGCCTCGCTCAGGTCGGTGTCTCGCTCAGGTCGGTGCGTCGCTCAGGCCGGGGCGTCGAGATCGACGATCCGCACGTCGTGGCCGAAGCTTGCCACGAAGCGTTTCAACCCTTCGCCCGTCACCACGGTCGAGGCATCGTTGAACAGGGGATGGGCGTTGATCCGCTCCGCCTCGGCCACAAGCCGGTCGAGCGCGAAGACCACCCGGCGGTCGGGATCGTTGATCAGCGCGAAAGGCGTGACGGAACCCGGGGTGACGCCCAGCACCTCCATCAGCAGATCGGGCTTGCCGAACGAGAAGCGCCCGGCGCCGAGCAGCGTTTGCAGATGTTTCAGATCCACCCGCCGGTCTGCGGCGACGGTGGCCAGCCAGAGATCGCCGCGCTTGTCCTTCAGAAACAGGTTCTTGACGTGCAGCCCCGGCACATGGCCGGTCTCGGCCTCCGCCTCTTCGACGGTGAAAACCGGCGCATGGTCATAGGTCTCGTGCGCGATGCCAAGGGCATCGAGGCGGGCGAAGAGGTCGGCGCGGGTGGCGGGCATGACGGATCCGGTGGTCTTTGAACGACATCAGGCGGGGCGAAGACGCGGATCATCGCCGCTTCCCCGCCCCGCCTGCAAGTCCGGATCCCGCGACCGGGACCCCGTCAGGGCCGGGCTGCGTACTTCGCCACCAGCGCCTTGGCTTCCTCGATGAGGGCAGGGCCGTCGATGCCGCGGGCGGTCATCCGCTCGGCCCAGGCCTTTTCGACCTCGGCACCGACGGCGCGGAAGCGGTCGGTTTCCTCGGGCGTGAGCGCGATGATCCGGTTGGTCGTGGACTTTTCGATCGAGGCCACCACCGGCGCATCGGCCTGATCCATCACGCGGCCGATCGCGCGGGCCTCGGCGATGCCGGCATTGTCGTCGATGACCTTCTTCAGGTCGGCGGGCAGGCCGTCATATTTGGCCTGGTTCATCGCCACCAGCATCATGGTGGTGTAGAGCGCGTTCTCGCCCGCGAACACCATGTGGCGGTGGACCAGTTCCTGCAGGCGCAGCGCGTCCAGCCCTTCCATGGGCAGAACCGTGCCGTCGATCACGCCGCGCGACAGCGCCTCTGCCGTCTGGGGCACGGGCATGCCGACCGGCTCGGCGCCCAGCGCCTCGATGAAGGAATTGATCAGCCGCGACGGCCCGCGCAGCTTCAGCCCCTTCATGTCTTCAGGCGTGCGGACCTCGCGATCGCGGGTGTGGATCAGCCCGGGGCTGTGGGTGTGGGCTGCGATCACCTTCACGCCTTCGAAGCGGCTGGTGAGGTGCTTCATGGCGAATTCATGCGCGGCCTGGCTGGTGATCTCGGCCGAGCGCGGCAGGAAGGGCAGGTCGAAGACCTCGGCCTCGGGGAAGCGGTCGGGGGTGTAGCCGACCACCGTCCAGATGATGTCGGCCTGGCCGGTGCGCGCCTGATCGAACAGCGAGGGCGGGGTGCCGCCCAGCTGCATGGCCGGGTAGATCTTGACCTCGATCCGCCCGCCGGACTGGCTCTCCACCCGCTGCTTCCAGTCGGTGAAGTACTTCGAATGGACCGCCGAGGTGGGCGGGAAGAAGTGGTGCAGGCGCAGCGTCACCTCGGCTGCGGCCGCCTGGCCGGCCATGCCTGCGGCCACCACCAGGCCCGCCACGCCCGCCGCCATCCGTGTGGCCAGCCGCCGCCAGCCGGTTGCGATATCCGTCATCGGTTTCTCCTCCCTGATCTGCCTGATGTGGGCTGGCTGCCGCTTCTGGGCGGGCGGCATGCCGGGTTGATGCGGTCAGCCGACCGCGAAGACCTCGATTTCGACCCGCGCCGCCAGCCGGCGGCCGCGGGCCACGAACAGGGTCCGGTTCATCCAGCCGAGGGCCGGATGTCCGGTGGTGAAGCGTGGGGTGGTCCGGAAGTAATAGAGCGCGGGGTCGACATCCTCTCCCGCCGCCACCCGGGCGAGCACCTCGGCGGGGCCGTGGCGCATGCCGGGATTGCGGATATCGACCAGCGCATCCACGGCCGCGCCGTCGACCTCGGTCAGGGCCAGGGTGTAGCGGGCCTCGATCTCGGCCAGCCCGTCGGGCCGCACGGTCTGCCAGTCGGCCCCGCCCGGCAGCACCCGCCCGGCCAGCCGGGCGCCCGAGACCCGCCCCCCCAGGATCGGGATGATCCGGCGCTGGCCGTCGGCCAGTGCGCCCAGTTCCTGCGGGGTGCCGATCTCGGCCTCGATCAGGGCGACCGGGGACAGGACGGGCGGGGTGGCGGGAAAGCCGGTGGTCATGGGCGGCGGACCTTTCCTGAAGATCAGTAGAGCAGGCGCATCAGGCCAAGCGTGATGCCCGGAAAGGCCACCAGCGCCAGGATGCGCAGCACGTCGGAGACGAGGAACGGGATCACGCCTGCGAAGGTGTCACGCATCGGCGTGCCGCCCGACATGGCGTTGATCACGAAGACATTCAGGCCGACCGGCGGCGTGATCATGCCGACCTCCACCACCACCAGGGCCAGAATGCCGAACCAGATGGCGGCTTCTGCGGGCGGCAGGCCGAAATCCAGCGCCATGATCAGCGGGTAGAAGATCGGCACGGTCAGCAGGATCATCGACAGGCTGTCCATGATGCAGCCGAGCGCCAGATAGAGCGCCAGGATCGCCGCCAGCACCACGATCGGCGGCACGTCGAGCCCGCCGATCGCCTCGGCCGCCTGCATCGGCAGGCCGGTGAGCGCCAGGAAGCCGTTGAAGGCGGCGGCTCCCAGCACGATCATGAAGATCATCGCGGTGCCCGAAGCGGTCTCCATCACCACCTCGGTGAAGGCACCGCGGCGGAGCCCGCCACGGACCAGCGCGAACAGCCCGGTGGCCGCGGCCCCCACCGCCGCCCCTTCGGTGGGCGTGAAGACGCCGGCATAGATGCCGCCGATCACCGTCACGAAGATCACGAAGACCGGCCAGGTGCGCGCAAGGCCGCGGAGACGTTCCGACCAGCCGATCCGGGGAACGGCCGGGGCGGCGTCGGGGTTCAGCATCACCTGCACTCGGATCGCCGCCATATAGCCGAGAGCGGCGAGCACGCCCGGCACCAGGGCCGCAATGAACATCCGGTCGATGTTCTGCCCGGTCAGCACCGCATAGATCACCAGCACCACCGAGGGCGGGATAAGGATGCCGAGCGTACCGCCGGCCGCCAGAACGCCGGTCGCCAGCCCGTCGTGATAGCCGTGGCGGCGCATTTCGGGCAGGGCGACCCGGGTCATGGTCGCGGCGGTGGCGAGAGACGAGCCGCAGATCGAGCCGAAGGCGGCGCAGGCGCCGATCGCGGCCATGGCGAGGCCGCCGCGGCGATGGCCCAGCCAGTCACGGGCGGCGTCGAACAGCAGCTGCGAGAGGCCGGCGCGGCCTGCAAATGCGCCCATCAGCAGGAAGAGCGGCACGATCGAGAGGGCGTGGTTGGAAAACTGCTCCACCGGCAGGGTGGTGAGCCCGGCCATGATGCCCATGGGGCCTGCAACCGCCATGCTGCCCAGAATGCCGGCCACCAGCATGGCGAGCCCCACCGGCACGCGCAGCGCCATGGCGACGAGCAGGCCGGCAATGCCGAGAAGGCCGATGGTGGTATCGCTCATCGCCGGCTCTCCTCGCGGGCCGTTCCGGCCTCTGCGGCGGCAGCCTCGGCCTCGGTCGGCGGCACCGCGCCGCGCAGCGTGGCGGCAAGCGTGGTCAGGCAGGCGAGGGCGGTCAGGGCCATGAAGGCCACCCCCGGCACATAGACCCACCATTGCGGCAGGCCCAGGATCATGGTGGTTTCGCCATAGGTCAGGCGCTCTTCAAGGCCGATGGTCAGCCGCCAGGCGAGCAGGGCGGTGGTGGCCGCGAACAGAAGATCGGCCACCACGCCCAGCGCCCGGCGCAGACCCGGGCCGGCGCGCATGGTGAAGAGATCGACCGTGACATGGGCGCGGGCGAGCTGGGCCTGGGGCAGGAAGCAGAAGACCGCGATGGCGGTGCCCGTCTCGACCAGTTCGAAATCGCCCGGCACGGGCCCGAATTCCAGCCCGCCGATGCTGGTGCCGGCAAACCAGCGGCCGATGATGCTGATCACCGACATCGCGGCGATCGCGACCAGCATCAGCCCGCCGGCCATGGCGACCAGACGGCACAGGACCCCGACGGGGCCGAAACCGGTGCGGAAGGGGCCGCCGGACCGCGACGCCTTCTCACCGCGGCCCTGCACGCTGTGCGGGGCCGGGTCTGCCCTCGACATGGGGCGCCTCTCCTCCCTGGGCGGCGGGATCTTGTCGCCCCGCTCGTCTCCGGCATCCCTGTCTGCGGATGCCGCCTGATGTTGTCTCAAGCCGCGCGAGCAACTCGCGTACTCAAAATCTCGCGAGCAGATCGCGTATTCAAAACCTCGCGAGCAGATCGCGTATTCAGAACCTCGCGAGCAGTTCGCGGAGCGTGACCTTCTCCGCCTCGCTCAGCCGCGCCGAGACCCGGTCGTCATGGGCGCGGATCCGCCGGATCAGCTCGTCGAGCACCTCCTCGCCATGCGGGGTGAGGGCCAGCTGGTTGACCCGCCGGTCGCCGGGGGTGGGGCGGCGTTCGACATAGCCGGCGCGTTCCAGCCGGTCGACCAGCGCCATGGTGCCCGATCGGGCAATGCCCACCACCCGGCCGAGCCGGCTCTGGCTGAGGCCGGGATTGTTCCGGATCAGCACCATCGACGAGAACATCGGCGGCGTGATGTCCAGATCCGCGACGGTGGCGAAGAAATCCTCGTAGATGGCGATCTGGGCCCGGCGCAGCGCATAGCCCATCAGCTCGCGCAGCACCCCGAACTCAACGTCCTCCGGCCATTGCTCGAAAGCGTCACCGCGGCCGGCCGGCCGCGGCAGGACGCTGGAGGTCGTCCGCCGTCCGCGTGTCATTCCCGTCTCCCGATGATCCGGCCCCGGGCTGGCCTTGCGCTGATCCGGGGCGGTGCATCGGCCACCATAAACCGGTTTTCCGCCGGTTTCCTCAGATTAGTTCGTAGAGCGGATGATCGTCAATTCGGATTGTAATGACATCGTACATTCTACGGATATATCCTGTCCCGAAACACGCAATGCACCCGGCCCCGAGCCGGTGCCCAGGGTGCGGGATGGGAGGAGAGGATCCGATGAAGGTCATCATTGCAGGCGCCGGCATCGGCGGGCTGACGGCCGCGCTCAGCCTGCATGCCGCGGGGATCGAGACCGTGGTCTATGAAGCGGTGCCCGAGATCCGGCCGCTGGGGGTGGGGATCAACCTGCTGCCCCATGCGGTGCGCGAGCTGACCGAGCTGGGCCTGGCCGACGAGCTTGCCCGCACCGGCGTCGCCACCTCGACGCTGATCTATACCAACAAGCTGGGGCAGGAAATCTGGCGCGAGGCGCGCGGCCGCGACGCCGGGTATAACTGGCCCCAGTACTCGATCCATCGCGGTCGCCTGCAGATGCTGCTGTTCGAGGCGGCGCGGGCCCGGCTGGGCGCCGACCGGGTGCTGACCGATCATGCCGCCGCGCGCGTCTCCACCCAGGCCGACGGCCGGGCGCGGATCGATCTGGTCTCGCGCACCTCCGGCGCCTCGCTCGGGCACGACACCGCGGATCTGATCATCGCCGCCGACGGCATCCATTCTGCGGTGCGGGCGCAGTTCCATCCGGACGAGGGCCTGCCCAAATGGAACGGCCGCATCCTCTGGCGCGGCGTCAGCGAGGCTCTGCCCTATCTGGACGGCCGCAGCATGGTGATGGCCGGGCATCAGGATCAGAAATTCGTCTGCTATCCGATCGATCCCGACATCGCGGCGCGCGGGGCTTCGCTGATCAACTGGATCGCCGAGCTGAACCTGCCCGAGCGCAAGCTGGAGCGCGAGGACTGGAACCGGCCCGGCGTGCTGGAGGAATTCCTGCCGGCCTTCGAAGGCTGGAATTTCGGCTGGCTGGACGTGCCGGCGATCATTCGGGCCGCGATCCGGGTGTTCGAATTCCCCATGGTCGATCGCGATCCGCTGGAGGCCTGGACCCATGGCCGGGTGACGCTGATGGGCGATGCCGCCCACCCCATGTACCCGATCGGATCCAACGGCGCGTCGCAGGCGATCCTGGATGCCCGCACACTGGTCTGGCGGCTGGCGACCATGGGCGATGTCGATGCGGCGCTTGCCGCCTACGAGGCGGAGCGACGGCCCGCCACCGCCCGCATCGTGCTCGCCAACCGGGCCAACGGGCCCGAGAAGGTGATGCAGCTGGTCGAAGAGCGGGCGCCCGACGGGTTCAGGGCGATCGAAAAGGTGCTGCCGGCGGCGGAACTCAACGGAATCATCGGCGATTACAAGCACATCGCCGGCTTCGATCGCGACGCCCTCAACGCGCGGCCGTCGCTGCATCCGGTGCCCCTCGACGCCCCGGTCTGAAAATCGTCGTCAAACTGAAAAAAACCTCTTGCGCCAGCCGCCGCCGTGAATATTATCCCGCACACAGACGGCAGCGACGCTGCCTGACGGAGCGGGCGGGAGTAGCTCAGGGGTAGAGCACAACCTTGCCAAGGTTGGGGTCGAGGGTTCGAATCCCTTCTCCCGCTCCAGAGATTGCGGAAACGCAAATGAAACGGGCTGATCGGTGACGATCAGCCCATTTTCTTTTATCCCACATCTGGCGGCTCTTGTGGGTGTGACCAGATAATCATCGCGAAGACTGCCGGCGAAGGCGTCTTGCGGAAGCCCTGGTACGCTGCGCGCGCTTCGGGATAGAATTTGCGGATCGTATTCCCGCAAGGGTTCCAGGGCCATGGGCGTTACCGCGCTTCTGTTCATCTCCACCGCCCTGCTCTGGGGTGGCGGGGCGCTTGCCACCGCCTTCCAGGCGGGGCCCGTACCGGCCGTGGTGTCGGTGGGCTGGCGCATGGTCGCGGCGGGGCTGCTGATGATGGGCTGGGCGCATATCCGCGGCGTCCGGCTCAGGCTGACGGCGGCGGACTGGCGATGGACGGTGCTGCAGGGCGTCGCCTTTTACGGGCTGGCCTTCGTCGCCTTCTACAGTGCCGTCCGCCTGATCCCCAGCGGCCCGGCGGCGCTGGTGCTCTCCACCTCGTCGGTCTTCGCCGGCTTGATCGGCCGGGCGCTGCTGGGCACCTCGCTGACCCGTCGTCATCTGGCCGGGCTGACGCTGGGGATCGGTGGCGTCGCCCTGGTCTTCGCCCCCGATCTCGCCCGGCTGGGCGAGGGGCCGCGGGCGCTGGAAGGGCTGGCCTGGGCAGCGGTTTCTGCGGTGGCGGCGGCGCTGGGCACGGTGATCGGCGCCCGCCATCAGGCGCAGGGGCTGGCACCCGAGGCGGCCATCGCCTGGGGCGGGCTGATCGGCGGCGTCACCGCCCTCACGGTCGCTTTGCTTCAGGGGGCACCCTTCGCCTTCGACTGGTCGTGGCGCTATGGGCTGAGCCTCGCCTATCTGGCCCTGCCGGCCTCGTGCCTCAACTTCCTGATCTATTTCGATCTGGTGCGGCGTGTCGGCCCCGGGCGGGCCGCCTATGCCATGACCCTGGTACCGGTGGTGGCCCTGGCGCTCTCCTGGGGGTTCGAAGGGTTGCTGCTCACACCGGCCATGCTGGCGGGGGCGGGGGTGATCCTGTGCGGCAATCTGCTGGTGCTCCGGCGCTGAGCGGGACGCCTTGTCCACTCTCGTGGAAAATTCACGGCCTTGCTGCTGATCCGTCACGGGTCGGCGCTTGCGTCGAACGGCGTTCGATACCACCCTTAACCGGGCCGTCGACGTCCCATGACGGGATGTCGTTCCAGCAAGAGCCCGAAGGGGAGGAAACATGCCGGAGGCAAGTCAGGCTGGTGTCCAAGACACCGGAGCCGTGCCGATGGACGCGATCGCAGCGCTGATCGAGGCGCGCTTCGCACCCGAAGACGCCCGAGAGGCGATGGAGTTCGTGAAGGCCTATTACGCTGCGGGGCTCGACGAGCTGCCGGCGGGCGGGCCACGGCGCCTGGCGGGCGCCGCACTCGGCCATCTGGCCTTCGCCCGCAGGCGGGCGGCGGGCGAGACCCTGGTCGACGTCTTCAATCCCGACATCGACCGCCATGGCTGGCAGAGCCGCAACAGCGTGGTGATGGTCACCACCGACGATCGGCCCTTCCTGGTCGACAGCACGGTGGCGGCGCTGAACCAGATGGGGTTGGCCCTGCACGGCCTGATCCATCCGATCCTGACCGTCCGCCGGGATGCCGATGGCCGCTATCTGGGCCTGGGCGGTGCCGGTGACGAAGCGGCGGGTCCGGGCGGCCGGGCGGTTGCCGAAAGCTTCATGCTGATCGAGGTCACCCGCCGCCCCGATGCGGTGGCGCTGGATCAGGTCAGGCGCCGGCTGGTCGAGGTGCTGGACGATGTGGCGGCGGCCGTCACCGGCTGGCAGGCGATGCGCGACGAGATCGACCGCGCCATCGCCGATGTCGAGAGCCTGCCCGATGCGGTTCTGTCCGAGGATCTGCGCAGCGAGCATGCCGCCTTCCTGCGCTGGATCCGCGACGACAATTTCACCTTCCTGGGGTTCCAGGACTGCCGCTTCTCGGAAGCCGATGGCCAGGGACAGCGCCGGGTGGAGGTGCTGCGCACCCTGGGCGTGATGGAAGGGACCGGCGGCGATGACGGTCGCGAACGGCCCCGCGGCCTTGCCGGCTTCACGCTCCATGGCGACGAGAGCTTCGGCGACGAGCCGGTGACGATCACCAAGTCGCGTTTCCGCGCGACGGTGCATCGCGCGGTGCCGATGGACTATATCGGCGTCAAGATCTACGGCCCCGATGGCCGGGTAGAGGGCGAGCGCCTGTTTCTGGGCCTGTTCACCTCTGCCGCCTATCACAGCAACCCCCGCGCCATTCCGCTGATCCGTCGCAAGGTGCGCGGCATCATAGAGCGGGCAGGTTTCGCGCCCGGCAGCCACGACGCCAAGTCGCTGCTCAACGTGCTGGAGACCTATCCGCGCGACGAACTGCTCCAGATCGGCACCGACGATCTCTATGAGACCGCAATCGGCATTCTGAAGCTGCAGCTGCGGCAGCGGCTGCGGCTGTTCCTGCGCCGCGACGTCTTCGGCCGGTTCTGGAGCGCGCTGGTCTATGTGCCGCGCGACGCCTTCGACAGCCGGTTGCGGCGGCGTGTGCTCGCGGAACTGGAAGCGGCGACCCATGGCACGCTCGCCGAGGAAACCGCCGATCTGGCCGAGGTGCAGCTGTCCGAGGCGCCGCTGGTGCGGCTGCGTTTCGTGCTGATGGTCGACCCCGAGGCCGAGCCGGCCCAGGTCGATGCGGCGGCGCTGGAAGCCCGGCTGGCCCGCATGGTGCGCGGCTGGGCCGACGAGCTGCGCGAGGCGCTGATCGATGCGGTGGGCGAAGAGCGGGGCCTGGCCCTCTGGCGCGGCACCGGCCGCGGCCTGCCGGCGCTGTATGCCGAACGTTTCGGCCCCGAACAGGCGGTCGCCGATCTGCTGCGGCTCGAGGCGCTGGCCGGCGACCCGCAGGCGATCTCGATTGCCTTCTACACCCCCGTCGGCGGTGGTGCCTCGGTGGCGCTGCGCCTGAAGCTCGGCCGTCCCGGCGGGCCGATCGCGCTGTCGGACGTGCTGCCGATGATCGAGAATCTGGGCTTCCGGGTGATCGACGAGCAGCCCTATGCGATCGAGGACGCGGAAGCCGGCGGCATCCGGGCCTGGCTGCACGATTTCGGCCTGGTCGACCAGCAGGGCGGCGCGGTCGATCCGGCGCGGCTGGGGCCGCTGCTCGAGGACACGCTTGCCCGCGTCTGGCGGGGCGAGGTCGAAAACGACCGGTTCAATGCCCTGGTGCTGCGCGCCGGCGTCACCGCCGACGAGGTGGTGATCCTGCGGGCGCTCTATCGCTATATGCGCCAGATCGGCCTGCCCTTTGCCCAGAACACGGTGGAGCAGACCCTCGCCCGGCATGGCGAGCTTGCCCGGCTGATCGTGCAGCTCTTCCATGCCAGGCTCGATCCTGCCCGCCACGAGACGGCGGAGGCCTCCGCCGCGGCTGAGGCAGAGGCCGACCGGCTGGTCGAGGCCTTCGCCCAGGGGCTGGATGCGGTCACCAATGTGGACGAGGACCGGATCCTCGGCCGGTATCGCGACGTGGTGCTGGCGGTGCTGCGCACCAATGCCTATCTGCGCGAGGCAGATGGCGGCCGCAGGCCGGTGCTGGCGATCAAGCTGGACGGGCAGAGCCTGCCCGACCTGCCGCCGCCCCGGCCGTTCCGCGAGATCTTCGTCTATTCGCCCCGGGTGGAGGCGGTGCATCTGCGCGGCGGCCGTGTCGCTCGTGGCGGCATCCGCTGGTCCGACCGGCTGGAAGATTTCCGCACCGAGATCCTGGGCCTGATGAAGGCGCAGATGGTCAAGAATGCGGTGATCGTGCCGACCGGCGCCAAGGGCGGCTTCATCGTCAAGCGCCCGCCCGCGACCCGGCCCGAGCTGCAGGCCGAGGTGGTCGGCTGCTATCGCGCCTTCGTCGGCGGCATGCTGGACATCACCGACGATCTGAAGGCGGGTGAGCCGGTGCCGCCCCGGGGTGTGCACCGGCGGGATGGCGACGATCCGTACCTGGTGGTCGCGGCCGACAAGGGCACGGCGACTTTCTCGGACATCGCCAACGGCATTGCCGAGGAACGCGGCTTCTGGCTGGGCGACGCCTTCGCCTCGGGCGGGTCCGCCGGCTATGACCATAAGAAGATGGCGATCACCGCGCGCGGTGCCTGGGTTTCGGTCCGGCGGCATTTCCGCGAGGCCGGCATCGACGTGCAGCGGGACCCGGTGACCGTGATGGGCGTCGGCGACATGGGCGGCGACGTCTTCGGCAACGGGCTGCTGCGCTCGGATTCGGTGAAGCTGGTCGGCGCCTTCAACCATCTGCACATCTTCCTGGATCCCAACCCCGATCCGGCGCGGAGTTTCGCCGAACGGGCCCGGCTCTTCGCCGCCCAGCGCTCGGGCTGGACCGATTACGACCCGGCGGTGTTGTCGCCCGGCGGGCGGATCTATGACCGCGCGGCCAAGACCGTCGAGACCACGCCCGAGATCCGGGCCCTGCTCGGCATAGCCGAAACCCGCATCACGCCCTCGGCCCTGATCCGGGCGATGCTGAAGGCCGAGGTCGACCTGCTCTGGTTCGGCGGCATCGGCACTTTCGTGCGCGCCTCGCAGGAGCGTGACGCCGATGCCGGCGACCGCAGCAATGATGCGCTGCGCATCACCGCCGCAGAGCTGCGGGCCAGGGTGGTGGGCGAGGGCGCCAATCTGGGCTTCACCCAGGCGGCGCGGATCGAGTTCGCGCTGAATGGCGGGCGGATCAACACCGATGCCATCGACAATTCCGGCGGCGTCGACTGCTCCGACCACGAGGTCAACATCAAGATCCTGCTCGGCCGCGTGCTCGAAGCCGGCGACATGACCCGCAAGCAGCGGGATCTGCTGCTGGCCGGGATGACCGAAGAAGTGGCGGCCCTGGTTCTTGCCAATAACGAGCTGCAGAACCAGGCCTTGTCGGTGGAAAGTCGCGAGGCCGGGCGCCGGCTGGACCGTCATGTCCGGCTGCTGCACGGGCTGGAGCGGGCCGGGCGGCTCGACCGGGCGCTCGAACGCCTGCCGGACGAGGCCGAACTCGCCCGGCGCGCGCGCGAGGGGCTGGGGCTGACCCGTCCCGAACTGGCGGTGCTGCTCGCCTATGCCAAGATCGAGCTGACCCATCAGGTGGCGGAAGATCCGCTGCTGGATGATCCGGCGCTGGCCGGTGATCTGGCGGCCTATTTCCCGCAGCCGATCCGGGCGCGCTTCCCCGAGCATATCGCGGCCCATCCGCTTCGGCCCGAAATCCTGGCGACCCATCTGGTCAACGAGATGGTCAATCGCGGCGGACCCTGCCTCGCCCGCGAACTGGCCGACGAGACCGGCCAGGGGCCGGCCGAGATCCTGCGGGCCTATGTCGTCGCCCGCGACGTCCTGGGCCTGCCGGCGCTCTGGTCGGCGCTGGATGCGGCCGAGGCGACGATGCCGGCCGACCGGCGGCTCGATGCGCTCGACCGGGTATCGCGGCGTCTGACCCAGGCCATGCGCTGGCTGCTGGTGCGGGGCGGCCGGGCGGCCACGGTGGGCGAGGTGATCGGCCGCTTCCAGCCGACGGCGGCGGCCCTTCAGGCCGTGCTTCCCCAGGTGCTGCCGACCGAGGTGGCCGAGGCCATCGGCGCCGATGCCGCAAGGCTGACCTCGGGCGGGCTTGAAGAGGGGGCGGCGGTCTGCCTGTCGCAGCTGGGCTCGCTGGTCTCGGTCTTCGATCTCACCGCCCTGTCCGAGAACCTGGACCTGCCGGTGGAGAAGGTGGCGCCGGTCTATTATGCCGTCGACCCCCGGCTTCACCTGCATGCCCTGCGCCACGCCGCCCGCACCATCGTGGTCGACGATCCCTGGGAACGGCTGGCGGTCAGCAGCGTCATCGACGACCTCTACGGCGTCCAGCGCCGGGCCACCCAGTCGATCTTCACCCGCGATGCGGCGGGCGATGTCGATGTCTGGGCCGAGGCGGAAGCGGCGGCCCTTGGCCGCGCGGCCGCGGCGGTCGACGAAGTGCTGTCGGCACCCGACGTGACGCTGGCGATGCTGATCGTCGCGGCTCGCCGGCTGACGGCGCTGGCCGGCGGCTGACCGGTACGTCGCCGCACTTGATGTCCTTCTCATGCGAGACCATCTTGAGTCTCGTATGAGAAGGATCATCCCATGACCAGCATGACCGAGGTTGCAGAAGTTCTGGGGCTGCCGACGACGCCCGCCGTCGGCTCCGGCTTCGCCCTGATCGCCCGGATCGAGGAGGGTCTGCCGCTCGACACGCTCGAGCGGGTGGTGCGGCTGGTCGCGCCCGATGATGCCCGGTTCAAATACCGTCTGGTGCCGAAGGCGACGTATGAGCGTCGCAAGGCGTCGAAGGTGCTGTCGCCAGAGCAGGGCACCAGGGTTGCACGGCTGGCCAAGGTGTGGAGCGCGGCCGTCGACGTCTGGCGGGACGAGGCGGCGGCGCGCGACTTCCTGTTTCGCCCGCATCCGATGCTGGAAGACGAACTTCCGGTGGATGTGGTGCTGCGCAGCGAGTTCGGCGCCGAACTGGTGATCGACATTCTGGGGCGGCTCAAATACGGCAGTGCCGCGTGACGGCGCAGATCCTTGACCGAACGCTCCGTGCCTGGCGGATCGGGGATCCGGATGGAACCTGGCCGATCTTCGATGCCACCGGATCGACCATCGCTCCCGGGCGATGGAATACCCGCGGCAGCCCGGTGATCTATGCTTCGGAGCACTATTCGACGGCCCTGCTTGAAAAGCTGGTCCATGGCAGCGGCAGGCTGCCGCCGAACCAGCATTTCATCGAAATCACCATTCCTGCCGGCACCAGCTACGAGATGTTTGCGCCCGAGGCCTGGCCCGGCTGGGACGCCATGCCACCCGTCGTCAGCCGTCGCTTTGGCGAAGCCTGGAGCCGCGAACGGCGGAGCGCGGTGCTGATCGTGCCCAGTGTGGTCGCGCGGCTCGACCACAACATCCTGATCAATCCGGCCCATCCGCAGTTCCGGACGATCACGGCCGGCCTGCACCATCCGGTTTTCTGGGATCACAGGCTGTTCGGCGCCTGAGTCGGTCAGTCCGCCGGCGCCTCGGGCGGGTCGGGCGCGTCGGGCTTGTCCGGGCAGGCAAAACTCTCGGGCATCTCGCGGCCGCTGCCGTTCCCGTACCAGAACACCTGACCGGCATCCTGATGGCAGATCTCGGCCGCCGAGGCGTCCGGCGCCAGGATGACCACCCAGTTGTTGGCGCCGCAATTGTGGGTCTCGCAGCCCCAGGAATGAATCCGGTCCTTCAGCCGATAGACGGGTGTGCGCGGGCCATCGGGATCGAGTGCCCGGCGGACGACATCGGTGCCGGGCGGAGCCGCCGCGCGGATCGCCGCCCGCACCGTCTTGAGGGTAAGGAGCGGCGGCAGATGGCGGCCGCCGGCCGTCGTCACCTCTTCCCAGGGATAGGCGCCGACATAAAGGTCGAGATCGACCGGTGTCGCGGCGAGGGCGCCTGTCGATCCGATGCCCAGCAGGGCGATGAGGGTGATCTGCCGGCCAGGCATGGATGATCTTCCCGTCTTGTTCCCTGAAGACGAACGGCCCCGGTCCTGAAAGGGCCGGGGCCGTCGATCGGGCAGGTCTGCCCCGTCCGGTCAGTGCCGGAAGTGCCGCATGCCGGTGAAGACCATGGCCAGCCCGTGCTCGTCGGCGGCCTTGATCACCTCTTCGTCGCGCACCGAACCGCCCGGCTGGATCACCGCGGTGGCACCGGCGGCGGCCGCCGCCAGCAGGCCGTCGGCGAAGGGGAAGAAGGCGTCGGAGGCGACGACCGAGCCCTCGGTCAGCCGGCCGGTGCGGCCCAGCGCCTGGGCGGCATCCTCGGATTTGCGGGCGGCGATACGGGCGCTGTCGACACGGCTCATCTGGCCGGCACCGATGCCGACGGTGGCGCCGTTCTTCACATAGACGATCGCGTTCGACTTGACGTGCTTGCAGACCCGGAAGGCCATCAGCAGGTCGTCGAGTTCCTGTTCGGTCGGGGCACGCTTCGTCACCACCTTCAGGTCGGCGCGGGCGATGCGGCCGGAATCGCGGGTCTGGACCAGCAGGCCGCCGGCGATCGAGCGCACAGCAAGGCCGGGCGCCGCCGGATCGGGCAGCGCGCCGGCTTCCAGCACGCGCAGGTTCTTCTTGGCCGCGAACACCTTGCGGGCGGCCTCGGTCACCTCGGGGGCGATGATCACTTCTGTGAAGATCTTCGCGATCTCGATCGCCACCGCCTCGTCCAGCGGCCGGTTGACCGCGACGATGCCGCCGAAGGCCGACACCGGGTCGCAGGCCAGCGCCGCCTCGTAGGCGGACTTGAGATCAGCACCCTCGGCGACGCCGCAGGGGTTGGCGTGCTTGATGATCGCCACGGCCGGCCGGTCGAATTCGGCGACCAGTTCATAGGCCGCGTCCGTGTCGTTCAGGTTGTTGTAGGACAGCTCCTTGCCCTGAAGCTGGGCGGCCGAGGTCACACCCGGGCGCGCCTCGCCAGTGACGTAGAAGGCGGCCTGCTGATGCGGGTTCTCGCCATAGCGCAGCACCTGGCCACGGGCGCCGCCGACCGTCAGCCGCTCGGGCAGGGTGTCTTCGGCCTGTCCGGCGAACCAGCTGCCGATGGCGGTGTCGTAGGCGGCCGTGCGGCGATAGGCGCGGCCGGCAAGTGCCCGGCGCAGCTCGGGGGTGGTGGCCCCGCCATTGGCCTGCATCTCGGCCGTCACCGCCGCATAGTCGGCGGCATCGACCACGACCGTCACCGAATCATGGTTCTTGGCCGCGGCACGGATCAGGGCCGGGCCGCCGATGTCGATGTTCTCGATCACGTCATCCCAGCCCGCACCCGAAGCGACGGTCGCCTCGAAGGGGTAGAGGTTCACGACCACCAGATCGATATTGCCGATGCCGTGCGCGGCCATGGCCTCGCGATGGCTTTCCAGGTCGCGGCGGCCCAGAATGCCGCCATGGACCTTGGGATGCAGGGTCTTCACCCGGCCGTCCAGCATCTCGGGGAAGCCGGTCATGTCGGCGACGTCGAGGACCGGCAGGCCGGCCTCGCGCAGCAGCTTGGCCGAGCCGCCGGTGGAGACGATCTCGACGCCGCTTTCCACCAGGAAACGGGCGAAATCGACCAGACCGGTCTTGTCGGACACCGAGATCAGGGCGCGCGAAATGCGGTTGCCGGCGGGTGCCATCCGAGGGGCCTCCGTTCGATGCATCAAGGGCTTGGGATACGCCAACAGGCGAATGGCCGGGGCTATAGCAGGAAATCGCCCGCGGCGCCAGACGGGCGGCACGCAGGTCAGTCGCCCGCCGGAAGCAACCAGGCCGCCAATCCGGCGATGCCGGCGGCAAGCAGCATCAACCCGAAGGCGATCGAGACGGCGAAGGCATCGGCCGCAGACAGGCCGGCAAGCGGCAGCAGGGCGACGGCGGCGCCTTCGCGCACACCCCAGCCGGCAATGGCGATCGGCAGGGTGGCGGCGGTGGCGAGCAGGATGCCGAGGGCGATGCCCGCCAGCGGGTCGAGATCCAGACCCAGTGCCCGGGCTACCGCCCAGAAGGCGAGGCCGGTGAGGGCGTGAACGAAAAGTGTCGGCGCCAGCAGCCGCCAGGCGAGGCGGGGGCGCCGCCCCAGCCGGGCGAGATCATCGAGGATCCGCCCCGCCCCGGCAGCCAGCCGGGCCTTGCGGGTGGTGGCGGAGGGGCCCGGTTGCCTGGTGGGCCGGCGCCGGGCAAGCAGGGCTGCCGCCAGCACCGGGGCAAGGCCGATCACCGCAGCCGCAACCGGCAGCAGACCCAGTTCGGGGGCGGCTTCGGCATGAACGCCGATCCGGGGCAGAAGGGCGAGGGCGGCAGCGGCCGCGATCGCGAGCCCCGTCAACCCCGCGGCGCGGTCGAGCACGACACCCGAGACCAGCGCCGTCATCGGCCGGTCCGGACGGCGGATCAGGGCGAGCCGGGCCGCATCGGTGCCGATCGAGGCGGGCAGCGCCTGGCCCAGCCCGTTGGCGACCAGCAGCGCCCGAAGCGCCGTGCGGGTGCGCAGACGGATGCCGGTGGCACGGGCGGCCCGCCGCCAGCGATGGGCCGCCACGACGGTCTGTACCAGCACGATGGCGATCGCAAGCGCGATCCAGCCGGGTTCCGCCGCCGTCAGCCGGCTGGCGACGGCACGGCCGTCGGCATCGGGCAGGGCGATGACCAGCGCTGCGACGGTGACCGCCAGCTTGACGGCAAAGCCGCCCCAGCGCCGCCGACGCGAGGGCCGGGCGGCGGTGGTCGGGCTCTGGGCATCGAGCGCCGGTGGCGGAAGCAGGTCGGCTGTCATCCCGAAGATTATGGAGCAGGCCGGGCCCAAGTCGAGGGGCGGACGGGCTTGCGGCGATGCCGGCCGCCGCCTAGCCTGACCGGCAGATCCGGCGGAAGGGACCGAGACCCATGTGCTCGCGCTATGAACTGACGGTGAATGCGGGGGATCTGGCCGCGGTGCTTTCCCGCCTGCTGGGCCGGTTGCCTCGCCTGCCCGGCGCGCTCGATGCCGCCCTGGGCCTGCAGGCCGTCCGCCCCACCGACCGGGCACCGGTGCTGCTGATCGATGCCGCGGGCGAAGCGGCGGTCGGGCTGGTGCCCTGGGGATGGCCGGCACCCTGGGATGGCAGCCCGCTGTTCAATGCCCGGATCGAACGCCTGGCCGAGGCGCCGAGCTTTCGGCCGCATCTGGGCCGGCGCTGCCTGGTGCCGGCCACGGCCTGGACCGAGGGCCGCGGCCGCGGCCGGGTCAGGATCGGCCGCAGCGATGGCGGCCTGCTGACGATGGCAGGGCTCTATGGCCGGGATGCCGCCGGCAATCCGGCCTTTACGGTCATCACCCGGCCGGCCGTCCCCGCCATTGCCCATATCCATCCGCGCATGCCGGCGCTGATCGATGACGCCGATCAGGCGATGGGCTGGCTGGATCCGGCGACATCCGCCGCAGCGGCGCTCGGCCTGCTTGAGGCGGCCGTGGCGCCGGGCCTGTCGGTTGCGGAGGCGGCCCCTGCGGCTGCCATGCCGGATCTGTTCGGCGGCAGCGCCCCCAGCCCGTAGACCTCCAGCGGCTCGCGCCGGCCGCGGATATCGATGGAGCCCAGGGGGCGCATGGGTATCGGAGACGGGATCTGCAGGCGCCGGACCAGATCGGCACTCGCCACGGCCTCTTCGCCGGTCGCGCGGGCATGATCGACCAGCCGGGCCGTCACGTTCACCGCATCGCCGATGAGCACGATTTCCTGGCGGATGTCGCCCAGTTCGCCCACGGCGACCCGGCCGCAATGGAGAGCCGCGCGCCAGGCCGGGACCGTGCCGTAGGTGCGCTCGTAATGGGCCGCATGCTGGGCGATGACTGCCTCGGCGAGCTGGAGCAGACGGAAGCAGCCCGCATTGCGCGCGGCACGCTCCATGGGCCAGGTGACGATGATCTCGTCACCGACATAGCGATAGATCTGGCCGCCGGTTTCCAGGATCGGTTCCGAGAGATCGGCATAGAAGCGGTTCAGGAAATCAAGGAAGCGTAGCGCCCCGATCTGCTCGGCGATGGCGGTGGATCCGCGGATGTCGAGGAAGAGGATGACCCGGTCCTCTTCGCGCGGATGGTGATAGCGCCCGGTCAGAAACTGAACCATCACATCCGGGCCCAGAATGCGCCGGATCTGGAAGATCAGGTTCATCAGCAGTGAGATCGCGATGGCGAAGGCGAAGCTCTCGTCCGAGATGACGCCCAGCAGGCCCTCGGCCTTTTCGGCGTCGTCGAACAGCACCGCACCGGTATGAAGACCGAACAGGATCGAGGTGAGATAGATCCCGCTGCTGATCAGCACGGTGACGGCGGCGCGCTGGCGCCGCACGAACCGGCCGATCGCCGCCGTCGACAGCCAGGTCTCCCAGAGGCCGATCGGCAGCACGATCAGCAGGCCGGTGGCCGCGCCGCGCAGCTGGGCATCCAGATCCGCGCCGTAGTTGAGGCTGTAGAGAAGGCCGTCGATCAGGCCGATCGCCAGGATCACCAGGAAGATCCGGATGCGGAAACGCTCGCGATGGGTGAGGGTCATCGGGTACCGGGTGCGGCGGTGCAGGGGGCAGACAGAAGAAGAGCCCGCCTCAAGGAGAGGCGGGCCCGATCATAGCACGGATCAGCGATCCCGAGCGTCAGTTGCGCTGGCTGCCCATGAACTGCAGCAGCAGCATGAACAGGTTCAGGAAGTCGAGATAGAGCCGGAGCGCGCCCATGACCTTGAGCTTGCCCGCGGTCTCGTCATCCATGTTCGCCGCATACATCTGCTTGAGCTGCTGGGTGTCGTAGGCGGTGAGGCCGGCGAAGATCAGCACGCCCGCCACCGAGACCACGAACTGCAGCATGGTGGAGCCGATGAACAGGTTCACCAGGCTGGCGAGGATGATGCCGATCAGCCCCATGATCAGGAAGGAACCGAGGCCCGACAGCGAGCGCTTGGTGGTATAGCCGTAGAGGCTGAGGCCGCCGAAGGCCGCTGCGGTCACGAAGAAGGTCCGCGCGATGCTGGAGCCGGTATAGACCATGAAGATGGTCGACAGCGACAGCCCCACCGAGGCCGCGTAGAGCCAGTAGAGGATCTGGGTCGTGGTCTTGCTGAACCGGTTGATGCCGGCCGACAGCGCCAGCACGAAGCCCAGCGGTGCCAGAATGGCGACCCAGCGGAAGCCGGTGCCCATGATCGCCATATAGACATCCGGCGAGCTTGCCACCGCAATGGCGACGATGCCCGTCAGCGCCAGCGCCGAGGCCATATAGTTGTAGATGCCGAGCATATAGGTGCGCAGCCCGGCATCGAAGGCCACCGCCCTCGACGCCGCCCCCGCGTCGTATGCCCTGCGGGTGTCGTAGGCCATGTGCCGCATCCTTGAAAACGTTTATGGGCCTGTGCGATAACCCCCGTGGCCGGGGGTCCGCTGCAAATATGGCCGGGCCCGGCCGGCCGATCAAGGGAGGCGGCCCTCCCGATCCGTGGCAACATCCGGACCCGTGCTTGAAATCCGGCCCCGTCGGGACCAGTCTTTCCGGGTCCGGCCGGCGGCTTCGGCGATATGTATCGGGGCCGCCCCCGCGTCGCACTGCCTTTTCCCCTGCCCCGCTTCGGTGGACCCACCAACCTCCGGTGATCCGATGAACCGTCCGTCCGCTTCCGCCTTTCGCCGTCTTGCCATGGCCGCCGTCGTGGCGGCCGTGGGTCTTGTCGCCCTGCCCGCGACCGGCGTCGCGCCGGCCCAGGCGCAGGAAATCAGCCTGCTTGGTACCTTCGGCGACTGGACGGCGTTCAAGTCCGGCTCGGGCAAGGCCGTGTCCTGCTGGATCGCGAGCGCGCCCAAGCAGCGCCAGGGCGAGGTGAAGGGCCGCGGCGATGCCCGGGTGATGGTCAACCGTCGCAACAGCGGCGGCCGGATGGTCACCGAGGTCAGCGTCTTCGCAGGCTACGCCTACAAGCCCGGCAGCGAGGTGGCCGTGACCATTGGCGGCAACAATTTCTCGCTGTTCACCGACGGCGAAACCGCCTGGGCCCGCGATGCCGATACCGACCGCAAGCTTCTGGACGCCATGCGCGCCGGCGCCAACATGGTCGTGAAGGGCACCGCCCGCGAGGGCAGTGTCTCCACCACCGACACCTACAGCCTGAGCGGCGTGACCGCCGGCATGAGCGAAATCGCCAAATGCGGCAGCTGACGCCCGCCTGCGGCAGCTGATCCCGGCTGCCGCTGTCCGACACCTCCAACCCTGGCAGACCTTTCCATGACCATCGTCGTCCAGCCGGTGCCCGAGGGCACCACCGCCACCGCAGCGCTCCGGCGCCCGGGTGCGGCCGAAAAGATCGCGCAGACCACCGCCCCGGTCACGCTGGTGCCCGGCGACGGCCGGCGCACGCTGATCGGGCTGGACCGCCAGGAACTGGAAGCCGAGATGGCGGCCCTGGGCGAGAAGCCGTTCCGGGCCAAGCAGCTCTGGCACTGGATGTATTTCCGCGGCGCCCGCGACTTCGACGACATGACCAATGTGCCGAAGGCGTTCCGGGCGAAGCTGGCCGAGCATTTCGTCATCGGCCGGCCCGAGATCACCACCGACCAGCTGTCGAGCGACGGCACGGCCAAGTGGCTGCTGCGTTTCGCCGACGGCCGCGAGGTGGAAACGGTGCACATCCCCGATGACGGCCGCGGCGCGCTCTGCGTCTCGTCGCAGGTGGGCTGCACCCTGACCTGCAAGTTCTGCCATACCGGCACCCAGACCTGGGTGCGCAACCTGTCGGCTGCCGAGATCACCGCCCAGATGCTGGTCGCCCGCGACCGGCTGGGCGAATGGCCGACGCCGACCGATGCCAACCGGCTGATCTCGAACATCGTCCTGATGGGCATGGGAGAGCCGCTGTACAATTTCGATGCGGTCGCCAAGGCGATGCGCATCGTGATGGACGGCGAGGGCGTGGCGCTGTCGCGGCGCCGGATCACCCTTTCCACCTCGGGCGTGGTGCCGATGATGCAGCGCTGCGGCGAGGAGCTGGGGGTCAATCTGGCGGTGTCGCTGCATGCGGTGACCGATGATGTCCGCGACGTGCTGGTGCCGATCAACCGGAAATACCCGATCGCCGAGCTGATGGAGGCCTGCCGGACCTATCCGGCCGCCAGCAATGCCCGGCGGATCACCTTTGAATACGTCATGCTGAAGGGCGTGAACGACAGCCTGGCCGATGCCCGCGAGCTGGTCCGCCTGCTCGACGGCATTCCGGCCAAGGTCAATCTGATCCCGTTCAACCCCTGGCCGGGCTCCACCTTCGAATGCTCGTCCTGGACCCAGATCCGCAATTTCGCGACCTATCTGAACGATCAGGGCTATTCCTCGCCGGTGCGCACGCCCCGTGGCCGCGACATTCTGGCCGCCTGCGGCCAGCTGAAATCGGCCAGCGAGCGGGCCCGCAAGAGTCGCGAAACCGTCGCGGCCCCCGAGCCCGAGGTGATGGACGCGGCCGAGCGCGAGGCAATGGCGGCGGCGCTCGCCCTGCATTGAGGGCGGCTTTGGGGACGGCTTCGGGGAACCCGCCCGGCTTTCCGCAGGTTGGGGGTGTCGACGGCGCATGGCGGCTCCATATGGAGTCGGGTGGGCCACACACCTCTCGCGGAGATCCTGCATCATGAACTGGACCACACCCCAGATCGTCGAGACCCGGATCGGCATGGAGATCAACGGCTACATGCCGGCCGATTTCATCACCCCGGAAGACGCGACCGACGCGGAGACCACCGGCGCCGAAGGCTGACGGCGGGTGCGGATCCTCGTGCTCGGTGCCGCGGCGGGTGGCGGCTTCCCGCAATGGAACTGCCGCTGCCCGGTCTGTGCGCTGGCCTGGGCGGGCGATCCGCGGGTGCGGCCGCGCACCCAGTCCAGTCTGGCGCTCTCGGGCGATGACGGCCGGTCCTGGGTGTTGCTCAACGCCTCGCCCGATCTTCGGACCCAGATCCTGGCGACGCCGGCCCTTCATCCGGCGGAGGGGGCCCGGCACAGCCCGATTGCCGAGGTGGTGCTCGCCAATGGCGATGTCGACCATACGGCTGGTCTGCTGAGCCTGCGCGAGCGACAGCCCTTTCGCCTGCATGCGGCCCGGGCCACGCTGGACATCCTGGCCGCCAACCGGATCTTCGACGTGCTGGCCGAGGGTATCGTGGCGCGGCAGCCGCTGCCCCTCGACCGGCCGGTCGATCTGGCGGGCGGGCTGACGATGACGGCCTTTCCCGCCCCGGGCAAGGTGCCGCTCTATATGGAAAGCGGTACGGTCGATCCGGCGGAGACGGTGGTCGAAGACGGCCGGGTGCTGGGCTTCGTGTTCGAAGCCGGCGGCCGGCGGGCCGTGTGCCTGCCCAATTGCGCCGCGGTCGCGCCCGCGGTGCTGGCGCGTGTGCGGGGGGCGGATGTGCTGGTCTTCGACGGCACCACCTTCACCGACGACGAGATGCCGCGGCTCGGCCTGTCGCCGAAGACGGCCGCGCGCATGGGGCATCTGGCGATCGACGGGCCCCGGGGCTCGCTGGCCGGCCTTGCCGATATCCGCGTCGGCCGACGGATCTATGTCCACATCAACAACACCAACCCGATCCTGATCGAGGGCGGGCCCGAGCGCCGCCTGGTCGAAGCGGCGGGCTGGGAGGTCGCCCATGACGGTATGGAGATCGTGCTGTGAACGACCCGCTGCCCCGGATCGATGCCCCGCTGACGCCTGACGGGCTGGAGGCGGTGCTGCGCGAGGTGGGACGGCGGCGATATCACGACCGCCATCCCTTCCATCGCCGCCTGCATGGTGGCGGCTGCACGCGCGCCGAGGTCCAGGCCTGGGCGCTGAACCGGTATCTTTATCAGGCGGCAATCCCGCGCAAGGACGCCACCATCCTGGCCCGGATGGAGGATCCGGCGCTGCGCCGGGCCTGGCGGCAGCGGATCATCGATCATGACGGCGAGGCGGAGGGCGAGGGCGGTATCGCCCGCTGGCTGCATCTCACCGATGCGCTGGGGCTGGACCGGGCATTGGTCATCTCAGGGCGGGCCGCCCTGCCGGCGACGCATTTTGCAGTCGAGGCCTATGTGCAGTTCTGCGCCACCCGGCCGCTGCTCGATGCGATCGCCTCGTCGTTGACCGAGCTCTTTTCCCCGCAGGTGATCGGCGAACGGGTGAGCGGCATGCTTGCCCATTACGACTTCGTCGACGACCGCGCGCTCGCCTATTTCACCGCCCGGCCGCCCCAGGCGGAGCGCGACGTGGTCTTCGCCCTCGACCATGTCCGCCGCCATGCCACCACCCTGGAAACCCAGCGGGCGGTGGTCGAGGCATTGATCTTCAAGACCGGCGTGCTCTGGGCGCAGCTCGATGCGCTCTGGCACGGCTATGTCACCGGTCAGCTGCCGCCCGGCGCCTGGAATCCGGACGCCCGGGATCCCGAGGGGCGCGGGCCCGATGCCGACCGGGTGTGGACATGAACGGTGTCGAACTGCCCGATCCGTCCGCACGGCCGCGCCTGGCCCGCGGCGTTCGGCTGCGCCAGGACCCGGTGCGCGACCGCATCATTCTTCTGGCGCCGGAAAGCGTGATCGAGGCCAATCCGAGCGCGCTGGCGGTGCTGAAGGCCTGCACCGGCGAGGTCACCATCGCCGCCATGGCCGCGGATCTGGCCGGCCGCTTCGGTGCCGACCCGGCCCGGGTGGAGGCCGATATCCGGGCGCTGATCGCCGATCTGGTCCGGCGGCGCCTGGTGGTGCTGGCATGACCGGCGAGGCGGGTTCGACCGATGATCGCCTGGCGCCACCCCTGGGTCTGCTTGCGGAGCTGACCCATCGCTGCCCGCTGGCCTGCCCCTATTGTTCGAACCCGCTGGCGCTGGAGCGTCGCGCCGATGAACTGAAGACGGCCGACTGGTGCCGGGTCTTCGATCAGGCGGCGGCCCTGGGCGTCCTGCAGCTGCATCTTTCGGGCGGCGAGCCGGCGGCGCGGCCCGATCTGGTCGATCTGGTGGCCCATGCCGCCCGTGCCGGGCTCTACACCAATCTCATCACCTCGGGGCTGGGGCTGCCGGCTGCGCGGATCGACGCACTGGCGGCGGCCGGGCTCGACCATGTTCAGCTCTCGATCCAGGATGCCGACGATCCCTCGGCCGACCGGATCGCCGGCCGGCAGGGCGCGGCCCGGACCAAGCGGCGGGTTGCGGCCGATGTGGTGGCGGCCGGCCTGCCGCTGACCGTCAATCTTGTGGTCCACCGGGCCAATCTGCCCCGGCTGGCGGAGATGATCGCGCTGGCCCGCGAGATGGGGGCCGGGCGGGTGGAGATCGCCCATGCCCAGTATCACGGCTGGGCGGCGGTGAACCGGGCGGCGCTTCTGCCCGACCGGCAGGCGGCGCTGGATGCCGTCCGGCTGGTGGAGCGGCTGGCGCCCGGGGCCGGCATCGCCGTCGACCATGTCGTTCCCGACCAGTTCGCCGACACGCCCAAGCCCTGTATGGGCGGCTGGGGGCGGCGGGTGATCAATCTGACGCCGTCGGGCCGGGCGCTGCCCTGCCACGCCGCCGAAACCATTCCGGGGCTGACATTCTGGTCGGTGCGCGACCATGCGCTCGACCGGATCTGGGCGGAGTCTCCCGCCTTCCGGCGTTTCCGCGGCACGGCCTGGATGCCGGAACCCTGCCGATCCTGCGACCGCCGTTCGGTGGATTTCGGCGGCTGCCGGTGCCAGGCCCTGGCGCTGACCGGCGATGCCGCCGCCACCGATCCGGTCTGCCACCGCTCGCCGCATCACCACCGGGTGGCGCCGCCGCCACGGCCGGTGGAGAGCTATGTCTATCGGGGGCGGTGACCCCTCAGACCCGCCGCCAGACCGCCTCCAGCCCCGGCGCGCCATTCGCGGTCACCAGACCGCGGTCATGCATGTGCAGCAGATGGGCCAGCACCGAACGGGCGGCAGCCGGATGCAGCCGGGGGTCGACCGCGGCATAGATCTCCCGCACCATCCCCATGATGCCGGCAGGGCCCAGCGCCAGCCGGTCCAGGATCTGGGTCTCGCGTTCGGCGCGATGGGCGATGAAGGCCCGGACATGGGCATGGGCATCGGTGATCGCCGGCCCGTGGGTCGGCCAGTAGACCGTCTCGGGCCGGTCGAGCAGCCTGGTCAGGCTGCGCAGATAGCTGCCCATCTCGCCGTCGGGCGGGGCAATCACGCTGGTCGACCAGCCCATGACATGGTCGCCCGAAAACAGGATCCCGGCCTCTTTCCAGGCGAAGCAGAGATGGTTGGAGGTGTGGCCGGGGGTATGCACCGCCTCGATCGTCCAGCCGTCGCCCGCAATGACATCGCCGTCGGCCAGGCGATGGTCGGGGTCGAAGTCCAGATCGCCCCCCTCTTCGACCCGCGCTCCGCCGTCGTCCCGGCCGGCGCCATGGGGACCGTATCCCCAGCTCCGGGCCCCGGTTGCGGCCTTCAGCAGGGCGGCGGCGGGGGAGTGGTCGGTATGGGTGTGGGTCACCAGGATGTGGCTGACCGTCTCGTCCCCCAGCCCGTCGAGCAGGGCATCGACATGGGCGGCGATGCGCGGCCCCGGATCGATCACCGCCACCCGGCCCCGTCCGACCACATAGGTGCCGGTGCCATAATAGGTGAAGGCCGAGGGATTGCGGGCGACGATCCGGCGCAGGCCCGGCGCCACCTCTTCCAGGCGGCCGTAATCGAAGCTCATCTCGCGGACATAGGGGATGTCGACGGCCATCCGGCTCAACCTTTCAGGGGCGCGCGGAGGTCGGTGAGCACGGTGCCGGTCGCGGCGATATCGGCCTCGTGTGCGGCATCGCGCCAGGGTTCGGCCAGGCCTGCGGCATACCAGTCGGCCATGGCCGGCTGGGCGAGCAGGTGACGGGCGTAGACATCGGCCGCACCGCCCGGAACCAGACCGTAGCTCTGAAGGCGGAAGGCCACGGGGGCGAAGAAGGCATCGACGGCGCTGAACCGGTTGCCGGCGAGGAAGGGGCCGCCGAACCGGCCGAGACCCTCGGCCCAGAGTTCCGCCAGCCGGGCCAGATCGCGGGCCAGCGCCGGGGGATGGTCACGAAGCCTGACCCGCACCCCCACCGCCATGGGGCAGCGGTTGCGCAGGGTGGAGAAGCCGGCATGCATTTCAGCTGCGGCGGCGCGCGCCCAGGCACGGGCGGCCGGATCGGCCGGCCAGACGCCGGCATGACGTTCGGCCAGGAATTCGACGATGGCGAGCGATTCCCAGACCACGATGTCGCCGGCTTCCAGGCAGGGAACGGTGCCGGTGGGAGAGAAGGCCCGGAAGCGGTGCCAGTTCATCGCGCCGTCGAAGGGGGTGAGCACCTCTTCGAAGGGGATGTTCAGCGTCCGCATCAGCACCCAGGGGCGGAGCGACCAGGATGAATAGTGCTTGTTGGCGATGTGCAGACGATACATGGGGGGCGGTATCTCCTGATCGGGGCGGCGCCACATGATGCGGCCGAAACGTGGTCGCTGTCGACGGGGACGGTCTCACCCTTGGCCCCGAAACCGGCTCGCCCTAAGCTCGGAGCGCGACAAGGCTGCGCGGGGGACGAGGGATGAGGTTCGGATGGGTACGCCGGCCGTCGGGAAACATGCCGGCGCGGTTGCAGATGGCGATCGCCGAGGCCGAGGCCGGGGCCGAACGTCTGGTCGGCTGGGCGCAGGTCGGCATCATCCTGCTCTTCGGCACGCTTTATCTGGCCAGCCCCAAGGCAGGGGGCTCGGACCTCATGTTCATGCCGGTGCCCTGGGCGCTGGGCATCTACACCGTCTTCACCGTCATCCGGCTGAAGCTCGCCTATCTGGGGCCGCTGCCGGGCTGGTATCTGGCCCTGTCGGTGGTGGCCGACATGGCGCTGCTGATCGGGCTGATCTGGAGCTTCCACATCCAGTACCACCAGCCCGCCGCCTTCTATCTGAAGGCGCCGACCTTCATCTATGTGTTTATCTTCATCGCGCTGCGCTGCCTGCGCTTCGAGCCGCGCTATGTGCTGCTGGCGGGGATGGCGGCTGCAGGCGGCTGGCTGGCGCTGCTGTTCTATGCCCTCTGGGAGGGCGGCGGCATGGGGGTGATCACCCGCGACTATGTCGCCTATATGAGCGGGCCGCTGGTTCTGATCGGCGCCGAGATCGACAAGATCGTGGTCATCCTGGTGGTGACGGTGGTGCTGGCGGCCGGTCTCGCCCGGGCGCGGGCCCTGCTGGTGCGTGCCGAGGAAGAGGGTGCGGCCCGGGCCTCGCTCGCCCGGTTCTTCGCACCCGACGTCGCCCGGCGCATCGCCGAGACCGGGCTGGCGATGACCCCGGGTTCGGGGGCCGAGCGCGAGGCGACGATCATGATGATCGATATCCGCGGCTTCACCCGGATGAGCGAGCGGCTGGCGCCGGATGCGCTGATGAGCCTGCTGGCCGAATACCAGGCCCGGCTGGTGCCGGTGATCCAGGCCGAGGGCGGTGCCATCGACAAGTTTCTGGGCGACGGCATCATGGCGACCTTCGGCGCCGTCGCGCCCGACCCGGCCCATGGCGCCCGGGCGATGGCGGCGGCCACCGCCGTGCTGGATGCGGTGGCCCGCTGGAACGAGGCCCGCCGGC
Organism: Tistrella mobilis; assembly: GCF_039634785.1. Classification (NCBI taxonomy): domain Bacteria; kingdom Pseudomonadati; phylum Pseudomonadota; class Alphaproteobacteria; order Geminicoccales; family Geminicoccaceae; genus Tistrella; species Tistrella mobilis. The sequence continues at coordinate 4,197 of NZ_JBBIAB010000001.1, read as the reverse complement.
TGGGCGGGCTGGATGCGGTCGCGATCGGCATCGGCATTGCCGGAGGCCGGGTGGTCTTCGGTGCGGTCGGCGATGAAAGCCGGCTGGAACTGACCGTGATCGGCGCCCCGGTCAACCTGGCGGCCAAGATCGAGAAGCACACCCGCAAGGCCGGTGTCGCCGCCCTGGCCGAGGCGGCGGTGGTCGATGCCGCGGAAGCGGCCGGCTGGCGGGCCGGGCCGGGCTTCGGCCTCCGGTGGCTTGGCGCGCAGCCCGTGGATGGGGTCGATGGAGTCATGATAATGGTGGCTCTCGCCAGGCAATAGGCTCCGGACTCATCACACCCAGACGCGGTCGATCTGCACCGGCTCTTCGTGCGACAGCCGGAGAAGCCGAGATACGGTGTTCCTCATGGTCGTACGTCATCGGAGTCCCATGATGATTCCCTCATGCGAGGTTGATCCGGTCCTGATCCAGGAGGCCATGTAACCCCTGAAGACATGTTCAGGAGAACGCGGTCCGGTTGCATATGGCCGGTGTCTTCGGCGGCAGACCGAACTCAGGCGGCCTATTTCGGTCATGTTGGTGGCCGAGCTTGCGTGCTATCTTGTTGCAGGGCTGGAGAGGTCGCTCCCACTAAGGGGGACGCGCGCCAGCCTGCTCGGAATAAGTCATTGAGGACGGCTGATGCGTGAAGTGATTTTGGTGTTTGGCGGTGCGGGTTTCATCGGCACTCACCTTCTCCGTAAGCTTGCAGCAACAACTGATGCGCGGTTGGTGTCTGCAGATCATCGTCAGCCGAAATCTCCTGTCGACGGCGTTGAGTATCACGTGGTCGATGTGCGTGATCTCTCCGGATTTAAAATTGAAGGCCCAATTCGCAAGATCTTTAATTTTACGGCCGTTCATACAACGCCTGGTCATGAGGCCCATGAATATTATGAAACTAATGTCTTGGGTGCCACGGAAGTGACGGCGTTCGCGCGCCGGCATGGCGTTCGGAACCTCATATTTACCAGCTCAATTTCAGTTTATGGAGCGAGCGAAGAGACAAAATCAGAGACAACGCCTCCTAATCCCAACTCAGCCTATGGCGCGTCGAAAGTTCTGGCTGAACGCATTCATCAGGCGTGGCTGGATGAGGCGGAGGATCGGCGGCTTGTCATTGTACGTCCTGGTGTCATCTTTGGCAAAGGAGAGGGCGGTAATTTTACCCGTCTTGCCGCTCTTTTGAGGCGTGGATTTTTTGTATATCCGGGCCGCAAAGACACTATTAAGGCCTGTTTTTATGTGGGGGATCTGGTCGATGCCATGCTGGCGGTGGATGCTCTCGGAGAGCGCTTTGTGCGCTTTAATGGCGTCTATCCAGATCGTTATACCATCGAGCAGATTATCGAGGCGTTTCGTCGTAAGCACTTTCCGCGTGCTAAGACCTACCTTGTACCACGTGGAGTTTTGATGAGCATTGCGGCCGTACTGCGTCCATTCTCCGCCATTGGTCTGGGGATCCATCCCGACCGTGTGATGAAGCTGGTACGCTCTACAGATATCGTGCCGACTTGGTTGGAAAGTCGGGGAATGGCGCAAAGTGGCCGTCTTGAGGCTGCCCTGGACGCCTGGGCGGAAGACTCTGGAGGCACGTTCCGCTGACACCAGACGAAGATCCGGTAACCAGGCCAGGTGCTGGCGCAGAAAACGTCGGTTGCCGCGACCGGTTAGCGCTCTGGTGCTGAATGGCCCGTTTCATGGCGTCGTTACAGATCGATAGTCAGGCGGGCCGTAGGCTCGGCGGGTCACCGAAAGGTTGCTGTTCGTAAGGCCAGAGATCGGACTTGAATGGATGATCCTGAGCTTTCGGAAGTGCCTGCCCGATGATTCGTCCTGTTACTCCGCTGCCACGCCGCCTAGCGGGCGCTCTCGTGATCAATGGGCTGTTGTTCCTGTCATGGCCGGCGGGTGCGGCGGAGGATCCGGGCCGGCGTGACGCAGCGCTGGAAGAGGCCATCGGCACCGCCGATGCACGAGGGCGCCGGGCCGAGGCGGTCGATCTGTCGCGCGAGCTGGTGGTGCTCAGGACCGGGGTAGTTGGGGCGGATGCGACGGCGACGCTCGCCGCGCGGCCTGACACTCTCCATCATGCTGGAACAGGCCGGTGTGCCCGAACAGACCTGGGCCGCATTCACGCTGATCGCGAACTGACCGGAGGCGTCCTGGCGAGTTCGGCGAGCAGGCAGGCGGCCGCGAACGGCACCAGCGCCAGCGCAGCGCCAAGCCCGCCGACGATCCGGGTTGCACCGGTACCGGTCAGCAGCGGCCAGGCCGCACTCGTGACCAGCAGAGCGCCCAGTACCATGCAGATCCGGCAGGCGCCGGTCCCCAGATGCCGGGCTGCCCGGGCGATCGCCGCGAAGCCGGCTTCGGTTTCGGGGGCCGGCTCGGCGAGATGGCCGGATGCCGTGCAGCCCCTGGCAAGACGGCGCATGTCCAGGATCGCCATGCTGCCCGCAAGAATGATCAGGGCCGTCACGCCTGTGCGGCCCATCATTTCAGCCGAATACATCGATGCGGCCAGCGCCATGATCGTCACGGCCGGCAGCAGACGCCGCCCGATGACGCGGCCCGGCGAGCCCGATATCACGGGCGATCGCGGCATGGCGACGGCCGGGTCGCGGAGCAGAGACAGTGTGAAGGTCGTATACAATGCCAGAGCGACGGCGATCGTGTGGCTGTCGACGTTTATCCAGGCACCGGGCAGCGGAGAGACGAGCGAGCCCCCCAGAAGTGTCATGGTGATGCTGAACAGAGTGAGGTTCAGGACGATCGCCAGAGGCCGCCCCGGCCGCTGATGGCCCGGGTGAGCGCGCATCGCGGGCAATTGGCTGAGGAGCGCCGCATAGCCGAGGACGGCCACCAGTGTGACGCCGTACACCTGTCTGAGCGCGGCAATGTCAAGAAGCCCCGCACTCAGCCAGTCGCCGATCCCGGTGATGACGACCGTGCCGGCGACGAGACCGGCAAGCAGCCAGTTTTTGCCGGCGCCCGCCCGATCGACGGCATGAATGCGCGCAATGACGGTCGTGATCATCAGGAACTCCGGTTGTTGGCGCGATGACGGATGCCGTGCGACAGAGCGACTGCGATCGAGGTCACCATCACGCAACCCGCGATCGCGGCGATCCCTCTGGATACAGGCCCTCTGGATACAGGATCGGCTTGGGTGGGAAGTGCTGCCAGCATCAGAAGCGCGGTCAGGACCGACAGGATGATCGCCAGCACGCGTGTGGTGGGATTGCCGCTGATGCGGCTGAGGCATTCCGGCCAGGCCCCGCTGATCGCGAAGCTATGGGCCATGAGCATTGCACCCCATACCGTCACCACCAGCAGCAGCGGGAGGGCGAAGCGAGAGCCCGTCGTCTCTGGCGGCAGAAGCGCATAACCGGCGAACACAATGGCGAGTGGTGGCAGCAGCAGCGCCGGAGATGCCGCGCCCGGCCGGGCGGCCGGCATGTGAACCGGCCGTGCGCGTGCCGCGCGGAGAAAGACGATCGCGGCATGAACCGGCAGCGTGATCAGCAGGATCAGCATCATGCTGATCCCGTCGAACCAGGGCCGTTCTGCGGCCAATGCGGCGATGCCCCAGGTGATGAGAGCTGCCAGCAGCAGCATGACCGTGCCCAGAGTCCGGCTTCGGCCGACGGGCAGTGCCGGGATGCGGGTCTGCAGGGCGAGGGGCACCGCCAGAGCGGCTGCGACGCCCGTGGCCGCCATCCTCACCCAGATCCGGGCGGCATCAAGTCCGAATGCAGCGCCCAGCCAGTCGGCACCGAAGGCGATGCCCGACGCGCCGGCCAGAACCGCGAGCCACGAAAGCGGCGGTTGGCCATGATATGCGGGCCCTCTGTCGGCGGATCTGTTGCAGGCCACGGGATGTGCCGTCCTTCAGGCAGATGATCCTCCGATTATGCGCTCATGCAGATCAGGTGCACACAGGTTTTGCAGTCCTCCGGCTGATCGCCTTTCCCGGGCCGTCCTGCCGGACCGTCCCAGGGGAATCGGGTGAAAGTTTTTTAAGCAGCGATAAGGCTTGCGAGGAAGTTGTCGTCCCAAGCGGCGACCTTGCGTCGGAGGCGTAGGGAGTCCTTTCCCGGTGCTTGTCGCAGCAGGTTATGAGCCATGTGCTTCAGGGTTGTGAAGTTGGCTGGGGCGTTTTGGGTATGC